>NZ_JARUND010000002.1:3612158-3913171 GCF_036898825.1 Streptomyces sp. B21-083 | reverse complement strand
AAACGCACACAAGGGGCACCGAAGAGCGCAATTGGAACTGATCGGCGATGCCGTGCGAAAACGGACCATCCGCCTGGCGAGAGGGGTGAATGCCTCCTAGCGGACCCCCGCGTTCGGGTCTCGCGAGAATGTGCCAGAGTTGCCACGTCCGCCCTGTCAGCACGTACCGTACGGCAACACAGGTGGGACCAGGTGGGGCAGCGGGAAGGGGCAGCCGGTTTGACCACGCACGCACCGCAGGCGGCGCAGGCCGTGACGCTGCCCGCCTCGCTGGACGAGGCCGTCGCGGCGCTCGCCGCCATGCCGACGGCCGTCCCCGTGGCGGGCGGCACCGACCTCATGGCCACCGTCAATTCCGGGCAGCTCAGGCCCGCCGCACTCGTCGGCCTCGGCCGGATCAGCGAGATCCGCGGCTGGCAGTACCAGGACGGCCACGCCCTGCTCGGCGCCGGACTCACCCACGCGCGGATGGGCCGCCCCGACTTCGCCGCACTGATCCCGGCCCTGGCCGCCTCCGCGCGTGCCGCGGGCCCGCCGCAGATCCGTAACGCGGGCACCCTGGGCGGCAACATCGCGACGGCCGCCCCTACGGGGGACGCGCTTCCCGTACTGGCCGCCCTGGAGGCGACGCTGATCATCGCGGGCCCCGGTGGCGCCCGCCGGGAGATCCCGGTGTCGCACCTGCTGGCCGGCGTGGAGCTGCTGCGCGCCGGTGAACTCATCGGCTTCGTGCGCGTGCCCCTGCTGCACGCGCCCCAGGTCTTCCTGAAGGCCACCGGACGCACCGGCCCCGGGCGCGCCCTCGCGTCCGTCGCGCTCGTCCTCGACCCCGCCCGGCGCGGAGTCAGGTGCGCCGTCGGCGCCATAGCGCCGATGCCGCTGCGCCCCCTGGACGCCGAGCAGTGGGTCGCCCGGCTCATCGACTGGGACAACAACCGCACGATCGTCCCGGAGGCACTGGGTGCCTTCGGCGAGTACGTCGCCGCGGCCTGCATTCCCGACGCGGTTCCGGCCGAGGACGGCTCCGTACCACCGCTTCCGCCCGCGGTCCTGCATCTGCGG
Source organism: Streptomyces sp. B21-083 (assembly GCF_036898825.1). Classification (GTDB taxonomy): domain Bacteria; phylum Actinomycetota; class Actinomycetes; order Streptomycetales; family Streptomycetaceae; genus Streptomyces. The sequence goes on along the minus strand of NZ_JARUND010000002.1, from coordinate 3,912,109 downwards.
CGCACCGTCGCCGCGCTGGCCCGACGAGCACTGGGGAGGGCACTGTCGTGACCGACGACCAGTACGGCGACGACCAGTACGGAGACCGGCGCGGGAGTCAACAACGGGAGCAGCCCGGGGACCAGCGCGCGGAAGGCGCTCCCCGTGGCGGGGGCCGTTGGGACCCGCTGCCCCAGGGTGACTACGACGACGGTGCCACCGCTTTCGTGAAGCTCCCCGAAGGGGGCATCGACGCGTTCCTGGCCTCCGTGGACAGCCCGCTCGCCGCGCCCGGCCACGGCTACGTACCCCCGCAGATAGCTGCGGCGCCGGGGCCCGAGGACGGCTCCCAGGGTGCTCCGGGCGCGTGGGGGATGCCGCCCGCGCCCCCCGGGGGCGCCCAGTGGCCGGACCCGAACGCCGTGCCCCAGGAGGCCGCGCCGCAGGACGGGTTCAGCTACGACCAGAGTTCCACCGGCCAGTGGGCCTTCGACCAGGGAACCGGCGCGCCGGACGCCGCGGCTCCCGGAGTCCCGGGCCGCGAGGTCACCGGGGAGTGGCGGATCCCCGTCGCCGGGGGCGACCTCCCGGACGAATCGGGCGAGTTCAGTACGTCGGCGCTGGTCGAGCAGTGGGGTGGCACGCCGCCCGCCACGCTCCCTGGTGGCGCGCCCGCGCCCTGGGCGACGGAGGGAGCGGGCCAGCCCTGGGCGGCCGGAATCGACCCCGAGCCGGCATCGGACGGCACGATGGGCGCGGGGACGACGTACGCGCCCGAAACCGGGCACGATACGGAGCGCCAAACGGGCGGCTCCGGTCGTACGGCCGACGGGATCGGTCACCCGGCCGACGTATCCGGTCACGCCGGTACGGAAGCGGGTCACGCGGCCGACGATGACGATCATGGCTCCGCCGAGGTCCCGCACGACCCCGCCGAAGGGCCTGACGGCCCCGCAGAAGCCGCCGCGGAGCTCGAGGCTGCTCCCGGGCCGGAAAGCCCGCCGGAGGCCGCTGAGGAGGCCGTGGCGGGTGAGCCGGACGCGGACACCGAGGCATCCGGTGCCACGGCGACCGACGAGGAGCCCGCCACAGAGCCCGACGTCGCCGACGCGACCCCCGGACTCCCCGGCGAGGAACACCCCCTCGCCTCCTACGTGCTGCGCGTCAACGGCTCCGACCGGCCCGTCACCGACGCCTGGATCGGCGAGTCGCTGCTCTACGTACTGCGCGAGCGCCTCGGCCTCGCCGGCGCCAAGGACGGCTGCTCCCAGGGCGAGTGCGGGGCCTGCAACGTCCAGGTGGACGGACGGCTCGTCGCGTCCTGCCTGGTGCCCTCGGTCACCGCCGCCGGCAGCGAGGTGCGCACCGTCGAGGGCCTCGCCACCGAGGGCCGGCCCTCGGACGTACAGCGGGCGCTCGCCAAGTGCGGTGCCGTGCAGTGCGGTTTCTGCGTCCCCGGGATGGCGATGACCGTGCACGACCTCCTGGAGGGCAACCCCGCCCCGACCGAACTGGAGACGCGCCAGGCCCTGTGCGGCAACCTGTGCCGCTGCTCCGGCTACCGGGGCGTCCTGGAGGCGGTCCGCGAGGTCGTCGCCGAACGCGAGGCGCACGCCGCCGACGCCGACGGGGAGGACGGCGAGGCCCGCATCCCGCACCAGGCCGGACCGGGCGGAGGCGGCGTCAACCCCTCCGCGTTCGACGCCCCGGGCTTCGAACCCGCCCGCAACCACGACTCCCACGCGTATGACCAGGCTCACGGCCAGGACGGAGGCGAGACGTGAGCAACGAAGCCGCCACCGCGACCACCGCCGCGGACACCGCCCCCGACGCGGAGGCACTCCCGCACGGCCTCGGCGTGTCGCTGCCGGCCGCCGACGCGCGCGCCAAGACGGAGGGCACGTTCCCGTACGCGGCCGACCTGTGGGCCGAGGGCCTGCTGTGGGCCGCCGTACTGCGCTCACCGCACCCGCACGCGCGCATCCTCTCCATCGACACGACCCACGCGCGGGAGATGCCCGGCGTACGGGCCGTCGTGACGCACGAGGACGTGCCGGGGGTCGAGCTGCACGGCCGCGGCAGAGCCGACCGCCCGATGTTCGCCTCAGAGGTCGTCCGCCACCACGGGGAGCCCATCGCCGCGGTCGCCGCCGACCACCCGGACACCGCGCGCATGGCGGCGGCGGCCGTCATCGTCGAGTACGAAGTACTCGACCCGGTGACCGACCCCGAGCAGGCCTTCGAGGCCGAAGCGCTGCACCCCGACGGCAACCTGATCCGGCACATCCCCCTGCGGCACGGCGACCCGGACGCGATCGGCGAGATCGTCGTGGAGGGCCTCTACCGGATCGGCCGCCAGGACCCGGCCCCCATCGGCGCCGAGGCGGGCCTTGCCGTACCGCGCCCGGACGGCGGTGTGGAGCTGTACCTCGCCTCCACGGACCCGCACGCCGACCGCGACGCCGCGGCCGCCTGCTACGGCCTGGAACCGGAACGGGTGAAAGTGGTCGTCACGGGAGTCCCCGGCGCCACCGCCGACCGCGAGGACCAGGGCTTCCAGCTCCCCCTCGGCCTGCTGGCGCTCAAAACGGGCTGCCCGGTGAAACTGACGGCGACCCGCGAAGAGTCCTTCCTGGGCCACGTCCACAGACACCCCACCCTCCTCCGCTACCGCCACCACGCGGACGCCGACGGCAAGCTCGTCAAGGTCGAGGCACAGATCCTGCTCGACGCGGGCGCGTACGCGGACACCTCCGGGGAGGCCCTCGCGGCGGCTGTCTCCTTCGCCTGCGGCCCCTACGTCGTCCCCAACGCCTTCATCGAGGGCTGGGCGGTGCGCACCAACAACCCCCCCTCGGGCCATGTGCGCGGCGAGGGCGCCATGCAGGTCTGCGCGGCCTACGAGGCCCAGATGGACAAGCTGGCGAAGAAACTGGGCGCCGACCCGGCCGAGCTGCGCCTGCGCAACGCGATGGCCACCGGAGACGTCCTCCCGACCGGCCAGTCCGTCACCTGCCCCGCGCCGGTCGCCGAACTCCTCCAGGCGGTACGGGACTTCCCGCTGCCCCAGCTGCCCAAGGACACTCCCGAGGACGAGTGGCTGCTCCCGGGCGGCCCCGAGGGCGCGGGCGAGCCGAGCGCCGTCCGCAGGGGCGTCGGCTACGGCCTGGGCATGGTCCACATGCTCGGCGCCGAGGGCGCGGACGAGGTCTCGACGGCCACCGTAAAGGTCCACGACGGCATCGCCACGGTCCTGTGCGCGGCCGTGGAGACAGGCCAGGGCTTCACCACCCTGGCCCGCCAGATCGTCCAGGAGACGCTGGGCATCGACGAGGTCCAGGTGGCCCCCGTCGACACCGACCAGCCCCCGGCGGGCCCCGGCGCCAGGGGCCGCCACACCTGGGTGTCCGGCGGCGCGGTGGAACGGGCCGCGAAAATGGTCCGCACCCAGCTCCTCCAGCCCCTGGCGCACAAGTTCGGCATGTCCACGGAGCTGCTCCAGATCACCGACGGCAAGATCACCTCGTACGACGGTGTCCTGTCGACCACGGTGACGGAGGCCCTGGACGGCAAGGAACTGTGGGCCACGGCCCAGTGCCGCCCGCATCCCACGGAACCCCTCGACGAGGCGGGCCAGGGCGACGCCTTCGTGGGCCTCGCCTTCTGCGCGATCCGCGCGGTGGTGGACGTCGACATCGAGCTCGGCTCGGTACGCGTGGTGGAACTGGCGCTGGCCCAGGACGTCGGCCGCGTCCTCAACCCGGCGCAGCTGGCGGCCCGTATCGAGGCGGGCGTCACCCAGGGCGTCGGCATCGCCCTCACGGAGAACCTGCGCTCCGCGCGCGGGCTGATCCGCCACCCCGACCTCACGGGCTACGCCCTGCCGACCGCGCTGGACGCCCCCGACATCCGCATCGTCAAGCTGGTCGAGGAGCGGGACGTGGTCGCCCCCTTCGGCGCGAAGGCGGCGAGCGCGGTACCGGTGGTGACGTGCCCGGCGGCCATCGCGTCGGCGGTACGCGCGGCGACGGGCCGCCCGGTGAACCGCCTGCCGATCCGCCCCCAGGCCGCGGTGGTGACGACACCATGACGAATCCGAGTCCGGCTCCGAATCCGGAGGAGCCGCAGCGCTACGAACCCGGGCCGACGCCCGGCAAGGTGCTGGCGTGGGTGCTGCTGTTCCTGGTGGCGGCGGTCGTGGTCGTCGTGGGTGGCGTGTACTTCGGCTGAGGGCGGACGGTCGACCGCCGATTTGGGCCTTCGTCCCAGGCCAGAGGCCGTTGTCAGTGGTGCCGCGTAGTGTTCTGGGCAGTGGGAGGGCCTGCCGGGCAGCGGACGTTTTCGACGTCGCGTCCGGGGGACCGTGAGCAACCATGCGCGGGGGAAACGATGAGCACGACGATCACTCTGACCAGGGGCAAGCCGCTGACGCGCGTAGGACTGCCTGCCGGCAAGGGCCAGGTGAGGTTCGGCGCACCGCGCACCGGAGCAGTGCGTACCGGGGCCCTGCGGACGGTGGCGGACTCGACACACAACAGCCCCGCCCCGCTGGACCGGCGCCCGCCCGCCTCCTCGCTGGAAGTGCTGCGGCGGTTCGCGGCGGCGACGGAGGAGATGGCAGCAGCGCGAGGCCAACTGGCCTTCTCCGTAGACGGGTTCGGCCCGCGGACGCTGGCGGAGACCTCCCGGCACCTGCTGATGGTGTTCGCCCGGGGCACCAGCGGCGATGTGCTGCCGTACTGGAAGATGGCCGCCCTGATCCGCCCCCTGGCCCGGATCGCCGCCGCCGGCGCGGAGTCGGGCCTCGCCCTCGACCTGCCCGCCCGGCTCCTTGAGCAGGAGTTCGGCCACGCCAAGGTGGCCCGCTTCGAGGACGTCGACTTCCCGGCCCCGCTCACCCACGAGCCGACCCGCCGCTTCCTGAGCTGCACGGGACTCCCGGAGGACGGCACCCACTTCCACCTGGACACCGACATACCGCTGCCGACGCTCGCGGAGTACCGCGCGGACGAGGATGACGCATACCCGGCGACCGAACTCCCGGAGGCCGCAGGCGACTTGATCCGCCTGGGCCACCTGTCGGGGAGCAACAGCCTGGTCCTGGACGGCAGCACGGGCACGGTCCTCACCTGGAACGAGGCAGAGGCAACCCTGCACCGCCTCAACACGGACGTCTCGACCCTCGCCTTCACGCTGTGGCTGCTGCGCCGCGCGCAGACGATCGACTTCGACGGCGAGGCGGGCAGGGTGCTCTGAGAGCCGGCTGTCCGGCGTGGGTCAGCCGGTTGGCCTCACGGGTGTACTGCTGCGCCCGTGGTGACGACCACTGAGCTCGGCGTCGAACGTCTCCTGGGCCACGCGCATGGCATCGGCGTACACGGGGTCCTGCAGTCGCTTCCACATCTCCTCCTCGGAGACGTCCTCGACGCGGCTGACCACCCACCAGATGTTCCCGAAGGGGTCCTTGACGCGGCCTCCGCGCTGGCCGAAGGCGTGGGTCGCCGCAGCGGTGACGACGCGGCCGCCGGCGGCGAGGGCTTGCGCGAACGCCTTGTCCGCGTCGGCGACGAACACGCGCAGCAGACTCGGCATGACAGGCCAGTCAGCACTCCGGTCGAAGGCAAGGACGACGGTGTCACCGACGCGGATCTCGCCGTGTCCGACGGAGCCGTGCTCCGTCAGCACCCGCCCCAACTCCTCTCCGTCGAACGCCTGGGTGACGAAGTCGAGGAACGCCCCCGTGTCGTCGGTGACGACCCAGGGCGCGACGGTGGTGTAGCCCTCCGGTGCGGCGCTGGTCTGCTCGGGCATCGTGGTCCTCTCGTCGGTGCCGATCGGCGGCACGACGCTAGGTGGGATGTAGGTCTGGTTCTGTCCCAGATGCGCCAGGTACGCCAGATTCGCCAGATGAGGCGAAGACCAGGGTGAACGGCAGCTGGGGCAACCCTCTCCAGGAGGGCCGCCCCAGCTGTACGCGACGGTCGGGCTGTTTGAGGCCGTGGCGGGAATCGAACCCGCGTAATTCGCTTTGCAGGCGAATCCCTGAACCACTCGGGCACACGGCCGGGTCGGGAGCGGAGGGTGGGGGTGGGCTTGGTGGCCGTTCCCTTGTCCGGTCCGAACTTGGTGACTTGACCGTAGGGGCGGGGAGCGCACGGGAACAAGGGAACCGGGCGCGCTGCAACGGGACTGCCACACGCCGTTCATGAACGGGGGCGGGGAGAGGGCGGGGGAGAGGGTCGGCATTCCTCGGGCGTACGACCAAGGTCTCGGGCCGGTCCCGACCTCCGACAGGGGTCAACGCCAGGGATGACCCTTACGCTGGCCTGCATGACCACCCTGGAACCGGGCGACACGGGCGTCGCACCCGACACCGCCGACGCGGACACCCCTTCGGCTGCCGTACCCGGTGAGGGGGTGCTGGGGCGTTCCTATCGGGCGCTCAGCATCGGGATCGTGTCCGTCGTGCTGCTGATCGCCTTCGAGGCGACCGCCGTGGGCACGGCCATGCCCGTGGCGGCGCGGGAGCTGGACGGGGTGTCGCTGTACGCGTTCGCCTTCTCCGGGTACTTCACGACCAGCCTCTTCGGCATGGTGCTCGCCGGGCAGTGGTCCGACCGCAGGGGGCCGCTGGGGGCGCTGACCACCGGGATCGCCGCCTTCGCCGCCGGGTTGCTGCTGTCCGGGACCGCCGGGGTCATGTGGCTGTTCATCGCCGGGCGGGCCGTGCAGGGGCTGGGCGGTGGCCTGGTGATCGTCGCCTTGTACGTGGTCGTGGGGCGGGCTTATCCCGAGCGGTTGCGGGCGTCCATCATGGCCGCGTTCGCCGCCAGTTGGGTGGTGCCCTCCGTGGTCGGGCCGCTGGCCGCCGGTGCCGTCACCGAGCAGCTCGGCTGGCGGTGGGTGTTCGTCGGGATACCCGTGCTGGTCGTCTTTCCGCTCGCCCTCGCGCTCCCCCAGATACGGCGGCTGGCCGGCGGGGCCGTCAAGGAGGGGGCGCGGGACGAGCAGGGGGACCGGCGCCGTATCCGGCTGGCCTGCGGGATCTCGTTCGGCGCCGGGCTGCTTCAGTACGCCGCCCAGGACCTGAGGTGGTTCTCGCTTCTGCCCGGGCTCCTCGGTGTCTCGTTGCTCGTGCCCGCCGTGCTCGGGCTGCTTCCCCCGGGGACCTGGCGCGCCGCGCGCGGGCTGCCGTCCGTCGTGCTGCTGCGCGGGGTCGCCGCGGGGTCGTTCATCGCGGCCGAGTCCTTCGTACCGCTGATGCTCGTCACGCAGCGGGGGCTGTCGCCGACCCTGGCCGGGTTCTCGCTCGCGGCGGGGGGTGTCACGTGGGCGCTGGGGTCGTCCGTGCAGGCGCGGGCGCGGATGGAGCCGTACCGGGAGCGGCTGATGACGTACGGGATGGTGGCGGTCGCCCTCTCCATCGCCGCGGCGCCCGCCGTGCTGATCGACGCCGTGCCGGTGTGGGCCCTCGCGGTCGTGTGGGCGTTCGGGTGCTTCGGGATGGGGCTGGTGATCTCCAGCACCAGCGTGCTGCTGCTCCACCTCTCCGCCCCCGAGGAGGCCGGCGCCAACTCCGCCGCCCTGCAGATCTCCGACGGGCTGTCCAACGTGCTGCTGCTGTCGGCGGGGGGTGCGGCGTTCGCCGCGCTGGGCGGCGGGACGGTGAGCCACGCGGCGGCTGGAGCGTCCGGTTCGCATCCGGCCGCCTTCGCCGCCGTGTTCCTGCCGATGGCGGGGGTGGCGTTGGTGGGGGCTTGGGTGACTACGCGGCTGCGGGCGGAATCGCGGTGACACCAGCTGGTACCGCGTAGTACCGTTGCGGCATGGCTGGACTGAACCTGCGGTTTTCGGACGATGAGCTCGACGCCCTGCGTGACCGTGCGGCGGCGGAGGGGCGCAGCATGCAGGCCTTCGCGCACGACGCCGTGATCGCGGCCATAAACGAGCATTCGAGACTGTTCAACGAGGCCGCTGATCACGTACTGAAGGCCAGCGTCGAGCTGAACCGGAGGCTCGCCTGATGCACTACCTGACCCTCCCCGAGTTGCTGAACCTCGCGAAGCGGCTCGGGGTGGACGACGTGCGCGACTTCGGACTCCTGGACTCGGCCCTCGCGCGGCCTCAGTCGAGTGTGTTCGGGCAGGACGCCTATCCCGACGTCTGGCAGAAGGCCGCGGCGCTGATGGAGTCCCTCGCTCGCAACCACGCACTCATCGACGGGAACAAACGCATCGCCTGGTACGCGACCTGGGTTTTCCTGCACATGAACGGACATCCACTGGACGCGGAGTTCGACGTGGACGAGGCCGAGGCGTTCGTCCTGGACGTCTGTCAAGGTGCCCTGGACGTGCCGAAGATCGCCACCCGGTTGCCGCGCTTCGCGCGCTGACCCTCACGGACGTTGTGAGCTGAGTCCCATCCCCGGGCCCCCGCGTCGTACGCGCGTTGACAGGCCCGGGCCGCCGGTAGGGTGGCCCGGTTGTCATACGTAGCCCGAGCCCTCGGCTCCCGTTCGACCACCCCGGAGACCGTGACTACCACCGCCGCCGCTTCCGCCGGTACCGCAGCCAACCACCACCTCTCGCCCGCCTATCCCGGCCGTGCCCCCTGGGGTACCGCCAGCAAGCTGCGTGCCTGGCAGCAGGGGGCGATGGAGAGGTATCTCAAGGAGCAGCCGCGTGACTTCCTCGCCGTCGCCACTCCCGGCGCCGGCAAGACGACGTTCGCGCTGACGCTCGCCTCCTGGCTGCTGCACCACCATGTCGTGCAGCAGGTGACCGTGGTCGCGCCCACCGAGCATCTGAAGAAGCAGTGGGCCGAGGCGGCGGCGCGGATAGGGATCAAGCTCGACCCCGAGTACAGCGCCGGGCCGCTCAGCAAGGAGTACCACGGTGTCGCCGTGACGTACGCCGGTGTCGGGGTGCGGCCCATGCTGCACCGCAACCGCTGCGAGCAGCGCAAGACGCTCGTCATCCTCGACGAGATCCACCACGCCGGGGACAGCAAGTCCTGGGGCGAGGCCTGCCTGGAAGCCTTCGAGCCCGCCACCCGGCGCCTCGCGCTCACCGGTACGCCGTTCCGCTCCGACACCAACCCCATTCCCTTCGTCACGTACGAGGAAGGGAACGACGGGATCCGGCGGTCCTCCGCCGACTACACCTACGGCTACGGGAACGCGCTCGCCGACCATGTCGTGCGGCCCGTCATCTTCCTCTCCTACAGCGGGCAGATGCGGTGGCGGACCAAGGCGGGCGACGAGATCGCCGCCCGGCTCGGCGAACCGATGACCAAGGACGCGATCTCGCAGGCCTGGCGTACGGCGCTCGATCCGCGCGGCGAGTGGATGCCCAGCGTGCTGCGCGCCGCCGACAAACGGCTGACCGAGGTGCGCAAGGGCATCCCGGACGCCGGGGCGCTCGTCATCGCCACCGACCAGGAGTCCGCCCGCGCCTACGCCAAACTGATCCGCGACATCACGGGGACCAGGGCCACCGTCGTCCTCTCCGACGACACCGGCGCCTCCAACCGGATCGACGAGTTCGCGAACAACGACTCCCGCTGGATGGTCGCCGTCCGCATGGTGTCCGAGGGCGTCGACGTGCCCCGGCTGGCGGTCGGGGTCTACGCCACCACCATCTCCACCCCCCTCTTCTTCGCCCAGGCCGTCGGGCGCTTCGTGCGTTCCCGGCGGCGCGGCGAGACGGCCTCCGTGTTCCTGCCGACCGTCCCCGACCTCCTCACCTTCGCCAACGAGATGGAGGTCGAGCGCGACCACGCCCTCGACAAGCCGAAGAAGGAGGGCGAGGAGGACCCGTACGCCGAATCCGAGAAGGAGATGGAGGAGGCGAACCGGGAGGAGGACGAGGACACCGGGGAGCAGGAGCAGTTCTCCTTCGAGGCGCTGGAGTCCGACGCCGTCTTCGACCGGGTGCTGTACGACGGCGCCGAGTTCGGCATGCAGGCCCACCCGGGGAGCGAGGAGGAGCAGGACTACCTCGGGATCCCGGGGCTGCTGGAGCCCGACCAGGTGCAGCTGCTGCTGCAGAAGCGGCAGGCCCGGCAGATCGCGCACAGCCGTAAGAAGCCCGACGACGAGGCCGATCTACTCGAACTGCCGGCCGAGCGGCGGCCCGTGGTCTCCCACAAGGAGATGCTGGAGCTGCGCAAGCAGCTCAACACCATGGTCGGCGCGTACGTCCATCAGACGGGCAAGCCGCACGGGGTGATCCACACCGAACTGCGCCGAGCCTGCGGCGGGCCGCCGAGCGCGGAGGCGACCGCGGGACAGTTGCGACAGCGCATCACCAAAGTGCAGGAGTGGGCCACGCGAATGCGGTGACGGCCTCACCGCCGCCCGGGCTGTCCGCTGAGGGGCGTGTGCGGCCATGCACACGCCGTGCATATCGGGAGGAAGTGCGGGAGTCCGTACGGCGGAGTGACCGGATTCTGGACGGAGCCTTCCGCTGAGCGAACCGCCTTCGCTACTGTCCCCGCAACGCACACGCCCCGTGGCAGCGACGCCGCGGAGCGCAGTCGTGAAGCGACAGTGCCCGGGAGAGCCCGGGCCGCCGCCGATCGGCCGCCTCTGACGCGCGTCGCCCACGGGACCGGCGACGCATCCGCCGCCAGGGAGCTGCCGACCTCACCACGTGAAGGAGTGGGCGTCGTGACCGCGGAGACCTCCCAGACGCTCGACCGGGGACTGCGCGTCCTCAAGCTGCTCGCCGACACCGACCACGGTCTGACGGTCACCGAACTGTCGACCCGGCTCGGCGTGAACCGGACCGTCGTGTACCGCCTGCTGGCCACCCTGGAACAGCACGCGCTCGTACGGCGTGATCTGGGCGGCCGGGCCCGCGTCGGGCTGGGGGTGCTGCGACTCGGCAGCCAGGTGCATCCCCTCGTACGGGAGGCCGCGCTGCCCGCGCTCAGATCGCTGGCCGAGGACATAGGCGCCACGGCCCATCTGACCCTGGTCGACGGGACGGAGGCACTGGCCGTCGCCGTCGTCGAGCCGACCTGGACCGACTACCACGTGGCCTACCGGGCCGGTTTCCGCCACCCCCTGGAGCGCGGCGCGGCCGGCAAGGCCATCCTCTCCGCCCGGCAACAGCCCCCCACCGACCCCGGATACACCCTGACGCACGGCGAGCTGGAGGCCGGCGCGAGCGGGGCCGCGGCTCCGCTGATCGGCGTGACCGGTGTCGAGGGGAGCGTCGGGGTCGTGATGCTCGCCGACGTGGTGCCCGAGCGGGTGGGGCCGCGGGTCATGGACGCGGCCCGGGAAGTGTCCGAGGCGCTGCGCTGACCGGCGGGTCACCAGCAGGCCTTCCGTGGGCGTTGCCTGGGCCTCCCGTGGGCCTTCCGTGGGCCCTCCGTCGACGAGGGGCAGGGCAGCCGCCCCCGGCCGGAAAAGGCCCCCGCGTTAGATTGACCTCGTGCTCTCTCGCCTCACGCGCCCCTGGGCCGTCGCCGTCTGTGCCCTGCCCGTCGTGGCCCTGCTCGCCACGGCCGCGTTCGCGCCGCTGCCGTTCACTCTGGCGCAGCCCGGTCTGACGGCGAACGTTCTCGGCGAGAACAAGGGCGACCCGGTCATCACGATCACCGGCGGGACGCCCCGCGAGACCCGCGGCGAGCTGCGGATGACGACGATCGAGGCGACCGGCCCGGACACCCACGTGAGCCTCGGTGACGTACTCGACGGCTGGTTCCGTACCGACCAGGCGGTGATGCCGCGTGACTCGGTCTACCCGAGCGGGAACAGCACCAAGGAGATCGAGGCGCACAACACCGCCGAGATGAAGCAGTCGCAGGACGCGGCGGCCGAGGCGGCCCTGAAGTACCTGGACGAGGACTCCGGCAAGATCAAGGTCAGCCTGAAGCTCGCCGACGTCGGCGGCCCCAGCGCCGGGCTCCTCTTCTCCCTCGGCATCGTCGACAAGCTCGACGGCGACGGCAAGGGCGGCGACCTCACCGGCGGTCGTACCGTCGCCGGTACGGGGACGATCGACGCCGACGGCACGGTCGGGGCGGTGGGCGGGGTGGGTCTGAAGACCCAGGCCGCGCGGCGGGACGGCGCGACCGTCTTCCTGGTGCCGAAGGCGGAGTGCTCGGACGCCAGGTCGGAGCTTCCCAAGGGGCTGCGGCTGATCCCGGTGACGACCCTCAAGGGGGCGGTCGGGGCGTTGGTGGCGCTGGAGACGGGGAAGGGGGAGGTGCCGAGTTGCTGACTCGGCACCTCCCCTCCCGACCTCACTCCCGTCCCGACCTCACCTCACGTCAGCTCACTTGACCAGCTTCCAGTCCTGCGAGCCGTCCGTCGCCGCGTTCTGCAAGGTCAGCGGGGCTCCGGCGGACGCGCCGGTCAGGTACAGGGCCGTGTTCTTGAGCGACTGGAGCTTGTAGTAGCCGTCGGCCGTCTTGACCAGGTTCCAGCTGCCTGTCGCGCTGTTGTCGACCCACTGGCCGATGCGCTGGCCGACCGTCGCGTTGCCGGTCCAGATGGACGCCGAGCGACCGCCCGACCTGTTCAGCAGGGTCGTACCGCCGTTCGGCTCGGTCACCACGTGCCAGGACTGGGTGTCGGGGTTCGCCGCCGCCCCGGCGTCCTCAAGGACCACGTCGGGCGTGTCCCCGTTGCCGAGGTTGGCGTCGTTGGTCTTGTTGCCGGTGCCGATCACCTGGCCGGTCTTCCGGTTCAGCAACTGGTAGTAGGTGCCGCCCGAGTCACCGAGGTCGACCTCGGCGTAGGCGATCGTGGACGCGCCCTGGTTGTTGAGGATCGCCACGCGTCCGGTGGAGTCGACGTACTGCAGGTTGCGGCTGTAGCCGGCCGGCGAGGTCGTCTGGTACTCCGTCCACACCCCGTCGCTGCGCCCGCTCTCGTTGACCCAGACGTCGCCGCTGTTCGAGGCGTTGTACACCAGGCGTCCGTCGGGAATCCGGATGAGGACCGGGCTGCCGCCCGGCGAGAGGGGCTTGGAACCGGCGACGACCGGCAGCGCGCCGACGGACATGCCGGTCGGGGAGCCGCGGAAGAACTTCAGCGGGTTGTCGGCGATCACATAACGGGTGTTGGCCCCGCCGCCCCAGTACTCGAACGTGAGCAGCCATCTGCCGTCCGACGTGGCGACGACGTTGGTCATGCCCGGCCGGCCGCCGCCGATCTCCGTCTTGCCGCCGCCCATGTCCTGCTTGGACCCGGCGACGTCCACGACCGGGTCGCTCCATGCGGCGCCGCTGCCGTCCCAGGTGCGGTGGGCGAGGATCTGGCCGTGCGAGTCGGTGGCCGTGTCGTTCGCGGGGTCGAGGGTCGGGACGCCGGTGACCGGGTCGAAGCCGGTGTAGTCGTTCTCGTCGGAGTAGAAGCAGACCAGCTTGCCGCCGTAGACCATCAGGTACGGCTCCCAGAGGGGGTCCACCTGCCGGGACGTGTTCGCCGCCGCGACGTTCTGGCCGACCGCGCCCGCACTTCCGCCCTGCCAGCCCGCCGACGCGATGACGTTGACGACCTTCCAGCTCTTGCCCTCGTCGACGCTGGAGTACAGGGCGATCGCCAGATCCTTGCGGTCACCGTCGTTGTTCGGCGTCCAGTTGGGGTCCGCCGCCTTGTGCTCCTTGTAGTAGTAGTCATCGCCCGACACGACACTCGCCAGCAGCAGGGTGCCCTTCTTCAGCGCACCGACGTTCTGCGGAAGGACGTAGAGGTACGGGTTGGTCCAGTTGCTCGTGTACTTGGCGTACTTGGGATCGGTGGAGAGGTACGCGGGAGCCTTGACCTCGGACAGCGGCTGCCAGCTCGTGCCGGCGTCGTCGCTCTTGTAGACCGGGAGGGTCTGCCCGTCGGCGCTGCCCGAACTCGTCACGACCGTGGACTTCTCGAACGACGCGACCAGCCGCCCGCCGGGCAGCTCCGCCGACTTCGGGTAGATCGCGCAGTTGCCCCGGCCCTTCAGACACGGCTCGTTGCCGAGCTGGTAGAGGATCCCGCCGGTCGGGTCGTAGGCCTGCGCACTGGCCATGGGCACCGCCAGCAGGGCGCCCGCCGCGACGAGACTCCCCAGCGCCTTCGTCAGCTTTCCTCTACTCTGCGTTCTCCGCATCACCGCTCCGATCAGTGGGCCCCGATCCCACGCATGACTGCGTAGTCAGGCCGGATTCTGTGGCCCGGATCAAGCCGCCGTCAATACTTGTGTCACAGCTGTTTCCTGCGGATTACGGCTTCGATTGACGATTCCGAGGGCCGAGCCGCACACTGTTCACGACGATTTCCTGACAGCGCAGTCCTGAAAAGAGGGAGCTTCGGTGGCTGGCACCCAAGGTCGTGACGGAGTCTCGCGGCCACCGGCGACGAGCACCGATGTCGCACGGCTCGCCGGCGTCTCCCAGAAGACGGTCTCGCGTGTCATGAACAACGAGCCGTACGTCCGCGAGGAGCTCCGGGAGCGTGTTCAGCGCGCGGCCCAGCAGCTCGGGTACCGCCCCAACGGCGCGGCGCGCAGCCTCACTTCGGGCCGGAGCCGCAGGCTCGGCGTGATCTCCCTAGGGGCCCGTCTCTACGGACCGATGACCATGCTCGTCGCCATCGAGCGCTCGGCGCGCCGGCTCGGCTACTCGGTCAGCGTCGCCCACACCACCGAGGACGACGAGCACAGCATCGCCGAGGCCATCGACAGCCTCCTCGAACAGGGCGTCGACGGCATCGTGCTGTCGGAGGCGATCGACGAGGGAAGCCCCGTCAAGGTCTGGCTGGACGTCCCCATCCTCACCATCGGCCGCTTTCCCGGTCTGGTCGCCGCACGGCGGATCCGTTCGGCGGAGAAGTCGGACCGCAGCGGGTATGTGGCGACCCGGCACCTCATCGACCTGGGGCACACCGAGATCCGGCATGTCTCGGGGCCGGGCCAGTGGTGGGCGTCCCGTGACCGCGCGGACGGCTGGCGGTCGGCGCTGACCGAGGCGAACCTTCCCGTGACCGAGCCCGTCGCGGGGGACTGGTCCTGCGCGAGCGGTTACGAGGCGGGTCTGCGGCTGGCGGACGACGAGGCGATGACCGCCGTCTTCGTGGCGAACGACGACATGGCGATCGGCCTGGTCAGGGCGTTGCACGAGCGGGGTCGCCGGGTCCCGGACGAGGTGAGCGTCGTCGGGATGGACGACATCCCCGCCGCCCGCTTCCAGCGGCCCGCGCTGACCACGGTGGCGCAGGACTTCGACTCGGTGGCGACCGAGGGCATCGGCTTCCTGGTCGACGAGATCACGAACCCCGGCTCGACGGAACGCGTCCTGCACGAGGTGGACCCGCCGCTGGTGGTACGGGAGTCCAGCGGGCCTCCGCCGAAGAGGATCTGAGCCTCAGGCGAACCGGGGCTTCGGCGGCGCGGACGCCAGACGCAGGCCGACCTCCACGAGGGTCCACCCGACGCGGGTGCGGAGGTCCTGGGTGGGGCGCTTGGCGGCGAGGGCGAGACGGTGGGCGTCGGCTTCGACTGTTCAGCCGTCGTGCTCCGATGCCGCCTGTTCCACCAACGGGATGAACCGCAGCGGGACGGGGTTCTCCATCACGATCGCCGTGGCGGCCCGGACGATGCCGTCGAAACCGACGACCCGGTCGATCACCCGCTGGAGGTCGGCGTTCGAGCGGGCCACCAGCCGGCACAGCATGTCCCCGTTGCCGGTGGTCGTGAGCAGCTCCAGCACCTCCGGCACGGACGCCAGGTGGGCCCGTACGTCCGCGCCCTGCCCCTGCCTGATCTGAAGCGTGGCGAACGCGGTGACCGGGTAGCCGAGCGCCGCCGGATCCACCTGAGGCCCGAACCCCCGGATGACGCCGTTCGACTGAAGCCGGTCGAGCCGCGCCTGTGCCGTCCCGCGCGCCACCCCGAACCGCCGGGACATCTCCAGCACACCGATCCGCGGCTCCCGCGCCAGCAGCACGATGATCCGACCGTCCAGCTCGTCGATCGCCACAGCAGCCTCCCTGAGCCCTTGGTGAGCCTTCCGCGCGGATGGTCATCCTGTACAGAAAGCCCGCTGGACCGCGCCCTCAGTTGAACAGAATGCCCAGTGAATACGCCAACTATTGCGCACCTTGCAAACCCGGCGCGACCCTTCACCCATGACGCAGACCACACACCACACTCCCGACACCGCCCGGCAGGCAGACCCCTTCCCGGTCAAGGGAATGGACGCCGTCGTCTTCGCCGTGGGCAACGCCAAACAGGCGGCGCACTACTACTCCACGGCCTTCGGCATGCGGCTCGTCGCCTACTCCGGACCGGAGACGGGCAGCCGCGAGACCGCGTCGTACGTCCTGGAGAACGGCTCCGCCCGGTTCGTGTTCACCTCGGTCGTCAAGCCCGCCACCACCTGGGGCCACTTCCTGGCCGGCCATGTCGCCGAGCACGGTGACGGCGTCGTCGACCTCGCCATCGAGGTCCCGGACGCCCGCGCCGCGTACACGTACGCCGTCGAACACGGCGCCCGCTCGCTGGCCGAGCCGTACGAGCTGAAGGACGAGCACGGCACGGTCGTCCTCGCCGCGATCGCCACGTACGGCCAGACCCGCCACACCCTCGTCGAACGTACGGGCTACGACGGCCCGTACCTCCCGGGGTTCGCCGCAGCCGCCCCGCTCGTCGAACCGCCCGCCCGGCGCACCTTCCAGGCGATCGACCACTGCGTGGGCAATGTCGAACTCGGCCACATGAACGAATGGGTCGGCTTCTACAACAAGGTCATGGGCTTCACGAACATGAAGGAGTTCGTGGGCGACGACATCGCCACCGAGTACAGCGCGCTGATGTCGAAGGTCGTCGCCGACGGCACCCTCAAGGTCAAGTTCCCGATCAACGAGCCCGCCCTCGCCAAGAAGAAGTCCCAGATCGACGAGTACCTGGAGTTCTACGGCGGCGCGGGCGTCCAGCACATCGCCCTCAACTCGGGCGACATCGTCGAGACCGTACGGACCATGCGGGCGGCCGGCGTCGAGTTCCTCGACACGCCCGACTCGTACTACGACACCCTGGGGGAGTGGGCCGGCGAGACCCGCGTCCCGGTCGACACGCTCCGCGAACTGAAGATCCTCGTCGACCGCGACGAGGACGGCTATCTGCTGCAGATCTTCACCAAGCCGGTCCAGGACCGTCCGACCGTCTTCTTCGAGATCATCGAACGGCACGGCTCCATGGGCTTCGGCAAGGGCAACTTCAAGGCCCTCTTCGAGGCGATCGAGCGGGAGCAGGACAAGCGCGGCAACCTGTAGGAACCGGCGGCCAGGTGGGCGGGCCGGAGGTCACGGCTCGCCCAGTTCCGACAGTGCCTCCTTCGCCGCCGGCACCCCCGCCGGAGAGAAGTACGGGTTGATCCGCAGCGCCTCCTCCAGATGCCGACGGGCGGGACCCGTCAGCCCCAACTCCCGCTCGATCATGCCCCGGTGGTACACGTACAGCGCGCTGCGCACCTCGGCGCCATGCTCCTTGTCGGTCGCCCGCCTCGCCCAGCCCAGCGCCTCCTCGCCCCTGCCCGACCGGTGCAGCGCCCAGCCCAGCGCGTCCGCCGCATCGAGCCCAGGCTGCCGCGCCCACTCCGCCCGCAGCCGCCGTACGGCAGAGACCGCGTCCCCGTGGTCCGCCTCGAACCGGCCGAGCAGCAACTCCCCGTCCACACCGCCTACTTGCTCCTTCGCGACCCGCGTCCGCAGCACCGCGTACTGTGCCTGTGCCTCCTCGGACCGGCCCAGGGAGTCGTACAACTCGCCCAGCTCCAGGGCGTATCGAGGCGACGGCTGCTCGGCGAGGGCCGCCCGGTAGGCGACGAGAGCCTCCGACGGCCGGTTCAGCGCGGCCAACGCCCGTCCCTCGCCCGCCCGCGCGGAACCCAGCCCTGGATCGAGACGCAGGGCCGCCCTGAAATGCCGTAGCCCATCGGCTGGTTCACCCTGCTCCCATGCCAACTCGCCCGCCCGGTACTGCCATTCGGCCTCCTCGGCCGGGCTCGTGGCCCGCGCCGCCGCGTCCGACAGTGCCGCCTGCGCGTCCTCACGGCGGCCCTGGTCCCGGTACACGCCCGCCGTCCGCGCCAGCACCGCCGGCACCGCCGCCCCGGAACGCAGCTCCTGCAGCCGCTCCAGCGTCCGCCGGACCGCCTTGTAGTCGCCGAGGCCCGTGTACGCGTTCAGCAGCGCCGGGTACGACGTCCAGCGCTTCGGCGCCTGGCGCAGCGCCTCCTCGCCCCACTTCCGGGCGGCCGGGAAGTCGCGGCGCGCGTTCGCCAGCGCGGCCATGCCCACGAGCCCCTCGGTGGTCCGCGCCCCGCTCACCGGGCGCACCCTCAGCGACGTACGCAGCGCCCGTTCCGCCCTCGGGAAGTCGGCGGCGTCCGACGTCCGCAGCCCGCGCTCCACATAGGCCGAGCCGAGCTGCGCCCAGGCCTGCCCGTCACGCGCGTGCGTGCGGACGTACGCCTCGCGGTCGGCGATGAACACCCGCAGGTCGGGCAGCGCGGCGGGCGCTCCGCCGGTCACCGCCCGTTCCGCCCGGCCGGCCGGACCCGGCGCTGACACGGTGGCCGGACGGTCCGGGGTCAGCATCATCAGGGCGCCGCCGAGTACCGCACACCCCGCGAGTGCGGCGATCAACGGGCGCGGGAGGACACGACCACGGACACGAACACGACCACGAGCACGGACTCTCTCCATCTCCATGGCGCTCACTGTGCGTCAATACGACGACCGGATTCCCGTACCGAAACCTCCTCGCGGACGGGGTTCACACCGATGGCCCCGGGTGCAAGGCTGTGATCATGAGCCGTATCCAAGCCGCACCCGACGAAGCCCAGGGCAACCTCACGGACCGGCTGCTCGCGGAGCTGCCGGCCGAGGCCGTGCTCACCGATCCGGACGTCACCGCCGCCTACGCCAACGACATGGCGAGCTTCTGCGAGGCGGGCACCCCGGCCGTCGTTGTCCTGCCGCGCACCGTCGAACAGGTCCAGCACGTCATGCGCGTCGCCACCGAACTGCGTGTCCCGGTCGTCCCGCAGGGCGCCCGCACCGGACTGTCGGGCGCTGCCAACGCCTCCGAGGGCTGCATCGTGCTGTCGCTCGTGAAGATGGACCGGATCCTGGAGATCAACCCGGTCGACCGCATCGCCGTCGTCGAGCCCGGCGTCATCAACGCCACGCTCTCCCGCGCGGTCAACGAACACGGCCTGTACTACCCGCCGGACCCCTCCAGCTGGGAGATGTGCACGATCGGCGGCAACATCGGCACCGCGTCCGGCGGGCTGTGCTGTGTGAAGTACGGCGTCACCGCCGAGTACGTCCTGGGGCTGGACGTGGTGCTCGCCGACGGGCGGCTCATGTCCACCGGGCGGCGGACCGCGAAGGGTGTCGCCGGGTACGACCTCACCCGGCTGTTCGTGGGCTCGGAGGGCTCGCTCGGCATCGTCGTACGGGCGGTGCTGGCACTCAGGCCGCAGCCGCCCCAGCAGCTCGTGCTCGCCGCCGAGTTCGCCTCGGCCGCCGCCGCGTGCGACGCCGTGTGCCGGATCATGGAGGGCGGTCACGTCCCGTCCCTCCTCGAACTGATGGACCGTACGACCGTCAAGGCCGTGAACGACCTGGCGAACATGGGGCTGCCGGAGACCACCGAGGCCCTGCTGCTCTGCGCCTTCGACACCCACGACCCCGGCGCCGACCTCACGGCAGTCGGCGCGATCTGCGAGGCGGCCGGGGCGACGCAGGTGGTTCCCGCCGACGACGCCGCCGAATCCGAACTGCTCCTCCAGGCGCGGCGGTTG
This sequence comes from Streptomyces sp. B21-083, assembly GCF_036898825.1. Lineage (GTDB taxonomy): Bacteria > Actinomycetota > Actinomycetes > Streptomycetales > Streptomycetaceae > Streptomyces. The sequence goes on along the minus strand of NZ_JARUND010000002.1, from coordinate 3,892,327 downwards.
TGCCTCGTCGCGCTCGAAGCGGTCAAGGGCACGACGATGATCGACGACGTGTGCGTACCCCGGTCGCGGCTCGGTGAGCTGCTGGCGGGCGTCGAGCGCATCGCCGAGAAGTACCAGCTGACCATCGGGGTGTGCGCCCACGCGGGCGACGGCAACACCCATCCCACGGTCTGCTTCGACGCACAGGACGCCGAGGAGTCCCGGCGGGCCCGCGAGTCCTTCGACGAGATCATGGCCCTCGGCCTGGAACTGGACGGCACGATCACCGGGGAGCACGGCGTCGGCATCCTCAAGAAGGAGTGGCTGGCACGCGAGCTGGGCCCGGTCGGCGTGGAGATGCAGCGGGCGGTCAAGGCGGCCTTCGACCCGCTGGGCCTGCTGAACCCGGGCAAGCTCTTCTGAACGACCCGGGGCGCGTGTCATACGTATCCCTCACCTTCCGGGGACTCGTCCGACGGCCACGGGTCGCGCAGCCACAGATCATCGGCCGACGGGGGTCCCCCCTGTTCGAGCGAAGCCGAGAACTTGGGGGAGGGCGAGAGCAGCTCGGCGAGGCCGTCGTCGATGCCGAGCTGCTCGACCTCAGAGCCCGGGGGGACCGCCCGCAGGGTGCGCTCCAGCCATGCCGACACCTGAGCGGTGGGCGCCTCCAGTAGCGCATCACCGTCGGGTGAACTCAGCGCCATCAGGACGACACTGCGCCCGTCGACCTTCGTCGGCCAGACCCGGACGTCACCGTGACCGCACGGCCTGAACACCCCCTCGACCAGGAGTTCCCGGGCGAACGTCCAGTTCACGGGGTTCTCGGAGCTGATGTGGAAGGCGATGTGGACGGCGAACGGGTCGTTGGTGCGATAGGTGAGCCGGGCGGGCACGGGGATGCTCCGCTCCGGCGACAGGATGAGTTTCAGCTCCAGTTCCCGTTCCACCACGGTGTTCATCGCGTGGTTCATGGCGGGCACTTCCTCTCTCGTCGAACGTGTCGTGCGGGTGTCGGCCGGGCCCGCGGTGGGCCCGTACGAGGAGAGAGCGTGCGGAGGCGTCAGCATTACGCGGGTTCCGAGAGGTATTTCGGAGAAGTTTTTTGCGAACGGTGTCGGAGCCGTCGCGACAGATGGCAGAAGGTGTCACGAAGGGAGTAGGTACGGCCGGAGGGGCAGTAGGGTGTGCGCCGGTCTGATAGATGTGGGGCACCCGAAATGACCCCCGAGCAGATACGGGACGAAGGACATGAGCGCCCCAACCCCGGCCCCCGGTGACGACAGGCCCCGCGAAGGGTATTACCCGGACCCTTCCATTCCTGGATATGTCCGGTTCTGGAACGGCACCTCCTGGGTGCCGGGCACCAGCCGCCCGGCGCAGTCCGACAGCGCGCCCGTCGCGGCGCCGGTCGAGGAGACCGGGCCGCACTTCTTCGACGAGGACCCGCGGAGCCAGGCCGGCGAGCCGCGTCGGGCGACACCGGCCGAGGCCCAGCACGGCAGCCGGCCCGAACCGGCGTCCGCCTGGGGCGCCGACCGCTCGCACCAGTCCGGGTTCGGCGGCGACCGGGACCGCCAGGTCTCCTGGGGCTTCCCGGCACCGGCCGCCGACCCGAGGACGGCGGACCCCAGGGCGGCGCACGAGCCCCCGGTCCAGCCGGACGGCCGGTCGGCCAGTACGGACGGTTCCGCGACGATCCCGCCGATGGAGCCGGAAGCCGGTGACATCCCCGAGTCGGGCACGTTCGTGTTCCGCCGGCCCACCCCAGGACCGGCCGCCACCGGAGCGGAGGGAGGCGTCCCCGGCACCCGTGGCCCCGTGCCCTCCGAGGGCACCATGACCTTCCGTGCGCTCTCCCCGCGCACGGGGCGCGAGGACGGAGCGGGCGGCGCGCAGCCGGGGAGCACGGGCTCGCCGCAGGCCGCGCAGGGCCCCGTGACAGCACCCGCACCCGCACCCGCGCCAGCGCCCGCGTCCGGCCCGGGCTTCGGCGCCGGGAAGGCCGCGGCGGCCCGTGCGGCGGCGGCCCAGGGCGCCAACCCCGCCCTGCTGCCCGCGACCCCGGCCGTCCCCCAGCAGAACTCTCCCGGCACCGGTCCGCCGATGGCCCACGGCGTCGGCGGCGGCCAGCCCTCCTGGGCCATGGCGCCCCGCCCGAGCGGATCCGAGGAGGGCGGGGAGCAGCGCCTCGCGCCCTGGAAGCCGCCCGTCGAGGACGTGTTCCAGGCAGCCGCCCGACGACAGGCCTCGGCCCGTCCGGCGAACCTCGGCAAGCGGCTGGTCGCCCGGTTCGTGGACACCCTCGTCCTCGGTGCCCTCACCGCCGTGGCCGCCGTGCCACTCAGCACCATGGCTGTCGACCACATCACCGAGAAGGTCGACGCGGCGAAGCTCTCCGGCGAGACGGTGACCGTATGGCTGCTGGACGGCACGACCGGGCTGTATCTGGGCATCGTGCTGGCCGTGCTGCTGCTGGCCGGGGTCCTGACCGAGGCGTGGCCCACGGCGAAGTGGGGCCGCACGCTCGGCAAGAAGCTGCTCGGCCTGGAGGTCAGGGACATCGAGGGCCACGAGCCCCCGTCGTTCGGCGCGGCCCTGCGCCGCTGGCTCGTCTACGGCGTCCCGGGGCTGCTCGGCATCGGTGTCGTGGGCGTCCTGTGGTGCCTGTTCGACCGCCCGTGGCACCAGTGCTGGCACGACAAGGCGGCGCACACCTTCGTGGCGGGCTGACCACGGATGAGCACCGGCGACTGGTCGTGCGGCTGAGCGACGGCCGTATGTTCGATGTGGGTCGGCCCGCTACGACGTACGCCTCACCTGATTCGGTACCTCGGACGGCCGCTCGCCGGATGCGGAGCCGGGCGGTTCGCGGTCCACTCGGGCCATGAGCAGCGAACCGCCCCCCGGCGCCGGTCAGCAGCCACCGGACGACGACCCGTTCAGGAAGCAGCCACCGCCCCCGTCGTACGGCGCAGGCGATCCCTATGGCGGCTCAGGCCCTGCCGGCGGAGGCTCGCCGTACGGGGGAGGTGGCGCGCCGTACGGCGGTGGCGGCGGTGATCCCTACGGCGGGGCCGCCGACCCCCTCGCGGGTATGCCCCCGCTCGCCGACGGCGGCCGGCGGGTGCTGGCGCGGCTCATCGACATGATCCTCGTCGGTGTCGTCGTCGGCCTGCTCACCTGGGGCTTCAACGTCAACGAGTACGACGTCAACGGCGACAAGATCCAGTACGGCCGCTCGATCGGCCAGTCGGCCATCGCCGCCGTGCTCTACATCGCGTACGACACGATCCTGATCTCCCGGACCGGGCAGACCTTCGGCAAGAAGTGGCTCCGGCTCCGGGTGGCCAACCTCGACAACGGTGCCACGCCCTCCGTGCAGACCGCGCTCGTCCGGTCGCTCGTGCTGTGGATCCCGTTCGCCTTCTGCTGCGCCTGCATCTGGACGGCGATCGCGGGCGGCTGGAGCTTCTTCGACAAGCCGTACAAGCAGGGCCTGCACGACAAGGCGGCCAAGACGGTGGTGGTCAGCACCGGTTGAGCGGTGGCCGGCTGCGCGGGGACCGGGCGCCGGGAACGCCAACGGCGGTTGGGCGGGGCCCGTGTGAAACGGGCCCCGCCCAACCGCCGTTGGCGTATGGGTGGTTCAGTCCTGAGGCTGTTTCAGTCTTGCTGAGCCGAGGAGGCCTGCACCGGGACCCGTTCGCGAGGCGCCGGGGCGACGACCGCCGGGGCGGCCGACGAGGCGACGATCTGTGAGGCCGTCCGGGACGGCCTGTGCCGGGGCACGGTCATGGCGACGAGCAGTCCCAGGACGAGTCCCACGAGGGCGATCAGCGCGACCCCCGGGCCCGAACCCGTCTGAGACAGCAGCAACATGGCGAGCGTCGAGAGAATCACGGTGCACGAACCGTAGGTGAGCTGTGCGACGGTCGGACGAGGCGCGGTCTGACGAGGCATGGCAATCGAGTCCTCGTGGATTCGGGGGTGAGGGGAGCGTGTCGACCTGGCTTTCCACCGGACATCCGGCGTCCGCCGACCGACTCTAATCGCGTGCATGCCCGACTGGAACGCGCGGTAAGCGTGACCTAACACACGGCTCCGGAGCACAGGGGGCGCACGGAGTCATCACGTCCACCAAGTGGACGCGCCCGCGCGCCGGTTGGGCGACAGCTATAGGGCCTGTCAAGCCCACATAATGCATTTGACCTGCCCAAGTCAAGGTCTGTCTTTTCTTCTAAACCTCTAGTCAAATTACGTCACTTGACTACACGCGTATACCGCCCGCGGAGAGCTTCCGAACCAGGAACCCCCCCATCCGCGCGGACGGGCGCGGGGGAGGGACCCTCAAGTGACCAGCAGACCCTGGACGTTCAGAACGGCGGCCGTGGGCGTGGCACTCGCCACAGCCGCCGCCACCTTCTCCACCTTCGCCATCGCCGAGGCCGACTCCGGTGCGGGCAAAGGCGCTTCAGCCGTGCCGGCCGCGAACCGGCACGACCCGGCGGAGCGGCAGCACGCCGACCACGACCTCGACGGGCCACTCAGCCAGACCCAGGAGGCCCAGCGCGAGGAAGCCCTCAGGCAGGTCATCTCCGGCGAGGCCAAGGCTCAGAACCGCAACGGCTCACAGGTCGTGCAGCTCAAGAGCGGCAAGGGTAAGGGCAAGTACGTCGAGCTCGGCCGCGAGCGAACCGACAAGATCTTCACGATCCTCGTCGAGTTCGGCGACAAGGTCGACAGCCGCTACGGCGGCACGCCCGGCCCGCTGCACAACCAGATAGCCTCGCCGGACCGCACCCAGGACAACAGCACGGCCTGGCAGGCGGACTACAACACCGAGCACTTCAAGAAGCTCTACTTCGGCACCGGCAAGAACACCGAGTCGATGAAGAAGTACTACGAGAAGCAGTCCTCGGGCCGCTACTCGATCGAGGGCACGGTCTCGGACTGGGTCAAGGTCCCCTACAACGAGGCCCGTTACGGGTCCAACAAGTGCGACCCCGACAACTGCGCCTGGTACGCGGTGCAGGACGGGGTCGCGGCATGGGTCGCGGCGCAGAAGGCAGCCGGCGCGACCGACGCGGCGATCAAGACCCAGCTGGCCGCGTACGACCAGTGGGACCGCAACGACTTCGACGCCGACGGCAACTTCAACGAGCCCGACGGCTACATCGACCACTTCCAGATCGTGCACGCCGGTGAGGACGAGTCCGCCGGCGGTGGCGCGCAGGGCGAGGACGCCATCTGGGCGCACCGCTGGTTCGCGTTCGGCAGCGACGCGGGCTCGACCGGCCCCACCGGCAACCGGCTCGGCGGCGCGCAGATCGGCGACACCGGCATCTGGGTCGGCGACTACACCATCCAGCCGGAGAACGGCGGACTCGGCGTCTTCGCCCACGAGTACGGCCACGACCTCGGTCTGCCGGACCACTACGACACCACCAACACCGGTGAGAACTCGACCGGTTACTGGACCCTGATGTCGTCCGGCTCCTGGCTCGGTACCGGTGGCAACAACATCGGCGACCTGCCCGGTGACATGACCGCCTGGGACAAGCTCCAGCTGGGCTGGCTCGACTACGACACGGCGAAGGCCGGAAAGAAGTCGAACCACAAGCTGGGCGTCGCCGAGTACAACACCAAGAACCCGCAGGCGCTCGTCGTCCAGCTGCCGGACAAGACGGTCACCACCGAGGTCGTCCCCCCGGCGCAGGGCGCGACCCAGTGGTGGAGCGGCAGCGACAACAACCTCAACAACACGCTGACCCGTTCGGTCGACCTCACCGGCAAGTCCTCGGCCACCCTCACCCTGGACGGCTGGTACGACATCGAGGCCGACTACGACTACCTCTACACCGAGGTCTCCACCGACGGCGGCGCCACCTTCACGCCTCTCGACGGCACGGTCGACGGCGCGGCCATCCCGCGGGACGGCAGCGGCAAGCCGGCGCTCACCGGCACGGTGGACGCGTACAAGAAGCTGGCGTACCCCCTGGACGCCTATGCGGGCAAGAAGTTCGACCTGCGCTTCCGCTACACCTCCGACGGCGGCGTCTCCCAGAAGGGCTTCGCGGCCGACGAGATCACCCTCACCGCCGACGGCGCCACGGTCTTCGCCGACAACGCGGAGAGCGCGGACGCGGCGTGGAAGGCGAAGGGCTTCTCGCGCCTCGGCGCGTCCTACACGGACAGCTACCCGCAGTACTACATCGCCGAGAACCGCCAGTACGTGTCGTACGACAAGACCCTCAAGGTCGGCCCGTACAACTTCGGCTTCTCGACGACCCGTCCGTCCTGGGTCGAGCACTTCCCGTACCAGAACGGCCTGTTGATCTGGAAGTGGGACACCTCCCAGAACGACAACAACGTGACCGCGCACCCGGGTCTCGGCAAGATCCTTCCGGTGGACGCGCACCCGACCCCGCTGAAGTGGGCGGACGGCACGCTGATGCGCAACCGCATCCAGTCCTACGACTCCCCGTTCAGCCTGTACCGCACGGACGCCCTCCGGCTCCACAACGCGGACGTGCTCACGAAGGTCCCCTCCCAGAAGGGCGTGTCGACCTTCAACGACCACACCTCCACGTACTACGACGCGGCGACCCCGCTCGCGGGCGTGAATATCACTGACACCAACACCAAGATCAAGATCGTCAAGGAGGCCAAGGACGGCTCCACGATCTCGATCCAGGTCGGCCCCGCGGTGAAGTAATCCACATAATCGCAGGTCAGAACATGATCGGCCGTGACCCCCTGGCGGGTCGCGGCCGATCGTGTTTAGGTGCCTCCTGTGCCTTTCTTATTGACACCGAGTCCCACGGGGGGTGTGACCGCATGGCCGCAGGAGGTTTCTGTAAGCTGCCCAGTGGCAGCGTGGTGGTGGCGCTGAACCTGCCCAGCCCCACCGCCCCGACCGGCAGACCCACGGGCGTGGGCCTGGACGACGTACGCGTCCTGGTGCTCGCCCAGAACCGCGCCAGGGCACTGACCCGCCTGCGCAACCTCGGCCTGCGAGCCGTCTACCTCCGGGGCAACGCGGAGCCGCCCAGCCCCGACGAGATCACCGCCGTCCTCCACCACCCCGACGGCCTGATATGGCGCACGGCCCCGGACAACAGCGTCCCGTCGCTCCCGGAGCGCACGGAGCTGTGGCACCCGATCAGGTCGCTGCTGCGGAGGCCACCGGCCCGGGTGTGAAAAGGGTGTGACCTGTGACCGCCCTCCGGGGGCCTCGGCCTTTCGGCCTAGTCCCATCGCACGATGTGACCGGGAGGGCGTACGCCGTAATCTCGCGGCATGACAGCAGCTGACCCCCACTCCGGCGGCCCCCGCAGCTCCGAGCAGCGCAGACGCGAGGCGCTCGAACGCCTCGCCAAGGACATCGACGTCTGGGTCGCCACGGCCGACGCCACCGGCGAGCCCTGTCTGGTCCCGCTCGCCTACTGGTGGGACGGCGAGTCGGTGTGGCTGGCCACCCGCGACACCAACCCGACCGGCCGCAACCTGATCTCCTCGGGCCGGGTCCGGCTCTCCTTCGGCCACACCCGCGACGTCGTCCTGATCCACGGCACCGCCCGCATGCTGCCCCGCGAGGAGCTGCCCGCCGGCGTGGGCGACGCCTTCACCGCGAAGGACGGCTGGGACCCGCGCGAGGACCATGCCTCCTACGTCTGGTTCCAGGTCACCCCGCAGGTGCTACAGGCGTGGGGGACGGTGCCCGAGATGGCCGGCCGAACCCTCATGCGCGACGGGAAGTGGCTGGACCTGGACGACTGACCCCGGGGCGGGGGGTGTGCGCACACACGGGCGTGCGGGGGCGTGCGGGGGCGTGCGGGTCGTACGGGGGCGTGCGAGCGTGCGGGTCGTACGGGTCGTACGGGTCGTACGGGTCGTACGGGGCGTGCGGGTCGTAGGGGTCTGCGGGGTCGTGCGGGCGTACGCGGCCGTGCGGGGACGTACGAGCGTGCGGGGGTCGTGCGGGCGTACGCGGCCGTGCGGGGACGTACGAGCGTGCGGGGGTGGGTGCGGGGTCCGGAACGGGGGAGCGGAGGGGGGCGGTACAGGGGGAGCCCTACGGGCTAGACGACCGCCTTGCCGGACAGTTCCACGCCCGCCGCCCGCAGCTCCTCCAGGGCCCGTTTCGTCGACTCCTCGGCGACGCCTGCCGTGAGGTCCAGCAGGACCTGGGTGCGGAAGCCCTCGCGGGCCGCGTCCAGAGCCGTGGCCCTGACGCAGTGGTCGGTCGCGATACCGACCACGTCGACCTCGTCGATCTCACGGGCCCGCAGCCAGTCGCCCAGCGAGACCCCGTTCTCGTCGGCGCCCTCGAAGCCGCTGTAGGCCGCCGCGTACGCGCCCTTGTCGAAGACGGCGTCGATCGCGCCGGAGGCGACCGCCGGCGCGAAGTTCGGGTGGAAGCCGACTCCCTCCGTGCCGGCCACGCAGTGCGCGGGCCAGGAGCGCTGGAAGTCGGGGTTGTCGGCGAAGTGTCCGCCCGGGGCGATGTGATGGTCGCGGGTCGCCACGACATGGCGGTACCCGGCGGGGGCCTGCCCGATCAGCTCGGTGATCGCGGCAGCGACATCGGCACCCCCGGCCACCGCGAGACTGCCTCCCTCGCAGAAGTCGTTCTGCACGTCTACGACGATCAGGGCGCGGCGCATGGGCGGTGTCCTTCGAGTGTCAGGGGGTGCGGGCCTGGAGGCCTGGTCGGTGTGAACATGTGAACTTCCGAGCCTAGAGACTTCCGACCCACTTCGGGAGGGGGCATTCGGGGCAACCGGCGGGCACGGACGCCTGTTGCCCCTGTGCAGCGGGGGTGTCAGGCCCGCGCCGGCACGTACTCCGTCGGAATGACGGCCTCCCCGCGCGACAGCTGGGTCGCCGACAGCGGCAGGTTGGCGCGCGCGGTGGCATGCCGGTCCCGTACGACGTCCAGCGCCTCGCGGGCGACGACCCGACCGCCCTTCACCAGCTCGACCAGCAGCTGCCGGTCGGCCAGCTCGGCCGGCACCGGTCCCGTACCGATCACCTCGGCCTCCGCGAACCCGTGCCGGTCGAGCCGCCGGGCCGCCCACTTCCGGCCCCCCACGGACGTCTTCCCGCCGCTCGACTTCTTCGCCACCGGGACCAGCGGAGCCTTCGGGTCCGCGGACTCGGCGCGGGCCACCAACTTGTAGACCATCGAGCACGTCGGGTGGCCGGAACCCGTCACCAGCTGGGTGCCGACCCCGTACGCGTCCACGGGTGCCGCCGCCAGCGAGGCGATCGCGTACTCGTCGAGGTCCGAGGTCACGACGATCCGCGTCCGCTGCGCCCCCAGCTCGTCCAGCTGCTGCCGCACCCGGTGCGCGACCAGGAGCAGGTCCCCGGAGTCGATGCGCACCGCGCCCAGTTCCGGCCCGGCGACCTCCACCGCTGCCCGCACCGCCTCGGCGACGTCGTACGTGTCCACCAGCAGCGTCGTGTCGCGGCCCAGCGAGTCCACCTGGGCCTGGAAGGCGTCCCGCTCGCGGTCGTGGAGCAGGGTGAACGCGTGGGCGCTCGTCCCGACGGTCGGGATGCCGTAGCGGAAACCGGCGGCCAGGTCGGACGTGCTGGTGAAGCCGCCGACGTACGCGGCGCGGGAGGCGGCCACCGCGGCCAGCTCGTGCGTGCGCCGGGCGCCCATCTCGATCAGCGGGCGGTCACCGGCGGCCGAGGCCATCCGGGACGCGGCCGCCGCGATCGCAGAATCGTGGTTGAGGATGGAGAGGATCACCGTCTCCAGCAGCACACACTCCGCGAAGGAGCCCTCGACCCGCAGGATCGGCGAGCCCGGGAAGTAGACCTCGCCCTCGGGATAGCCCCAGACGTCCCCGCTGAACCGGTACGAGGCCAGCCACTGCAGGGTCTCCTCGTTGACGATCCGGCGCTCGCGCAGGAAGTCGAGGACGGCCGTGTCGAAACGGAAGTTCTCCACCGCGTCGAGCACCCGCCCGGTGCCCGCGACGACGCCGTATCGCCGGCCCTCCGGCAACCGCCGCGTGAAGACCTCGAAGACCGACCGCCGGTCGGCGGTGCCCGCCTTCAGGGCTGCCTGGAGCATCGTCAGCTCGTAGTGATCCGTGAAGAGCGCCGTCGAGGGGACGTCCACCGGCAGCCCAAGGTCCGCTGTGTTCATGGACGGGATGCTACCCCCATCTCGTCACTTTGACGATTTCCACGGCGATTTGGCCGGTGACCCCCTTCTGGTGGCAGCATGGCCTTGTGACGTCACCCGCTCCCGTAGAGATCGAACGCACCGAACCGGCGGAGGAGACCTTCGCCGTACCCGAGCCCGACGTCCCCTGGGTCACCATCGTCCACAACGACCCGGTCAACCTCATGAGCTATGTGACCTACGTCTTCCAGACGTACTTCGGCTACCCGAAGGACAAGGCCACCAAGCTCATGATGGACGTCCACCACAAGGGCCGGGCGGTCGTCTCCAGCGGCAGCCGCGAAGAGATGGAACGCGACGTGCAGGCCATGCACGGCTACGGTCTGTGGGCCACCCTCCAGCAGGACCGGAAGTAGCGAACAATTCCATGCCAGGACACTTCGAACCGCTCCCCGGCGGCGGCGCGGCCGTCGCGCTCGACGACGTCGAGATCTCCATCATCCGGTCGCTGGCCGTCCAGCTCCTGGAGCTGATCGGCCCCGGCCCCGGCGAGGACGCCCCCGACGACCCGCTCGCCGAGCTGTTCGCCGAGGGCCCGAGCGAGCCCCCCTCCGACCCGGTGCTCAGGCGCCTGTTCCCGGACGCCTACGGTGACCCCGTCGACGTACCGTCGTCGCCGGAACAGGCGGAGGAACAGCGGGAGTACTCCTCCGAGTTCCGCCGGTTCACCGAGAACGACCTGCGGACCGGCAAGCGGGAGACCGCCCTCGCGGTGATCCGCTCACTGGACGCGCTGTCGCCGGCGGGCGACGGGGGCGCGGTGCTCAAGCTGACGCACGAGGAGTCCCGGCAATGGCTCGGCGCGCTCAACGACCTGCGCCTGGCGATCGGCTCCCGGCTCGACGTCGTCGACGAGGAGGACACCGACCTCCTCTACCGGCTCCCGGACGAGGACCCGCGCAAGCCGATGGTGATGGCGTACCTGTGGCTGGGAGGGCTGCAGGAGACGCTCGTGTCGACCTTGATGCCCTGAGATCTTCCTAGCCGTAGCGTCATTCCGGCATGTGGGCCGTCCCGTACCAACCCTCGGTACGGGACGGCCCCTCTGCTTATCCTGGCCAGCATGCTGACCATCACCCAGGCCCTCGTCGACCAGATCGTCGCCCACGCGCGCAAGGACCACCCCGACGAGGCGTGCGGCGTCGTCGCCGGCCCGGCGGGCTCCGACCGCCCCGAGCGCTTCATCCCGATGCTGAACGCGGCCATGTCGCCCACGTTCTACGAGTTCGACTCCGGGGATCTGCTCAAGCTGTACCGCGAGATGGACGACCGTGACGAGGAGCCGGTGGTCATCTACCACTCCCACACGGCGACCGAGGCCCACCCCTCCCGTACCGACATCTCCTACGCCAACGAGCCCGGCGCCCACTACGTCCTGGTGTCCACGGCCGACACGGACGGCCTCGGGGAGTTCCAGTTCCGCTCGTTCCGGATCGTCGAGGGAGAGGTGACGGAGGAGGAGGTCAGCGTCGTGGAGACGTACTGATCTCGTGCGGATCACCCGCCGATCTGCCACCCATCTCATCCAGCGGCCCGAAAATGTCCAGAATGCAGGACGGGCCTCCAGGATCCGGACCGGGAATCGATACGATGAGCCCATGGTTTCCTACGACGTGAGCGAGAAGACGCCGGGCACCCTGCTGCTCGTGGCGCGGCTGCACGTCGACCTGTGCAGGCTGGCAAGCGCCATCTGTTGATGCTGCCCCCTGCCGCCGTACGGCCGTGAGCCGCGGCGCGTCACATGTATGACCTGCTGAACAACGCTTTTCGCGCCGCCGCGCGCCCATCGACCTACCACTCCCGACAGGAGCCCCGAGCCATGGCCATCGAGGTCCGCATCCCGACCATCCTCCGCACCTACACCGACGGCGAGAAGGCCGTCCCCGGTGCCGGGGAGACCCTCGCCGAGCTTCTCGCCGACCTCGAAACCCGGCACACGGGAGTCCAGGCCCGCATCGTGGACGACGGCAAGCTGCGCCGCTTCATCAACGTCTACCTCAACGACGAGGACGTCCGCTTCCTCGACGGCATCAACACCAAGCTCGCCGACGGCGACACCGTGACGATCCTGCCGGCCGTCGCCGGTGGCATGGTCTGATCGGCCCCTGGCACCCATGCGCTACGACTCGCCGCTCGCCGCGGTAGGCAACACCCCCCTGGTGCGCCTGCCGCGGCTCTCGCCGTCCGCCGACGTACGGATCTGGGCGAAGCTGGAGGACCGAAACCCCACCGGCTCGGTCAAGGACCGCCCAGCCCTGCACATGGTCGAGCAGGCCGAGAAGGACGGCCGGCTCACCCCCGGCTGCACCATCCTGGAGCCCACCTCCGGCAACACCGGCATCTCGCTCGCCATGGCCGCCAAGCTCAAGGGCTACCGCATGGTCTGCGTGATGCCCGAGAACACCTCGCAGGAACGCCGCGAGCTGCTCGCCATGTGGGGCGCCGAGATCATCCCCAGCCCCGCCGCCGGCGGCTCCAACACGGCCGTACGGGTCGCCAAGGAGCTCGCCGCCGAGCACCCGGACTGGGTGATGCTCTACCAGTACGGCAACCCGGACAACGCGGGCGCCCACTACGCCACCACCGGCCCGGAGATCCTCACCGACCTCCCCTCCATCACCCACTTCGTGGCAGGCCTCGGCACGACCGGGACGCTCATGGGCGTCGGCCGCTACCTCCGCGAGCACAAGCCGGACGTGAAGATCGTCGCCGCCGAACCGCGCTACGACGACCTGGTGTACGGCCTGCGCAACCTCGACGAGGGCTTCGTACCCGAGCTGTACGACGCCTCCGTCCTCACCACCCGTTTCTCCGTCGGCTCGGCGGACGCGGTCACCCGCACCCGTGAACTCCTCCAGCAGGAGGGCATCTTCGCGGGCGTCTCCACCGGCGCCGCGCTGCACGCCGCGATCGGCGTCGGCAACAAGGCGGTCAAGGCGGGCGAGAGCGCGGACATCGCCTTCGTCGTCGCCGACGGTGGCTGGAAATACCTCTCGACGGGCGTCTACACGGCGGCCACGACAGAGGAAGCCATCGAGACACTGCAGGGCCAGCTCTGGGCGTGAGCCCCTGACCGGCCCATCGTGAACCTGTTCGGGTTCCGCACTACGACGCGAGGTGTCGGACCTGGTCCCACAGGGCCGGGTCCACCACCCCCACCCGCCGCCGGAACTCCTGAACTGGCAGGTCACGCAGCTCGTCCGTCTCCAGGAAACTCGTCCGGCCCTGGGCGTCGCCCACCGCGCCCGGCGGCAGCGGAATCACCCCCGGCCGCTCGTCGTGGTACTTGCTGGTGATCTTCGCGACCGTCGCGCGCCGCCCGCGCACCGCGAGCACCAGACACGGCCGGTCCTTGCCCCCCGGGCCGTCCTCGAAGGGCACGTTCGCCCACCAGATCTCCGCGGGCCGGGGCCGCGCCGACCGCCCCCGCTGCCCTTTCGGCTCCCCGGGCCGCCCCGGCGGCCTGCCCCCGCGCCTCGGGGGCCGATGCCCGCGCCCCCAGCCGTCCACCAGCGCCGCGACCAGCGCGAGCAGCACGACGGCCGCCAGGGCGAGCCACCATGACGTGTCCATACGGAAGACGGTACCGGCGCACTCCGCACGTCGCCCGCCCTACCTGCGCTTCACGTCCAGCCGAACCGGTGACAGCACAGGTGAGTTCGCCCACAACGGCCCTTGACGGAGGAGCGACGGGGGGTTTTGCGCCTTACGCTCGACAGCACCGCAAGAACCCCGTCACGTTTGTTTGACGCTCCCCGCCAGCGGAGGTTTCTGCTTTATGAAGCTCACCGTCGTCGGCTGCTCAGGGTCGTTCCCGTCCGCGGAATCGGCCTGTTCGAGCTACCTCGTAGAGGCCGACGGCTTCCGGCTGCTTCTCGACATGGGCAACGGTGCCCTTGGCGAGTTGCAGCGCCACTGCGGTCTCTACGACCTCGACGCGATCTTTCTCAGCCATCTGCACGCCGATCACTGCATCGACATGTGCGCGTACTTCGTCGCACGGTACTACCGCCACGATGGCGGTCGCTGCGATCCGATCCCGGTCTACGGCCCCGAAGGCACCGAGCACCGTCTCACCACCGCCTACGCCGACACCCCCACCGCCTCCTCCATGAGCGAGGTCTTCGACTTCCACACGGTCAAGCCGAGCACCTTCGACATCGGGCCCTTCACCGTCCACACCGAGCGGGTGCGTCACCCGGTGGAGGCGTACGGCATCCGTATCGAGCACGCCGGGAAGTCCCTGACGTACTCCGGGGACACCGGCGTCAGTGCCACGCTGGAGCAACTCGCCCGGAACACCGACCTGTTCCTCTGCGAGGCCGCGTTCACGCACGGCAAGGAGAACATCCCGGACCTGCACCTCAACGGCCGCGAGGCGGGCCAGACGGCGAAACGCGCGGGCGCGCACAAGCTCGTCCTGACCCACATCCCCCCGTGGACCGACCCGCAGGTCAACCTGGCCGACGCGCGCGAGGAGTTCCGGGGGCCGGTGGAACTGGCGACGCCACGGGTGACGTACGAGATCTGACGCCGCGTAGGCACACGCAGACCCCGGAACCTGGTCGGTCCCGGGGCCCTTCTCATGCGGTACGGCCGTACGGCCGGGCTCTCACGCCTTGGTGAGGTCCTCGACCTCCTCCTCGGGCTCGCGGCCGGGGGTGGGGAGGTTGAACTTGGTGATGGCGAAGCGGAAGACGAAGTAGTAGACGGCGCCGAAGACCAGGCCGACGGGGATCAGCAGCCAGGGCTTGGTGGAGATGCCCCAGTTGATGAAGACGTCGATGAAGCCGGCCGAGAAGCTGAAGCCCATGTGCATGCCCAGAGCCCAGGTCACGGCCATCGAGATCGCGGTGAGGACCGCGTGGATGGCGTACAGCACCGGGGCGATGAACATGAAGGTGAACTCGATCGGCTCGGTGACACCCGTGACGAACGAGGTCAGCGCCATCGACATCATCATGCCCAGCACGGCCTTGCGACGCTCGGGCCGGGCGGAGTGCGCGATCGCGAGGGCGGCGGCCGGCAGACCGAACATCATGATCGGGAAGAAGCCGGTCATGAACATACCGGCGGACGGGTCGCCGCCGAAGAAGCGCGGAAGGTCGCCGTGGAAGACCGTGCCGGCGGAGTTGGTGAAGTCGCCGATCTGGAACCAGGCCACCGAGTTCACGAACTGGTGCATGCCGATCGGGATCAGCGCACGGTTGATGAGACCGAAGAGCGCGGCGCCGAAGGAACCCAGACCGGTCATCCACTCGCCGAAGTTGGTGATGACATCACCGATGGGCTGCCAGCCCACGACGACCAGGACACCGAGCACGGTACCGAGGGCGGCCGTGATGATCGGCACGAGCCGGCGGCCGTTGAAGAAGCCGAGCCAGTCGACGAGTTGCTTGCGGTGGTAGCGCTGCCAGAGGACCGCCGTCAGGAGGCCGAGGATGATGCCGCCGAGGACGCCCGGGTTCTCGAAGGTCGCGGCCTGCGCGGCCTCGGTGCCCTTCTGCCAGAAGCCGCCGCCGAGTCCGGTCCCGGTGTAGGTGGCGCCGTCGTGGCCGTCCTTGATCGGGTACTGGTGGATCACCGCGTAGTAGGTGAGGAACCCGACCACGGCGGCCAGCGCCGTCGAGCCGTCGGACTTCTTCGCGAAGCCGATGGCCACGCCTATACAGAACAGCAGGGGCAGACCGAAGGAGCCGTCCAGCAGGGCGCCGCCCGCTCCGGCGAACACCTTCGCCACATCGGCTGGGATGTGGAACCTCTCCTGGGAGTCAGCCTGGCCGAGCCGGAGCAGGAGACCCGCCGCCGGAAGTACGGCGATCGGGAGCTGCAGGCTGCGGCCGACCTTCTGCAGGCCCTGGAACAGGCCGGATCCCCTCTTTTTCGAGGGGACCGCCGTCGCGGTGGCGGTGCTCATACTTCCTCCAACGAGTACATGGTCTACACCACTCAGTGGTGTAGACCATGTTGTAGCACGGTGAAGGCCGCATAAGGAACCCACGATTTGCACGGGAAATCGGTGATCTTCGGACCTCAGACCTTGGTGACGTCCTCGACCTCCTCCTCCCCTCCCTGCCCGGCGTCTTCAGGTCGAACCGCAGACTCGCGAACCGGAAGATCACGTAGTGGACGAGGGGTCCGGCGACCGCCGCGAGCACCGTCGAACCGTGCCGGCACTCATGGGCGTCCTCGCGGATGTCGAGACCGGGTTTGGAGACTCCCGTCCGACTGGTGTAGACCAGTCGGCGACGAACGGTCGTACCGTGTCGTGAAACCCATCCTTCGGGAGGCACGCCATGACCGCTCGCGAAGATCGGCCAACTGTGGGTTACTGCGACAAAGCGGTTCGGACCAGGGAGTAGGACATGTCCACCAAGGCAGAGAAGATCGTCGCCGGACTCGGCGGCCTCGACAACATCGAAGAAGTCGAAGGCTGCATCACCCGCCTCCGCTGCGAGGTCATCGACCCCGCACTGGTCAACGACGCCGCCCTCAAGGCCGCCGGCGCCCACGGCGTCGTCAAGATGGGCACCGCCATCCAGGTCGTCATCGGCACGGACGCCGACCCCATCGCGGCCGACATCGAAGACATGATGTAGATCCCAGGCTCGAATTCCCGTACCCAGTACAGGTGTTCACCCCTGAAGGGGCCCTTCCCCACCACGGGAAGGGCCCCTTTCCCCGTTGCGGCTAGGCTCGTCGCCATGTCACGTATCGACGGCCGCACGCCCGAACAACTCCGCCCCGTCACCATCGAACGCGGGTGGAGCAAGCATGCCGAGGGCTCCGTCCTCGTCTCCTTCGGCGACACGAAGGTCTTCTGCACCGCCTCCGTCACCGAGGGCGTCCCGCGTTGGCGCAAGGGCAGCGGCGAGGGCTGGGTCACCGCCGAATACTCGATGCTCCCGCGCGCCACCAACACCCGCGGCGACCGCGAGTCGGTCCGCGGCAAGATCGGCGGCCGTACGCACGAGATCAGCCGCCTCATCGGCCGCTCCCTGCGCGCGGTCATCGACTACAAGGCGCTCGGCGAGAACACGATCGTCCTCGACTGTGACGTCCTCCAGGCCGACGGCGGCACCCGCACGGCCGCCATCACCGGCGCCTACGTCGCCCTCGCCGACGCCATCACCTGGGCCCAGGGCAAGAAGCTGATCCGCAACAACCGCCAGCCCCTCACCGGCACGGTGAGCGCGGTCTCGGTCGGCATCGTGGGCGGAGTGCCGCTGCTGGACCTCTGCTACGAGGAGGACGTCCGCGCGGAGACCGACATGAACGTCGTCTGCACCGGAGACGGCCGCTTCGTCGAGGTCCAGGGCACCGCCGAAGCCGAACCGTTCGCCCGGGACGAGCTGAACTCCATTCTCGACCTCGCGGTCGCCGGCTGCGCGGACCTGGCGGCCCTCCAGCGCAAGGCACTGGACACCGCCCTGGAAAGGTAAAGGGTTCACCAAGTAGGGTTCGGGTCGCGGGCAACCGCACCGCCAGGCATCGCGTCTTCATCGGTACGGGCGTACGGCACACCGCTGTGCGCCCGGCCAGCTGTCAGGGGCCGACCGCACGAACGCACGGGACATCGCCGTCCCACTCCCACCGTCGCGCCCCGACCGATCACGAACGATCACCGAACGAGGGGAACCACCACCATGGCCGTGAGCCGCCGACCCGGCCGCCGCACCACCGCCATCGCCGCCACCGTGGCCGCCGTCGCGCTGACCGCCGGGCTCACCACCGGATGCGACGCAGTCAACAAGGCCCTGGACTGCGTCCAGACCGCCGACGCCGTCGCCACCAGCGTCTCCAACCTCCAGAACGCCGTCCAGAACGCGGCGAACGACCCGACCCAGGCGGACGAAGCCCTCGCGTCGATCGACAAGAGCCTCGACGACCTCGGCAACAAGACGGACAACACCGACGTCAACAAGGCGGTCAACGACCTCAACAAGGCCGTGGACAGCGTCCGTTCGGCCATCAAGAACGGCGACGCGACCCCCGACATCAGCGGCGTCACGGACGCGGCGAGCGAACTGACGAAGGTCTGCACGTCGTAACCGTCGTGAACGGCGTGAACGGCCGCGGGCGCGCCCGGGATACTGGACGCCATGACACGCCTGATCCTCGCCACCCGTAACGCCGGAAAGATCACGGAGCTGCGGCAGATCCTCGCCGACGCGGCCCTCCCCATGGACCTGGTCGGCGCGGAGGCCTACCCCGACATCCCCGACGTCAAGGAAACAGGCGTCACCTTCGCGGAGAACGCCCTCCTCAAGGCCCACGCCCTCGCCCGGGCGACAGGCCTCCCGGCGGTGGCCGACGACTCGGGCCTCTGCGTCGACGTCCTGAACGGCGCGCCCGGCATCTTCTCGGCCCGCTGGTCCGGCCGACACGGCGACGACCAGGCGAACCTGGAGCTACTGCTGGCCCAGCTCTCCGACATCGCGGACGAACACCGGGGCGCCCACTTCGCCTGCGCGGCGGCCCTGGCACTTCCGGACGGCACGGAGAGGGTGGTCGAGGGCCGGCTGAGGGGCGTACTGCGCCACACCCCGGTGGGCTCAGGCGGCTTCGGCTACGACCCGATCCTCCAGCCGGACGGCGAGACACGGACCTGCGCCGAGCTGACGTCAGCGGAGAAGAACGCGATCAGCCACCGGGGGCAGGCGTTCCGGGGGTTGGTGCCGGTGGTGCGGGAGTTGCTGGGCTGAGGCGGGAGAACAGGAACAGCCTGTGAATCGATCCTTCGATTCACAGGCTGCTTGTGTGCGGCGGAAGGGATTCGAACCCTCAAGCCCGATCAAGGGCCACAGATCCTAAGTCTGCTGTGTCGCCATTGCACCACCGCCGCTAGCCGTCTGACATCATACCGGGCAGGCGGCCGTTGGTGGGCGGGGGTTTTGTGTGACGGGACTCGGATGCCCTCAGACGCCCAGGTCCTTGATGATCTTCGCCACGTGGCCGGTCGCCCGGACGTTGTACAGGGCCCGTTCCACCTTGCCCTCCTCGTCCACCACGATCGTGGAGCGGATGACGCCCATGTACGTCTTGCCGTAGTTCATCTTCTCGCCGAAGGCGGCGTACGCCTCCAGGACCGTCTTGTCCGTGTCGCCGAGCAGGGTGACCTTCAGGTTCTCCTTCTCGCGGAACTTCGCGAGCTTCTCCGGCTTGTCCGGGGAGATGCCGATCACGTCGTACCCCGCGCCGGCCAGCAGCTCCAGGTTGTCCGTGAAGTCGCAGGCCTGCTTCGTGCAGCCGGGGGTCAGGGCGGCCGGGTAGAAGTAGACGATGACCTTGCGGCCCTTGTGGTCGGCCAGCGACACCTCGTTGCCGTCGGCGTCGGGCAGGGTGAAGGCGGGGGCCACGTCACCGGGCTGGAGTCGCTCGCTCATCGGTCTGGTCTCCTCGTACGTCCTCGTGAGTCCTCGCGCGCCCGTGAAAGGGCGCCGGTCCGAGCCTAACCGGGGGTGCTGACAGTGCGGTCCGAGGCGGAACTGACAGACTGTCCGGAGTAATGCATCCAGCGGACTTCGGAGGGCGTACGGTGGCGGACACCTCGGACAGCAGAACCCCGACGCAGATCGAGGCGGACATCAAGCGCCGGCGCGAGACGTTGGCCGAGACGCTCGACGAGATCGGGGTGCGGGTGCACCCGAAGACGATCGTCGGCGATGCCAAGGCCAAGGTCGTCTCGAACATCGATCACACCCTCGGGCGCGCCTACGTCGGCGTCAACCGTGTCGTCGGCGATGTCAAGGGACAGCTCGTCGACGAGGAGGGTGCTCCGAGGCTGGAGCGGATCGTGCCCGTCGCCCTCGTCGTCGTGGGGCTCGTCGGGCTGCTCACTCTCGGGGCCCGGCGGCGCAGGGGTTGATGGGACAGGTAGGTTCGGAGCGTGAGCGCCAAAAGCAGTGAGAAGAGCATCCATCACGACAAGCTGCCCATCCGGATGCTGCACGACCGTGTGCTCGTGCGGCAGGACGCCAGCGAGGGTGAGCGGCGTTCCGGTGGCGGGATCCTGATTCCCGCCACCGCGGCAGTCGGGCGCCGGCTGGCCTGGGCGGAGGTCGTCGCGGTCGGGCAGAACGTACGTACGGTGGAGCCGGGCGACCGCGTGCTGTACGACCCGGAGGATCTCGCCGAGGTCGAGGTGCGCGGGGTGGCCTACGTGCTGATGCGCGAGCGCGACCTGCATGCCGTCGCGGCGGACCGGTTCGAGGGGTCCGAGGACTCGACGGGCCTGTACCTGTAAGTCAGTGAGTTGTAGCTGCGGAGCAGCAGCGGCGTCCGGGGCTGGTGACCATCGTCACCAGCCCCTTTCCCGTTTCCCGCAGGCTCCGTGGCCGGGCGGTTCAGTCCCGTCGGGCCGAGGTCAGCGCCCCGGTCGTCACGCCGGGTGTCGTTCCTCCCGTGGTGCCACCCGAGTCCGTCGTACCGCCGTTGTCGGTGGTGCCGCCCGAGTCCGTGGTGCCCCCGGTGTCCGTCGTACCGCCGTCCGTCGTCGTACCGCCCGTGTCCGTGGTGCCGCCGGTGGTGGTCCCGCCGGTGTTCGTCGTACCGCCGGTCGTCGTCGTGCCGCCCGTCGCCGTGGTCCCGCCGGTGGTCGTGCCGCCGGTCGCCGTCGCACCGCCGGTGGGAGTCGCGCCGGTTGTCGCGCCCGGGGTTTCCTGGCCGCCGCCGTCCGTGGTGCCGCCGTTGTCCTGGCCGGCGTTCGCGCCGGGGTCGGGCGACGACTCGGCGGGCGGGAGCTGCTCCTCGTCGGCGCCGTCCTGGAGCTGGAGGTCGAAGTCCTTCGCCTCCTTGCCCTTCAGGGCGTCCTTCGTGAACTGGGCCCAGATCTCGGCGGGGGCACCGCCACCGTTGACGCGCTGAAGGCCCATCGCGCCGTACAGCGACTTGTGCTTGCCGGTGACCGGGTCCTGGCCCATGACGGAGACGACCGTCGCGAGATCGGGGGTGTAGCCCGCGAACCAGGCCGCCGTGTCCTCCTCGGCCGTGCCGGTCTTGCCGGCCACCGGGCGGTCGGCCTCCTGGGCCGCGGTCGCCGTGCCCTCTTCCACCACGCTCTGCAGGACCGCCGTGGTCGTGTCGGCGGCCTCCCGTGAGACGACCTGCTTGGTCGCCTGCTTGGGGAGGGTCACCGACCCCGTCTCGCCGTCCTTCGTGATCTTCTCGATGATCGTGTACGTGCCGTGCTTGCCGTGGTTGGCGAGCGTGGCGTACGCCTCCGTCATGTCGAGGACGCTGGCCGTCGACGTGCCGAGCGCGATGGACGGGTACGGGTTGAGGTCGGGGGTGTCGGAGGGCAGGCCCAGGTCGATCGCGGTCTGCTTGACCTTCGCGGGGCCGACGTCCACCGCCATCTGCGCGTACACCGCGTTGACGGACTTGTTCGTCGCCGTGCGGACGGTGATGTTGCCGTACGAGTACTGGTCCTCGTTCTCGGGGCCGTACTCGCCGCCGCTCCAGCCCTGTACCGGGCGCTTGTTGGTGCCGTCGTAGTACGTGTTCGGCGTGATCCTCTGCCCGTCCTGGGTCACCGAGCCGTTCTGGACGGCCGAGGTGAACACGAACGGCTTGAAGGTGGAGCCGTCCTGGTAGTCGCGGCGGGTCGCGTTGTTGACGTACTGCTTGGTGTAGTCGATGCCGCCGTACATCGCGAGGACCTTGCCGGTGGCCGGGTCGATGGCCACGCCGCCCGCGCGGACGTAGTTGTCGGCCTTGTTGTTCTTCTTGTCGAGCTTCTTCATCACCTTGTCGTTGACGGCCTTCACGAAGGCGTCCTGCTTCGGCTTCTGCAGGGTGGTGGTGATGCGGTAGCCGCCGGCCTGGAGCTGGTCCTCGGTGAGGATCTTGTTGTCGAACAGGTAGTCGTTGACGGCCTTGACCAGGTAGCCGCGCTGGCCGGACATGCCTGTCGAGACGATCGACTGCTTCGGCTCGGGGAACTTGATGTCCTTGCGCGCGGACTCGGTCAGCCAGCCCTTCTTGACCATGCCGTCGAGGACGTAGTTCCAGCGGGCGAGTGCGGCCGGCCTGTTCTCGGGGTGGGCGATCACGTCGTACTCGCTGGGCGCGTTGAGCAGCGCGGCGAGGTAGGCGCCCTGTCCGGCGGTCAGGTCGATCGCGTCGACGCCGTAGTAGGCCTGGGCCGCTGCCTGGAGACCGTACGAGTTGCGGCCGGCGTAGCTGGTGTTGAGGTAGCCCTCAAGGATCTGGTCCTTGGTCTTCACCCGGTCAAGCTTGATCGAGATGAAGAACTCCTTCACCTTTCGGGTGACGGTCTGCTCCTGCGCGAGGTAGTAGTTCTTCACGTACTGCTGGGTGATCGTGGAGCCGGACTGCTTGCCCTTGCCGGTCCCCGTGTTCCAGGCGGCGCGGATCATGGCCTTCGGGTCGATCGCGGACTCGGTGTAGAAGTCGCGGTCCTCGGCGGCCAGGACGGCGTGCTGGGCGTCCTTGGAGATCTGCGACAGGTTCACGTTCTCCCGGTTGACCTCGCCGTCGCGGGCGAGCTGGCTGCCGTCGGCGTAGAGGTAGACGTTGCTCTGCTTCATGGCCGCGGCGTTCGCCGCCGGGATGTTCACCATGTAGTAGCCGAGTGCGAACAGGGCGACGATCATCATGATCCCGAGCACGAGCGTGCTGAGCACGAACCGCCAGGTCGGGATCAGCCGCCGCCACCCGGTGCGCCGGGGACGCTTGGGCTTCTTGCCCTTCGCGGCTTTCGCGGACTGCGCGGCTGCCTCGGACATGCCGCCCGCCACCACTTCGGGTCGCGCGTCGGCTCGCGCGTCAACTCGCACGACGGGCTGCACGACGGTTTGCTCGCGGTGCGCGACGGGTTCCGTGACGGGTGCCGTGACAGGTTTTGTGACGGGCGGCACGACGGGCTGCGCGATGGTTCGCTCGCGGTCCACGTCACGCTCCACGGCGGGCTCCGCGATCGGCTCTGTGACGGGCTTCACGTCAGGCTTCACGTCAGGCTTGACGCCTGGCTCCGCGTCAGGCTTCGTGACGGGCTCCGCGACGGTTCGTTCGGGTTTCGCGTCGGGCTGCACTGCCGGTTTTCTGGGTGCCGAGCCCTGCGTCGGCTGCTGCGGCTCTGGCTGGTCGCTCATGTCGTGCACGGACTCCTGTTTCGCGTCGCACGTTGCCGTACGACCTCATTCACCACTTCAAACGTTTTCTGCGCCCCCTCTTGAAGACTGTCGCACCCGGCGATCAGTTCCCTGACCCACGCACGCTTCCTGCCCGAAAACGCGTGGCGGGCGGGCAGCAGGGCGGACTAGGCTCCTGCGCTTCGGTCCGGATGCGTCGGGAAAGGCTGGTGTCGTGGGTTCTGGGCGGTTGTACGCGGCCGTCGCGGCGGGGGGTTTCCGACGGTATGCCACCTATCGGGTGGCCACGCTGGCGGGGGTGCTGACCAACACCGTCTTTGGCGTGATCCTGGCCTACACGTACATCGCCCTGTGGGACGAGAGACCGCACCTGGGCGGGTACGACCAGTCCCAGGCTCTCACCTTTGTGTGGCTGGGCCAGGCGCTGCTGATGACCATGTGCGTGATGGGTACAGGATTCGAGGGGGAGCTGATCGAGCGTATCCGTACGGGTGACATCGCGATCGACCTGTACCGGCCGGCCGACCTCCAGCTGTGGTGGCTGGCCCAGGACATGGGGCGGGCCCTGTTCCACCTGCTGGGCAGGGGGCTGGTCCCGGTGGCGATCGGCGCGTGGATCTTCGACCTGTCGCTCCCGGCCTCGCCGCTGACCTGGCTGGCGTTCCTGGGCGCGGTCGTCCTGGGGATGCTGGTCAGCTACTCGCTGCGGTTCCTGATGGCGCTGGCCGCGTTCTGGCTCCTTGACGGCGCGGGCATCATCCAGATGGCGTGGCTCGCGGGTGTCTTCTGCTCGGGCATGGTGCTGCCGCTGAACGTCTTCCCGGGGCTGCTCGGCGAGATCGTACGGGCCCTGCCGTGGGCGGCGCTGATCCAGGCGCCGGCGGACATCCTGCTGGGCGAGGCGGATCCGGTGGCGACGTACGCCTTCCAGGCCGGGTGGGCGGTGGCGCTGCTGGCGGTGGGGCGTCTGGTCCAGGCGGCCGCGACTCGGCGGGTGGTGGTTCAGGGTGGATGACGTGGGAGTCGGCGGTGCCGGTGGTGTCGCGGGGGCGGTGCAGACCGGTGTGCGGGGCGAGCGGTGGGCCGACGACGCCGGGATCGGCGGGGCGGGCCGAGCGGGCGGGGCCGGGGGCTGGGACGACGGGCCGCTGAGCCGTACCAGCCGGGTGCTCGACGGCGTACGGGCCTATCGGATGATCACCGCGATGTGGATCCGGTCGACGATGGCCTACCGGGTGTCGTTCGCGATGACCACGCTCGGGAACTTCGTGGCGACCGGCCTCGACTTCCTGGCGATCGTGCTGATGTTCTCCCAGATCGACCGGCTCGGCGGCTACTCGCTGCCCGAGATCGCGTTTCTGTACGGGCTGTCCTCGATCGCGTTCGGGATCGCCGACCTCGTGGTCGGGTCGATGGACCGGCTGGGGAGCCGGGTCCGCGACGGCACCCTGGACACGCTGCTCGTGCGTCCGGCGCCGGTGCTCGCGCAGGTCGCCGCGGACCGGTTCGCGCTGCGCCGTCTCGGCCGGATCACCCAGGGTCTGCTGGTGTTCGGCTACTCCCTCACGGCTCTCGACGACGTCCACTGGACGGTGCTGAAGGTGCTGTTGCTGCCGGTGATGGTGATCAGTGGCGGGGCGATCTTCTGCGCGGTGTTCGTCGCGGGCGGGGCCTTCCAGTTCGTGGCCCGGGACGCCTCCGAGGTGCAGAACGCGTTCACGTACGGCGGTGCCACGCTGTTGCAGTATCCGCCGGGTCTGTTCGCGCAGGACCTGGTGCGCGGGGTGACGTTCGTCGTCCCGCTGGCCTTCGTCAACTGGCTGCCCGCGCTGTACGTGCTGGGCCGCCCCTACCCGCTCGGCCTGCCGCAGTGGGTGGCGTTCCTGTCGCCGCTGGTGGCGCTGGGCTGCTGCGTGCTCGCCGGGCTGGCCTGGCGAGCGGGACTTCTTTCGTACCGGAGCACGGGGAGTTAGGGCGCGTGGACAGTCAAGTGGACGGTTCCATCGAGGAGTTCAACGAGTCGTTCATCCAACTGGACGGTGTCGAGAAGGTCTTCGACGTGCGCAAGAAGACCGGGTTCATGCGCAGTGAGCGGCGCGAGGTGCGGGCGGTCGACTCGATCTCCTTCCGGGTGGCGCGCGGGGAGATGGTCGGCTACATCGGCCCGAACGGCGCCGGGAAGTCGACGACCATCAAGATGCTGACGGGCATCCTCACGCCCAGCGGCGGCCGGTTGCGCGTCGCCGGTATCGACCCGTCCCGTGAGCGCACCCGTCTCGCGCGGCGCATCGGGGTGGTGTTCGGGCAGCGTACGACGCTGTGGTGGGACCTCCCGCTGATCGACTCGTACAGTCTGATGCACCGCATGTACCGCATCCCGGACGCCCGTTACCGGGAGAACCTCGACCGTTGCGTCGAACTCCTCGAACTGGGCGACCTGTTGGATGTGCCGGTTCGTCAACTGTCCCTGGGGCAGCGGATGCGCGGTGACATCGCGGCGGCTCTGCTGCACGATCCCGAGGTGCTGTATCTCGACGAGCCGACGATCGGCCTGGACGTCATCTCGAAGGCCCGGGTGCGCGAGTTCCTGCGTGACCTGAACGCCGAGCGCGGCACGACGGTCCTGCTCACGACGCACGACCTCCAGGACATCGAGCAGCTGTGCTCGCGCGTGATGGTCATCGACCACGGCCGGTTGATGTACGACGGTCCGCTGACCGGCCTGCACGAGGTGGGGGACAGTGAGCGGACCCTCGTCGTGGACCTGGAGCGTGAGCTGCCGCCGATCGAGGTGCCGTCGGCGCGGGTCGTACGGGTGGAGGGTCCGCGTCAGTGGCTGGCGTTCCCGGCGTCGGAGTCGGCGGCGCCGCTGGTCGCGCGGATCGCGGCGGAGTATCCGCTGGTGGACCTGTCGGTGCGGGAGCCGGACATCGAGGCGGTGATCGCGAAAATGTACGCCGAGCAGGCCGGGAAGTCGGGGCGCGTGGTCTCGTAGCCTCCCTCGCGGGGACCTCGTAGGCTGCGTGCATGACGGACGACCTTCCGGAGCTGCGCGCTTCCGACGCCGATCGTGAACGAGTCGCCGAGATCCTGCGGGACGCCCTCGCGGAGGGGCGGCTCGACATGGCGGAGTTCGAGGAACGGCTCGACGCGACCTACCAGGCGCGTACGTACGGCGAGTTGACGCCGATCACCCGTGACCTGCCCGGGGCCGGGGTGAGCGCGCCCGCCGTGAGCATGGTCAAGCAACCTACGGAGAGCGGGAGTTGGCCGGTCCGGATCGTCGGGGGCGAGGGGTCCTCGCGGTGGGCCGTCGCCGTCATGGGCGGGTTCCAGCGCGGGGGGCGCTGGACGATGCCGCGGCAGTTCAACGCGTTCACGTTCTGGGGTGGCGGTGAACTCGACCTGCGTGAAGCGAACTTCGCCGACCGTGAGGTGGTCGTCAACTGCGTCGCGATCATGGGCGGCATGAACGTCGTCGTGCCGCCCGGCGTCGAGGTCGTCGTGCGTGGCATCGGCATCATGGGCGGCTTCGACCACAGCCAGGAGGGGGTACTGGGCGACCCCGGCGCCCCCCGAGTGATCATCCAGGGCTTCGCCTTCTGGGGCGGAGTGGGCGTAACCCGCAAACTCCCAAAGGCAGAACGCCAACGCCTGAAGGAGGAACGCCGCCAGGAGAAACTGGAGCGACGCAGAGACGGCGACTGAGCGCTTTTACCGTCGCGGACACGTTGACTGAGCGCTTTTAGGGGCGCGGGAACGGTGACTGAGCGCTTTCAGCGGCGCGGGAACGGTGACTGAGCGCTTTCAGCGACGCGGACTGAGCGCTTTTACCGTCGAGGACCGGTGACTGAGGGCTTTTACCGTCGCAGGGACCGGTGACTGAGCGCTTTTAGGGGCGCGGGGAACTGCGCGACCAGCCCCAACGGGCCCGCACCCAACAACGCACCCCAAACACACCCCCAAACCGCCCGCATCCCTAAAGCCGCGCCGGCGCAACCCCCTTCAAATCCGCCAAGTCGAACACCGCAGCCATCCGCGCATACCCCGCGTCACTCGGATGCAGATGATCCCCGGAGTCATACTCCGCCCGGAACCGCCAGGGATCGTACGGATCCCGCAACGCCTTGTCGAAGTCCGCGTACGCGTCGAACACCCGCCCACCCCGGATCTCCGCGTTCACCGCCTGCCGCAACGCCTCCGTGGGCGCCGAGTACCCATGGAACCCCCCGAACGGCATCAGCGTCGCCCCCACCACCGTCAGGCCCCGCCCGTGCGCCTCGGCCACCAGCTCACGCAGCCCGGCGACTATCGCGGACGCCTTCAGGGTGCGCGGGTCGCGGGCGCGCAGGATGTCGTTGACGCCCAGGTCGATGACGACGGCCTTGACGTTCGTACGGCCGAGGGCGTCCCGTCCGAACCGGGTCAGTCCGCTCGCGTTGGGCGCCGGCGTGCCCTTGCCGCCGGGCCGCAGGACGCGGTTGCCGCCGATGCCCTGGTTGACGACGCTGTAGCGGGGCACGTCCGCGCCGGCCTCGGCAGCCGCGTGCAGCCGGTCGGCGAGGACGTCGGGCCAGCGCCTGTTCGCGCCCACGGTCGACGTGCTGCCGGCGGTGAGCGAGTCACCGAGGGCGACGATCGTGCCGTTGGCCTGCTTGCTGAGGACGTCCAGGGCGGTGACGTACCGCCAGGCCTCGGTCCGCTCGGTGTACGCCGTGGCGTGGGGGTCCTCGGTGCGGTCGCCCAGCGCGGAGTACGAGATCTGCCGGGCGCGCGGATGGTAGGTGACCGGGCCGGACGGGAGGTCGGCGTACGTCGTCACCAGGACGTCGCTGTCGCGCGGGACGGTGATCCGTACCGCGTCGCTGACGATCTGCCGTCCGGGCGCGACGGTCACCGAGGGGCTGCCGCCGAAGGTGAGCCGGCGCATGGTGGCGGCGTCGGCGGCGGCGCTGTTCTCGGCGGCGGCGACGGCGATCGAGGCGTGGTCGATGGTCAGGGGCTGCTCGCCGTACAGGTTGGAGAGCGTGACGCGGGCACTCGTACCGCCGGCCGCCGTGTGCACGACGTTGCGCAGGGAGCGGCCGGCCAGGCCCTGGATCTCGGTGCCGGGCTCGCCCTCGACGGGGGAGGCGGACCAGCTGCCGACCCAGGCGCCGGTGGACGCGGGGGAGTCACCGTTGCCCGAGTCGTCGCGTGCCTGGCTGACGGACCTCGAGTGCCGGTTGCCGTCGTCAAGGGTCGCCCCGACGTATATGGCGGCCGACACGGCCACGACGAGCGTGATCATCGCGGCGAGCAGGCCATAACCGTGGCGCCTGGTCATGGGATGCGGAACTCCTCGTACGGCGGGGAGCGTGGGGCTCCGGTGGGCTGTGCCCATGATGCGGGATGGGCCTGTGCGAGCCGGCCCGAACAGTGTGGATCGGCTCCTCCGGGTATACGCGGGGAACTCTTGTTCCGTTCCAGGAGTCGGTCAGGAAGGGACAATGTGTGAGGGATCACTGAACGGTGGAGCGAATGGAACGGACGAGAACAGGATCGAACGGCGGCACCGAGGAGACCGACGGGACTGCCATGACTGACGGCGGGCAGCGGCGGACCCGCGCCGCGCCCGCCGCGTCTGTCGCCCCTGCCGGTACGGACCCGCGCCGCGCCATGACCGCCTTCGGCCCCGCCGACGAGGAGCGCATGCGCGGG
Organism: Streptomyces sp. B21-083; assembly: GCF_036898825.1. GTDB lineage: Bacteria > Actinomycetota > Actinomycetes > Streptomycetales > Streptomycetaceae > Streptomyces. The sequence continues at coordinate 3,863,326 of NZ_JARUND010000002.1, read as the reverse complement.
GTGCGCCGGATGAAGCTCACGGCGACCGGGCTGCTGCTCTTCGTCGCCGTCGTGTACGTCCTCGCCAAGTGGGCCGGTGAGCAGGGCGCCGGTGCCTGGACGGGATACGTCGCCGCGGCGGCCGAGGCGGGCATGGTCGGCGCGCTGGCCGACTGGTTCGCGGTCACCGCCCTCTTCCGTCATCCCCTCGGCCTGCCCATCCCGCACACCGCGATCATTCCCACCAAGAAGGACCAACTCGGCGTCTCCCTCGGCGAGTTCGTCGGCGAGAACTTCCTCTCCCAGGATGTCGTACGGCAACGGCTGCGGGCCGTGGGCATCGGCAGCCGCCTCGGTACGTGGCTCGCCGAGCCGGAGCACGCCGACCGCGTCACGGCGGAGCTGTCGGCCGCCCTGCGCGGGGCGCTCACCGTCCTGCGCGACTCCGACGTCCAGGCGGTCGTCGGCGAGGCCATCACCCGGCGGGCGGACGCCCAGGAGATCGCGCCCGGTATCGGCAAGATGCTGGAGAAGGTCGTCGTCGACGGCGGCCACCGGAGGGTCGTCGACCTGGTCTGCGTACGCGCGCACGACTGGCTCGTCCTGCACGAGGAGGAGGTCATGGGCGCCGTGCAGGGCGGCGCGCCCGGCTGGACGCCCAAGTTCGTCGACAAGAAGGTCGGCGAGCGCGTCTACAAGGAGCTGCTGCGCTTCGTCACCGAGATGCGGGATGCCCCCTCCCACCCGGCGCGCGGCGCCCTGGACCGTTTCCTCACCGACTTCGCCTCCGACCTCCAGTCCGACACGGACACGCGCGCGCGTGTCGAGCGGCTGAAGACCGAGGTCCTGGGGCGCGGCGAGGTCCAGGATCTGATCGCGTCCGCCTGGACGGCCGTACGCTCGATGATCGTCTCGGCGGCGGAGGACGAGCGCAGTGAGCTGCGGCTGCGCGTCCGGGCGTCGCTGCTGTCGCTGGGGTCGCGGATGGCGGTCGACTCCGGGGTGCAGAACAAGGTGGACGGCTGGGTGGAGGGCGCGGCGGTGTACGTCGTGACGACCTACCAGGGCGAGATCACCTCCCTGATCACGGACACGGTCGCGGGCTGGGACGCCGAGCACACGACGAAGAAGATCGAGGCACACATCGGCCGTGACCTGCAGTTCATCCGTATCAACGGCACGGTGGTCGGCTCACTGGCGGGGCTGCTGATCTACGTGGTGTCGCGGACGGTGGGGGTGTAGTCGGGGTGCAGCCGGGGGTGGCGCGCTGCTGAGTACCCGTACCTGAGTACGGATACCTGAGTACGCGTACTCTGTCGGACCGTCTCCGGACAGGTGACCCTCGTACGTATGACCGAGATAACGGGGAACGGCACCACCGGCACCACCGGGAAGCTGCTCGGGCCGCTGCGGACACGTCCCTGGGTCGAGCGCTGGCTCACACGGGTGTTCGGCGTCGCCGTCGCTTCGGCGTCGTACGTCGTCTGCGTCCCCTGGGATCTGCGCAACCGGGCGGAGGCCTCGGGTTCGACGCAGGAGACGACCCCGGTGACGGGCGTCGGGGTCGCCGCCCTGGGCGTCCTGCTGCTGCTCCTGGCCGCCTACTTCGGTCACCGGGACCGCCGGGGCTGGCCGCTGCTCCTGATCGCGGCCCCGCCGGCGGCCCTCATGTACGTCTCCCTGAGCACCCAGCCGGGACCACCCGACGGCTTCGCCAACGCCTGGCCCCTGACCTGGGCGTTCTTCACGCTGGTGATCGCGGCGGGGGTACTGGTCGCGGCGGAGGTGGGGCGGGCGTACCGGGTGGAGGAGGAGTCGATGGAGGGCTTGGTGTCGGCCGGGCGGCGGTGAGGGCCGCATACGGTCCGGAGGGCCGGATGGGTTCCGAGTAGGCCGCAGGCCACTTGTAGGGGCGCGGGGAACTGCGCGCCCAGCCACGACGGCGCCGCACGAGACCGACACCCCCTCACGGCGTGTCCGCGGAGCGCCTAGTGCCGGTCGGCGACGGCCCAGGAGGCGAGGGCGACTGCTCCGGCGACCCCGAAGACGGCGGGCCAGGCGCCCACCTTCTTGGCCAGCGGGTGCGATCCGGCGAAGGCACCGATGTACGCGACGGTCAGCGCCCCGGCGGCGGTCACGCCCGCCTGCTCGCGCCACCGCTGGGCGGCGACGGTCCCCGCGACGGCCAGCACGGTCCCGCCGAGCTGCCGGCTCCGGCTCCAGCGGGCGACGGCGTACCCGCCGACGAGCCCGCCGGCGGCCACGAGCGCCGTGGGAACCTTGGTCTTCGCCAGAGCCATGGTGGTCTGCCTCCCGCTAAGTCGTGTCGAGTTGGGCCGAGCCGAGCCGAGTCGTATCGAGTCGTGTCGGAGTCGTACGGGGCGAGGCTAACCCGTGGAGCCGGGTTTCCCGTTCGCCGGGGTGGCGGCGGCCCGGCGGGCGCGCAGCTCGGTCTCGTACCCGGCGCCGATGGCGCAAAGCACCCCGGCGAGAGCGAACCCGAACGCGCCCGTGAGTGTCCGCTCCGCCTGTCCCACCGCAGTGCTCCGGCTACGTGGCTGCTGGCCGGTGTCAGACCATGGCGAGCCGGTCCACCAGCAGCCTCACCCGCCGCTCGGTGTCCTCCGGCGGCAGCCGTCCCGACCGGGTCAGGGTCGCCACCCCGTGCAGGGACGCCCAGAACACCTCGGTGAACAGCCCCGGGGCGACGCCGTCCCCGGCGACCTCGCCGAGGCACTCCAGCAGCGCGGCGAAAGCGTCCTTGAGAGGTTCCGGGGTGTCCTCCTGTGCGTACGGGAGGCCGCCGTCGAGCTGGAAGATGGCGTCGTAGACCGCCGGGTTGCGTGCGGCGAAGTCGAGGTAGGCGCGCGCGAGGGCGGCCACCCGCTCGCGCGGGTCGTCCACGGCGGCGGTCGCGGCCCGCACCGCCGCGGCCATCTCTGTGGCGCCCTGGAGGGCGACGGCGCCGATGATCTCGCGTTTGCCGCGGAAGTGGCTGTAGAGGACGGGCTGGCTGTACTCGATGCGCTCGGCGAGCCGGCGGGTGGTGACCGCGTCCCAGCCCTGCTGCTCGGCGAGTTCACGGGCTGTCGCCACGATGAGGCGCTCACGCTCCGCCCGTTCGCGTTCCTTGCGTTCCTGTACGGACATGATCCGATTCTAGCACCGCTAGACAATCGAGCGGCAGCAGTACTAGCGTTGCCTCATCGGCTAGCACCGCTAGATATCGAGAGGGTCATCATGCTCAACGCACTCGAGGTCGTCACCACCGTGATCGTCGGCGTGATGGTGGGGGTGGAGTTCTCCGTCGCCTTCGTCATGAACCCGATCCTCAACGCCCTGCCCGAGGACAGTCGCCAGCTCGGCCACGCCCACGGGGGCCGGATGCTCGGCGCCGTGATGCCGGTCTGGTACATCGGCTCGCTCGTCCTCGTCGCCGTCTGGGCTGTCGCCGGATGGCACCACTCCGGCACCGGCCTCGTCGTCACCGCCGGCGCGCTGCTGATCCTCAGCGTGGTCATGTCGCTCCTGCTCCTCGTCCCGATCAACAACCGGAACAAGACGTGGACCCCCGAGAACCGGCCCGAGGACTGGAAGGAGCAGATGAACCGCTGGCTGCGCTGGCACTACGTCCGCGTCGCCGTCATCATCGCCGCCTTCGCCCTGCTGGTCACCGCCCTCACCTGACCCCACGGGCTCACCCGCCCGGTCGCCGACTCATGAACGGTCCGTTGCCCGAGCGAGATCAAAGGCGGCGCCGGTCACGGGGCAAGGGCGCGTTCGGCCTGGGTTGCCGTCTCACGGCCCGTTACTGTGCGTGGATGTCAAACGCGCGTACGTACGGCAGTTACCGCACGGGTGGCCTGTGGGCCGCGGCCGGGATCTCGTTCGGTGCGGTGATCGTCGGCTCGGCGCTGGCGCTGTTCGGCATGTTGGAATTCGACGAGCGGTGCTCACAGGGTCTGGTGACCGGCCCGGGCAAACTGCGGACCGTACGGAATCAACCCTTTCCCCCGGCCACCGTCTGCGAGTTCGAGCACGGAAACGTCACCTCCGTCGGAGGCGGGCTGGTACTTGGCGGGCTGCTGTGGCTCAGCATGCTGGTCCTGGTCGTGTGCCTGTTCCTGGCCCTGGTCGCGGAGTGGTTCGAGCCGCGGCCCGGCAGTTCCCTGGTAGCGCCGACCTCCAGGGCGGCGAAGCTGCGCCGTACAGGGGTGGCGCTCTTCGTGACCGGCTCCGTGTTCCTGATGTTCTACGCCCTGGCCGGCTGGAAACTGCTGGCGGGCCCCTCTTCGGCCTGCTCGGCAGGCGCGGACTGGGGAACCAACCCGCCGAGGACGTTGGAGTACAGCTTCCTTCCTCCCCAGGCGACCTGCCAGTTCACCAGCGGCCTGACGCGCCGGATGAACCCGGACTGGGTGGCTTCCCTGGCAACGGAGTTGGCTGTTCCGGCGCTGGTCGCCGGGGTGGGGTTCACGCTCGCGTGGCGGCGATGGCGTGCGGAGAGACGTGAGGTGTGAGGCGTGAGGCACGCACCGTCTCAGTCCAGGAGGCGGCGCCACCGCCTATCGGGCACCAGCCGTTCTCGAAGGCCAGGAGTACTCGCTCACGCCGCTGATCATGACACGCGTCGACTGCTCCGGGACGGGGGCGGAGGTACTGGTCGGAGATCGCCGGAGCGCTGTTCGGAACGGCGCGCAAGCCCGCCGCGGGCTGCCCATGTGGAAGGTCTGCGTGGCGATCCTCGCCTACCGGTGCGTCACTCTCGCCGCCGAAGGCACCGGCTTCTCCGTGCAGCTCACGTACGACCTGGTGGTCTGGCTGCCCAGCCGGACCACCAGCCGCGAGACGGCACCAGCAGGCCGACGGCTCGCTTCTGCTGCCGGAACCCCTCGTCAGGGGTCGGAGAAGACTCCGGGCGCGTCCCGAGTTGCCATCCTGCTCAGGCGGAGGGGTAGGCTGAAAACGGTCGCACGAGAGCGTTCTTGGTCACACTTGGACTGCCTTCGTGCGGCCGCTTTCATGCCCTGGCCACTCCCCGCGCGGGGGTAAAAGTCCGGCGAGGGCAAAGACCCCGGGCCCCTAGAATGGCCGCCGTGACCGACAATACTCAGCGCCCCGACAGCGGGCCGAACAGCTCCCCCGAACTGCCGACTCAGTACGCGCCGGCCGAGGTAGAGGGGATGCTGTACGAACGCTGGGTAGAACGGGGTTACTTCGAGGCCGACGCGAAGAGCGACAAGCCCGCGTACACGATCGTCATCCCGCCGCCGAACGTCACCGGATCCCTGCACCTGGGCCACGCCTTCGAGCACACGCTGATCGACGCCCTGACCCGCCGCAAGCGCATGCAGGGTTACGAGACGCTGTGGCAGCCGGGCATGGACCACGCCGGAATCGCCACGCAGAACGTGGTCGAGCGTGAGCTTGCCAAGGAGGGCAAGTCCCGCCACGACCTCGGGCGTGAGGCTTTCGTCGAGCGTGTCTGGCAGTGGAAGGCCGAGTCCGGCGGTCAGATCGCCGGCCAGATGAAGCGCCTCGGCAACGGTGTCGCCTGGAGCCGTGACCGCTTCACCATGGACGAGGGCCTGTCCCGGGCCGTTCAGACCGTCTTCAAGAAGATGTTCGACGACGGCCTGATCTACCGTGCCGAGCGCATCATCAACTGGTGTCCGCGCTGTCTGACGGCCATCTCGGACATCGAGGTGGACTACCAGGACGACGACGGTGAGCTCGTCTCCATCAAGTACGGCGAGGGCGACGAAACGCTCGTCGTCGCGACGACCCGAGCCGAGACCATGCTCGGTGACACGGCCGTCGCGGTCCACCCCGACGACGAGCGGTACGCGCATCTCGTCGGCAAGCGGATCAAGCTGCCGCTGACCAACCGGACCATCCCGGTCGTCGCGGACACCCACGTCGACCCGGAGTTCGGCACCGGCGCAGTCAAGGTGACCCCGGCCCACGACCCGAACGACTTCGCCATCGGCCAGCGGCACGACCTGGAGTCGCTGACCGTCATGGACGAGCGCGGTGTCATCACCGTGCACGGCCCGTTCCAGGGACTGGACCGTTTCGAGGCCCGGTCCGCGATCGTCGCCGCGCTGCGCGCCGACGGCCGGATCGTCGCCGAGAAGCGGCCGTACGTCCACTCGGTGGGCCACTGCTCACGCTGCAAGACGACGCTGGAGCCGCGGCTGTCCCTGCAGTGGTGGGTCAAGGTCGAGACCCTCGCCAAGGCGGCCGGTGACGCGGTCCGCGACGGCCGCGTGAACATCCACCCTTCCGACATGTCCCAGCGGTACTTCGACTGGGTCGACAACCTCAACGACTGGTGCATCTCACGTCAGTTGTGGTGGGGCCACCGCATCCCGGTCTGGCACGGCCCGAACGGCGAGACGGTCTGTGTCGGCCCCGACGAGCAGCCGCCGACCGGCGAGGGCTGGACCCAGGACACGGACGTCCTCGACACGTGGTTCTCCTCCGGCCTGTGGCCCTTCTCCACCCTCGGGTGGCCGGAACAGACCCCCGACCTGGAGAAGTTCTATCCGAACTCCGTCCTCGTCACCGGATACGACCTCATGTTCTTCTGGGTCGCCCGCATGATGATGTTCGGCCTGTACGCGATGGACGGCGAAGTCCCGTTCCGCACCATCGCGTTCCACGGCATGGTGCGTGACGAGTTCGGCAAGAAGATGTCGAAGTCGTTCGGCAACACCGTGAACCCGCTGGACTGGATGGACAAGTACGGCTCGGACGCCGTCCGCTTCACTCTGGCCAAGGGCGCCAACCCCGGTACGGACGTGCCGATCGGCGAGGACTGGGTCCAGGCGTCGCGCAACTTCGCCAACAAGATCTGGAATGCCACCCGCTTCGCGCTCATGAACGGCGCCACGATCGAGGGTGACCTCCCGCCCGTCGAGAAGCTTTCCGCGACGGACCGCTGGATCCTGTCCCGGCTCAACGCGACCGTCGCCGAGGCGGACGCCTACTACGACGACTACCAGTTCGCGAAACTCGCCGACTCCCTCTACCACTTCGCGTGGGACGAGGTCTTCGACTGGTACGTCGAGCTGTCCAAGACCACCTTCTTCGAAGGCGGCGAGCAGGCCAAGGTCTCCGGCCGTGTCCTGGGCGAGGTGCTCGACGTAACCCTGCGCCTCCTTCACCCGGTCGTCCCGTTCGTCACCGAGACCCTCTGGACGACACTGACCGGCCGCGAGTCCCTCGTGATCGCGGACTGGCCGACGGACAGTGGCTTCCGCGACCCGGCCGCCGAGGCGGAGATCGACAACCTCCAGAAGGTGATCACGGAGGTCCGCCGCTTCCGCTCCGACCAGGGCCTGCAGCCCGGCCAGAAGGTCCCGGCCCGCCTGGACCTGTCGGGCACGCAGCTCGCCGCCCACGAGGCCGCCATCCGCCAACTGCTGCGCCTCCAGCCGGAAGGCGACGACTTCAACGCGACCGCGACTCTCCCCGTCGCCGGCGCCACGGTCGCACTCGACCTGTCCGGCACGATCGACGTCGCGGCCGAACGCAAGCGCCTCGCCAAGGACCTCGCCGCAGCCGAAAAGGAGAAGGCCCAGGCTGAAGGCAAGCTCGGCAACGAGGCGTTCCTGGCCAAGGCCCCGGACAACGTGGTCGACAAGATCCGCACCCGCCTCGCGAAGGCGGAGGAGGACATCGCCCGCCTCCAGACCCAGATCGAGAACCTGCCGCCTGCCTAGCGGCGCCAGCGCAACGAAGATGCCCCGGACCGTTGGTTGGTCCGGGGCATCTTGCCTGAGTACGAGGTGGTTACGGGATGGCCGGGCTTACGCCGCTGTTTCCGGCGCCGTTCCATGTTCCAAATACGCGGTGACACCGTTGGCACGAGCCTCGATGCCAGCGGTGATACGGCGTACGAGGCGGAGGATGGTGAGTTCCGGCAACTCTCCGACGTCGTGGTAGGCGTAGCCGCGGAGTTCGTTGGCCTGCAGCCCAATGCGCCGACATTCGTCCGTGGTGAGGCGGCCTCCGTCGAAGAGATAGAGGACTTTGTCTTCCTCTCCCGGGTTCGGTGCCCAGTCCACGACGAGCAGGTTGCCGATAGCCGGCTTGATACCCAGCTCCTCCTGGACTTAGCGCACACAGGCTTGGCTGCTGGTTCAGGGAATCGGCAGGGTGATGCGGCCGGTCAACAGGACGTCGTGGTTCGCGAACAGCGCGTCGAGTTCGTAGCGCCGACGGATGTACGCCGTCCAGGCCGCGTTCGGCAGGTTCGTGTACGTCGTGACCATGCGCGCGCGACTGGCCTGGGTGAGGATCCACCGGGCCCGATCCCCGTCGGCGGCGCGGCTGCCCAGGTCGCGGGCCAGCCGCCACAGTTCCTCCCCGTCGCTGTGTTTGTCGACGACGGTGACGAGCCCGATGTTGCCCAGGCCGCGTTCGTCGCCGGACTGAGTGGTGTAGGCGACGGTGAGGCTTTCGAGGGGAAAGATGGTCACGCGGCTGGTCGCGGTCAGCTCGGTCATAGGCACGGGAGCCAGTCCGTTTCTGGTGACGGCGGCCGGGCGGGTCCTGCCCGGAAAGCCAGGAGAAAGCGGCCCGCCCGGCCGAAGGCGGATGGGGAATGCAGGTCAGCAGCAGGGGCCGTCACCGCAGCATGAGGGAGGGTTACAGTCCGCAGCCGTGCCCCACAGACGCTCGTCGACCTCGAAGCCTGCTGCCCCGATCCTTCCGACGACGTCGGTCATGAGTCCGCGTGTACGGGTCTTGCTGTTCGGCTGATGGTGGAGGAAGTAACCGAACTGCTCCTGGCACCAGTTGGCGTACCAGTCGGTGTGCAGGATGAGCGTGTGCCAGCCGGGGTCGACCTGCTGGGACGGTGCCATGGCGGCCCCCGAGCGGGTCGTACCCATCACATGGACCAGAGCGAGGGCCTGGTCCATGACACGCTCGGCGACGCAGCGCTCGAAGCCGTACTCGTCGGCGCAGAACGTGGCGAGCATGGCGAACTCGGCATCGGTGACCAGGGAGCGACCGACGCGGGGCTTGGTAGCAACGGCGGTGTTCAGCACGGGAGTTGGGCAGAGCATGGACTCACCTCACGGTTTGAGGGCCTTGGGCCCTTGCGGTAGCCGTCCTCCGGAGTGCCGAATACCTGGGCGTGCCCCGGGGGAGCGGCGTCTTGCTGCCCGCTGCGCGGGCAACGTGGGACGGGAATGCCGTCACGCTTCGCAGTGCGCTGGGTGATGAATCAGGCTCTCGAAGTGGTCGCACAGGGCGTGCAGGACACGGGCGAGGCGCCGCGCATGGGCGACGCCAGCGCTGACTCCCGGGTGCGGATTGACGCGCAGTTTCCCCCGCGCCTCGCCGACGCACGCGAGAGCGCAGTAGCGCGGGATCTCGTTCTCGGGGATTCTCAGTGCCGCCTGCTCGACCTTGGGAACGAGGAGTTCCAGGTACGTGCGGAGCTTGAGGACGAGCGTGCCCAACTCGGCATGAGGCGGGGGAAGTGCGCCCGGGGCGGAGTCCGGCTCCAGTAGCCGATGTGCCAGGTGCCGCATCGCCTCAAGATCGGGCGGTACGCGCTCCCGGCGTTCGCCGGAGTGTGAATGGGCTGCGGCTTGCCTCACGTTGGCGCTCCTCAGCGGTGTTGGTCACGCCTCGGGAGGACTCACCACCTCTCCGGGGTTCCTGTCGTGGTTCCGACGTTATGGGTGCGGCACGCACGAGAGCCAGCGATGTGCACCAATGTGCGTAAGGCATGTTGAAGAGCAGCTTGCTGACTTCGCACCCTTGACAACCTGTCGCTGAAGACTGACTCTGGTGCACATCGGAGCACGGCGTCACACGGAGGGCAGCCATGGTTTTACAGTTCATCGGGATCGACCCGGACACAGGTAAGAACGGGTCACCGACGGCGTGGGTGGATCTGGAGACCGCGGACATCGTGCTCCAGAGCTACACGGCCGACGACGAGACGCGGATCCAGTGCGTGGAGAACACGGCGCCTGGGCACACCAAAGGGATTCCCGCCCACGAAACAGTGATCCGCATCCCCGCGCGTCTGGTGCCGCTACTGAGGGAGGCATGCGATGCCGCAGAACGTTCCCAGCTTTGACGAGCTCATGGAAACTGCACGGAGCTCGGCCGTGCATCTCGAAATGCGCGACCAGTACGCGGTCGGTGACGAAGCGGGCGACTTCGATACCTGGCTCAGCGAAGGCCGACGTGACGTCGACCCCGCCTCCGAATACTGGGCGCCGTGGGTCGACATGATCTCCCGCGCGGTCACTCGCGGAGTCGTCGTACGGCGTGCCCGCATCGTGTCCGAACCGGCTACCGACTACATCCGGTACGAGTACGCCGGAACCGCTGTCAACGTGCGGGCGGGCGAACAGGTGCGTTGGCTGCCCCGGCGACGGACAGCCGACCTGCTGCTGCCGGGTGCCGACCTGTGGATCTTCGATGGGACGCAGGTCCTCTTCAACCACTTTTCCGGGGACGGCGACTGGAGTGATCCGCCCATGGAGTTGCGAACCGAGCCAAGCATCGTGAAACAGTGCTCGGACGCGTTCGAAACAGTCTGGGAGCGCGCAGTCCCGCACGACGAGTACGAGATCCGCTGACAGAAAGCAACATTGGCCGGCTCATGTCCCTCTCCCCGTCTTCCTCAGCCCAAGCCGCGCGCGAGAACGTGGCACGCCAACTGCGCGATCTGAGGAAGAACGCGGGTCTGACGGTCACTGAGCTGGCCTCTCAATGCAGTTGGCACCACGCCAAGACCTCTCGCATCGAGAACGCCAAAACACCGCCGTCGCCCACGGACATCCGTCTGTGGTGCCGCGCTGTCGGCGCCGCCGACCAGGCTCCCGATCTGATCGCGGCCTCCCAGCATGCGGAGTCCCTCTACCGAGAGTGGCGCCAGCGCGTGCGTACGGGCCTGCGGCAACTGCAGGACAGCTACGTGGACTTGTACAGGTCGACGAGTCTGCTGCGCGTGTATTCCCCGGTCCTGATCCCGGGGTTGTTGCAGACCGAGGGATACGCACGGGCGCTGCTGAGCGCCAACGCGCGACTCCTCGCCGTACCCGACGACGCGGACGATGCCGCAGCGGCACGCCTCCAACGCTCACACATCATCCACGAAGCAGGGCACCGGTTCGTGATGGTCGTGGAGGAAGCAACGCTCTACTACCAACTCGGCGACTCCGACGCGATGGCCGCGCAACTGGGCTATCTACTCACCGCGGGCGCGCTGCCCGCGGTGTCGTTCGGCATCATCCCCACGTCGACGCGTGAGCGTGCGTTGTGGCCGCAGGAGACGTTCGACGTCCACGACGACACGCTGGTGTCCGTCGAGCTGCTCTCCGCAGAAGTGAACATCACGCAGCCCTCCGAAATCGCCCTGTACATCAAGGCATTCGATCAGCTTCGTGGTTTGGCCGTTTACGGGACGGAGGCTCGGGCCTTGATTCTCAAGGCCATCGAGGCTCTGTGACGGCCATGCCCGCGCGGTTGCTCCGTACGGCTGTGGACCGTTTGCAGGAGTTCTCCGCACGGCGTGAACCGCACTTCCGCCGTGGCGTGACAGGCAATGCCTTGTACCCCGAGAGTGCGTCTCCCCGTCCCTTGGAGAGGCCGGCGAAAATGCCAGGATGGGCGGCATGACGACGATCGACGGTGAGGTCGAGGCCGGATTCGAAGCTGTAGGTGAGGCGTTCGCGGCGAACTTCGCCCGGCACCAGGACATCGGCGCGGCGCTGTGCGTGTACCAGGACGGTCGGCCGGTGGTGGACCTGTGGGGTGGGATCGCCGACCCCGAGACCGGTCGTCGATGGACGCGGGACACCCTGCAACTCGTCTACTCGGCGACCAAGGGGGCGACGGCCACCGCAGCGCATCTGCTGGTCCAGCGCGGCGCGTTGGACCTGGACGCGTCGGTCGCCAAGTACTGGCCGGAGTTCGCCGCGAACGGCAAGGCCGACATCCCGGTGCGCTGGCTGCTCTCTCACCAGGCCGGCCTGGTCGCGCTGGACCAACCGGTGCCGCTGGCCGACGCGTTGGCCTGGCAGCCGATGGTGGCCGCGCTGGCCGCTCAGCGACCCCAGTGGACTCCGGGCACCGCACACGGGTATCACGGCCGGACGTGGGGATGGCTGGTCGGTGAGGTAATCCGCCGGGTGTCCGGACGCACGCCGGGCCACTTCTTCGCCGACGAGATCGCCTCCCCGTTGGGGCTGGACTTCTCATCGGCTTGCCTCCCGGCGAACGCGACCGTGTCAGTCGCATGATCTACCAGCAGCCGGACGTCGACTTCACCACCTCGCCCCCGGAGTCGCTCCCTGAGAGACTCCGCGCACAGGTCGCCGCCTGGCGCGACCCGACCTCGCTCAGCAACAGGGCCTTCCAGGTCACCGCCCCGGCCGAGATCGACTTCAACTCACCCGAGGTGCAGGCCGCGGAACTCCCGTCCTCCAACGGCATCGGCACCGCACGCGGACTTGCCCGCATGTACGCCGCGCTGATCGGAGAGGTGGACGGCGTACGCCTGTTCACCCCAGAGACGCTGGCATCGGCGACCAAGGAGCAGGCAAGCGGGCCGGACCAGGTGATGGTGGTACCGAGCCGGTTCAGCTCCGGATACATGCTGCCCACCGAGGCCGACCCCATGACAGGGCCGAACGCCTTCGGCCACACCGGCCGAGGCGGCTCGCTCGCCTTTGCCGACCCGGAGCACGACATCGCCTTCGGCTACGCGATGAACCACATCATCGGGGGGCCCGGCGACGTTCGTGCGAGGTCGCTGGTTGAGGCGGTGCGGAGGTCGCTGACGTAAGGGTCCACGGCGCCGTCCCAGACGACGGCTGGCGGCCCGTACTGGCTGTGCACGGCTGGCTTCACGCCCTTCTCAGCCTCCCGGTCTACTGTCCCTCAACGCTCCTATGAACACCTGCCATGCCTGCCCCCGAAGAACGACCACAGGCCCTGCGTCCCGCTTCGAGTCGCGCACAAGAGCACCACTCCCCGTACGTGCGCACTCGACACACTCCGTTCCGCTGCCCCCGCTGTAAGAAGACTTGAACCACGAGGGCGCGGAGGGTGCCGTCATCAAAACTCCTTGTTTATCCGGGAGATGAGCGCTGCCGAAGACTCCAGATCGAGCGCTTGTGCGCTCAGGTATTGGAACGCCAACCTATAGCGGCCCAATTCCTGCGGCTTCTCCATGAAGAGTCCGCCGCCGAGCAGGTCTACGTAGACCACGTCCAGTTCGGGCGTTGGCCCGCGCAGAATGGCGAAGCTGCCAACTGCCGCTGCATGGGCGCCCGTTGAGAAGGAGAGAGCCTGAACGGTGATGTTCGGGCGCTCGCTCAGGGCGAGCAGGTGTTGTAGCTGCTCGCGCATGACCTCACGTCCGCCGACGTTGCGTCGCATCGCAGCCTCGTCGATCACACACCAAATGTGCGGAGGTTCATCCCGTTCGAGGAGTTCCTGCCGCTTCATGCGAATGTCCACCATGTGTTGCACTTCCCGCTCCGCGCACTGCACCTCCGAGGCTCGGTGAACGGCCTCGGCGTACCTGCGAGTCTGGAGCAGGCCAGGGATGTACATGCAGGCGTAGTGGTCTTCGCGTAGGACCTCGTCCTCAAGCGTGAGCATGAGGTTCATGGACTCGGGGATCGGGTCGGCGAGTGACCGCCACCAGCCTTGGATTCTGGCTCCCTTGGCAAGTTCTACGAGGGCTAGACGTTCCTCGTCCGAAGCCTCGTATTCCCGACAGAGGGCGTCCACGGCCGGCCACTTGACCGTGCCTTCCTTCGTCTCGTAGCGACTGAGTGTTGCCTTTGAGATGCCGACGCGTGTGCCTGCCTCCTCAAGAGTCATGCCCTTAATTTCGCGGAGGCGGCGCAGGTCGGCGCCCAGTTGGCGCCGGCGTGTGGTGGGGCCAATCGGCATGTCTCAAGTCCTTCGTGTCGATCCATCAGATCGTCCTCGTTGCCCGCACGGGTCGGCAAGGTGGTGTGCGCCGGGGGCGTGCGATGAAGCGGGTCGCTCCTTCAGCGGCGTTATGAGAGTTCCATTTTGAGAGTTCCAATGCAACTCTAGGTATGCGATCGACTGCACTGTGCGAGTCGGCGCGGGTCACGGAGGAGCCGAGTATGGACTGCACCGCCTGCATGCCCAGGAAGCCCTGGGATCTTCGTTTTCTGGCGCAGCCCGAGGAAGTAGCAGGCCTACGACGTGTACTGCGGATCCACCTGAGGCTCTGGGGTCTGGACGAGCTCATCGACTCCGCCCAACTCTGCGTCAGCGAACTCGTGGCCAACGTGATCAACCACGTTGGCCTCGGTACCCCGACCACCCTCGCGGTTTCCATGAAGGGAACCCATCTTCGGATCGAGGTCCACGACCCAGACACCCGCGCTCTGCCCACGCTCCGCAACGAGGGCATCAACTCCGAGACGGGGAGAGGCATGGAGCTCATCACCTTCGTTACTGACCGCTGGGGTGTTCAGCTCCTCGCTGACCGGAAGGTGACGTGGTGCGAGCTGTCCACCGGTCTGACCTCACCCAACGGCCACCGTGGAGGCCCCCACGTGACGAGGGCGGAGGAATGGCTCGGCCCCTACAGCTTGGCGAAGCTGCCCTCCGAAACAGGCGTAGGTCGTCTGTCCGCAGCCGTGGTGGAGGAGGCAGCGATCGTTGCCATCGCTGACCTCCTCCACTGGCTCCGGGCGCACGGCCGCGATGCGGATGACGCTTTGGACCGAGCCCAGATGCACTTCGAAGCGGAAGCTGGGGTGAGGGGCCTCTCGGCGTGAGGCGCTACCCGGCTGCGATCGCCGAGTACGTCCATACGTCCGCCGGAATTTCGTGCTTCAGCTTCCATGTGATCGCCATCGGTTTGCTGCCCGTGTGCTTCTCGTACTCGGCGGGGCCAAGTAGCATCCACGGCTGGGCACCGCCGATATCGGTGCTCTTGTAACGGCGGACGAAGAGCAAGACGTTGGTGCCCTCAGCGAGGTGATGCTGATACCGCAGACCTGTGGGAGAGGTCGCTGACGTCTGGTTTTGGGACTCCCAGTGGAAGAGAGTCTCGCTCTGTGCGTAGTCGTGATAGCGAGTCTGCGGTGAGAAGTCCTTCTCGTCCTTCTCCAATGTGATGAGGAGTGCGTCCGTCTTGATTGAGTCGCACCACTTCACGCCCTCACGGAAGTCGGCCGGCATGAAGCCGCCGATGTACGACTGTCCCAGCGCAGGAAGGATTTCCTCGCGGCTGTAGGAAGCGTGCACCGTGAGGGGGACGCTGCTTGGGCCGCCGACACCCAAGAGCGGGATCGGTACGTGCTCGGTGTGGGCGAGGTTGTACTCCAACACCTGGCGCAACTCACTGCGTACGGCGTGCTGCCTGCGCAGGGTCGCGAACCCAGCGTCGTAGTTGACGTATCCCTTGCGGACGATGCCACCCAGCGGCCACAACTGGAAGAAGAGCATGCGTGCGTATGCCCGTCCCTGCTCGTCGAGGGCGTCGTAGGAAGGAGCGTCGTCCTCCAACATCCGGGTGTACGCGGCAACCCGTAGCGGGTCGTCCACGTGGAGGAACGCCGAGACACGCTTGAGGAGGGTGGCCTCGCCTTCCGGCGCCTCGCCCTTGAGGAGACCAGAGCGGCGGAGCAGACCTGTCCACGAGTTCCCGTTGCCTCGATAGAGCTCCTTGAGCTCGCGTCCGCTCTCGTCGAGGTAGCGGCTGAGCTCCGGCTCGGCGTAGTCCGCCACCTCGCGTGCCAGGGCCGTGACGTTGACGCCGATCTGGTCCCTGATATTGGCGAGGATGGTCTTTTTGGCCTTCTCCTCAAGGAGGATCTGGCAGCCAGACGGGAGCAGTGGGAAGTCATGCGCGATGTTGTCCAAGAGCCGCTTGCGGGTCAGATTCGTCAGCGCGCGGAATTGGTTCTCGAAGCGGAACTCCTTGCGGTGCTGGCCGATGAAGTCCAGCACGGTCAGCACCGCCTTGTTCTCGGTTCGTCGGAGACCCCGGCCGAGCTGCTGCAAGAACACCATTGCGCTGGAGGTAGGGCGTAGCAGGAGCAAGGTGTCTACGTCGGGGAGGTCCAGGCCCTCGTTGAAGAGGTCGACCGAGAAGATTACCTGCAACGCACCGGACTTGAGATCGTCCAGCGCCTGCTTGCGCTCGTCGGCAGGGGTAACACCAGACAGAGCAACGGCCTTGATGCCGGTCTTTTGGAAGGTCTGCGCCATGAAGTGAGCGTGCGCGACAGAGACGCAGAAGCCCAACGCGCGCATGGTGCTGGGATCGGCGACCTTCTCCGCAACGGCCTTCAAGACCAGTAGCGCTCGCGCGTGGTTGGCGGACAGCACATCGCTCAGAGCGCTTGCTTCGTACGCTCCGCGATGCCACTTCACAGCACTCAGGTCGGTGTTGTCGCTGATGCCGAGATAGTGGAAGGGGCTGAGTAGGTCGTTCTCCAAGGCCTCCCACAGCCGCATCTCGGCGGCGATGCGGCCATCGAAGAACTCGTCCTGGATGTTCTTGCCGTCCATGCGCTCAGGAGTTGCTGTCAGACCAAGAAGCTCCAGCGGCTCGAAGTGATCGAGAATCTTCCGGTATGTCGGCGAAGTTCCGTGGTGGAACTCGTCGATCACGATCACATCGAAGTGATCAGCAGCGAGCCGGTCCAGCGCCCGTGCGTTGAGCGACTGCACGCTGGCGAAGACATGTGTCCAACGCTCCGGGATTTCACCGCTGTGTAGGGATTCGCCGAAGTTCGCGTCCACCAAGACATCTTGGTAGGTCCGTAGGGACTGCTGGAGGATCTCCTTGCGATGAGCGACGAACAGCAATCGGAGGTCACGGCCGTACTTCTTGCGTAGTTGCTTGTAGTCCAGGGCCGCCATCACGGTCTTGCCCGTTCCTGTCGCCGCGACCAGTAGATTCCGATGCCGATCATGTACTTCCCGCTCGACTTCGAGCCGCTCCAGCATGTCGCGCTGGTGTGGATAGGGACGCACTTCGAGGCCGGACAAGGTGATTCGGCGATCTGCAGCAGACGTAGCGGAGGTGCCTCCGGCGATCGCCAAAGCTTCCTGGAGCCGAGCTCCGTCGGCTTCCGGGTCGTACATCTCGAAAGACGGATCGCTCCAGTACGACTCGAACGTTGCCTCAAACTTCCGCAGTACGTCGGGCGTCGCGATGGACGACAGCCGGACGTTCCACTCCAAGCCATCGAGCAGCGCGGCCTTGGAGAGGTTGGAGCTGCCGACGTACGCGGTGTCGTATCCGCTTTTCCGGCGGAACAGCCATGCCTTGGCGTGGAGTCGCGTCGACCTGGTCTCGTAGTTGACCTTGACTTCGGCGTTGAAGTCCTGCACCAGCCGATCTAGCGCGCGCCGCTCGGTAGCTCCGATGTACGTCGTCGTGATGACGCGTATCGGCACGTCTCGCTCACGGGCAGCGTGTAGAGACTGCTCGATGATGCGCAGGCCGTGCCACTTCACAAAGGCGCAGAGCAGGTCGACGCGGTCAGCTGTAGCGAGTTCGGCACGCAACTCGAAGCCGAGGCTGGGGTCGTCGGGCGAGTTCGTGATGAGCGCGGTGTCGGAGAGGGGGATACCTGGGCGAACGGCAAAGACACCAGGAGCCTCCTGCCGTGTCAGCGCCAAGAGTTGGCGAGGACCGTCTGCCACCAACTCCACCCATTCCTGGGCTCCTTCGAGAGTGCTGATGGACTCCAAGATGTGGTTCGTCGCGTATACCCGCTCCTCGGCGGGGATGCTCTGAAGCACGCGGCGCACCGTCCGGGCGATGTGTCTTGCCAGGACATGGGGAGCCGACTCGTCTCCCACCGCGTCGCTCACGAGATGCCACCCGAGGCTCGCGAACTCCTTGAGCTTCTGCTCGAAGCGCACCGTGATGAGCTCCTCGTACACACCCACGGCGGGCTGCACGAATTCCCCCGACTCAGACACTCTGGCTCCCTTGATCGCTCAGCAGCTGACTCATGTGTAACAGAGGGCAGTGACAGCGCGCAGGCGATGACCGACTGCTGGATGGGGGAGAGGAGCGAGTTGCCGTTGCAGCTGCACTGACCTGTTGCGCTACTCTAGAATTATTTTATGGATCAAGAGAAACTTGGAAGAATCCTCAGCTCGGTCGCCATGCGGATGCGTGCGGACTTCGAGCAGTCAAGGAATTTCAGCCACAACGGCGAAGCAGGAACTTCTCGAGAAGCTCTTATTCGGGAGTTTCTCGCCAGCTATCTACCATCTCATGTGGAACCTATACATAACGCCGAAATAGTGACCGCTTCAGACGAGACATCTCCTCAGTGCGACATCGTTCTCGCAGATCGAGGAAGTCCACCTTTCACCACCTTGAACGGGTATCGAATCCTCCCGAACGAGTGCGTCTACGGCGTTGTCGAAGTGAAGACCAAATTAGACAAGCAGCAGCTCGTGGACGCGTGCAATAAAATTAGCAAACTGCGACGTCTGTCGAAAGATTCGTACCGTCCGACGCCAGGACTTGTACCACGAAAGACGCTGGCCTATGGGAAAATCCACGACTTCTTCCCGACCTCTGGGATCGTCGTTGCTTTTGATAGTCTCAAATTGGAGACGATTGGCAGTCACCTCATGGAATGGTGTCAAACCCGACCGCCAGTTGAATGGCCTGACAGTGTTTGGGTGCTAGGTAAGGGTCACCTGCAGTGGCAGAACCCTGATAATTTGCTTCTAGAGCGCTCACCCGGGCCAGGGTATCTGCTTGCGCAAATCGATACGGATGCATCTCAGGACATCCTGTTGGCTCTTGCGTTACACTTGAACATTCACTTCTCTGATGCGTGGATGAATCCTCTTGACTTGGTGCCGTATGCGGGAGCCACTCGTCTTGGCGCCATTTCACGTCGATGGCGTATGACTCCCGCAGGCAGGCCGCTCAAGATGCTGGAAGGGTCGTGAGGGGGAGGAGTCTACGGTTTAGTTAGTCGGTTGGTACCGACTCCCCTATGAAGCTGCCGTTTTCCGACCTGTAAACTATTTCCACTCCGTACGTTTTGCACAGGTCGAACATGTCCAAGTCGGGCTTCGCGGGGAGAAGAATGACGCGCTTAGGTGCGTCTGGATGCTCCTCGGTTCGCACATAGCGGCTGTAGTCTAAAATTTGCCCCAGAGCCATTCTTACATCCTCGCGTGTACTAGATCCCTTAGCTTCGTAAAGTACATGCTCCGTTGCGTCATACAGATCTGTCCTGAGAGTGGATGTAAGCCCTTTTACTTTTATCTGGAATGCGCCCGTCTTGCGTCCGACCTCTTTAAGGTGAGCTATGTAGGTACGGGTTAATTCGGCCTCATGGCGCACGGCGATATGGGCTGCTGTCGACGAGCGGAGGCTCATCTTCTTGTTGAATTCCTCTGATACCACGAAGGTGCCGCTGGTGGCGGCATTTTCGGCAGCCTTTTTTAGGGAGCTTGCCTTTTTCTTGCGCTGGTTGGAAACTGGCAATGTCCCAGTGGTCGCAGGGTCGCTATGGAAGTTAGCCGCAGTGACTATCTCGAAGGGGACGAGCTCCCAGGTGGTCTCTGGTGCGGCGGGGATTGAGTTCTTCGACGAATACTGGAATTCGCCGTCCGGCCGAAGACGAAAAACAATTACATTGCGTTCCTTGTTGTCGCTTCCGTGCACTCTGCGCCACACGTAAGGTTCTAGTGCATCCAGCGTAAATTCCCCGATGAACTGATGCGTCTTCGTGCCGCTATTGGGAATCAAGCCTACCTGTGTGAAAACTCGTAACGTACGGTCTTGTTCGGCGTGGCGCAGTATGGCTCGATTTCCTGCACCTGCGGTACCTGCAAATGTCTGGTTGCCGGACTTCCCTGCCCCGGTGTATTCAAAAATGGGCCCCAGGTCGTCTTCCTCGGCTAGCCAGCCATCGTAGTACCCGTTGAGTTCTCCGACGGAGGGGTCCGAATATAGGTTGACGCTCCGCTTTTCGACGGATGGGCATATTCCGCCCTGCCCGCTTCCTCCGAACACCGGCATAATCTCAGCGCGCGTGCGCACATCTCCGGGAACGATCGCGCTATCCGTGGTCATCATGACATGACCCTAACAACTTCCAGTAATGTCTTTGAGTGGGTGGTGGCGATGATGAGCGAGCACGCAAGTTTGCGGGGTCTTCCAGGAGCCGATGATGCGGAGTCAAGTCCGCCTCAGTCGCGATGCAGCCGGACCGGCCGACGCCCAATGAGACCTCGGCGCATCATGTACGCATGATCACCATTCACCTGACCTACGAGATCGACGCCGACAAGATCGATGACTTCGAGGAGTACGGACGCCGCTGGGTAGGGCTCGTCAACCGGTTCGGTGGGACGCACCACGGCTACTTCCTGCCCAGTGAGGGTGACAGTGACATCGCCTACGCCCTCTTCTCGTTTCCCAGCCTCGCCGCGTACGAGCAGTACCGCACCGACAGCGTGTCCGATCCGGAGTGCCAGGAGGCGTTCGAGCTTGCTCGGCGTACGCGTTGCATCAAGCGGTATGAACGCCGCTTCCTCCGCCCGCTCGACGGCGTTTCCTAGGGCTGGGACCAGGACTGCTGCTGGGGCCCTCCACCGGCCCTACGCCTTGGCGTTGCGCATCAGTCAGCGGCACACCCGGGCCAAACGAACGAGGCAGCGCAGCCCGGCGGTCATTCCTAATCCCACCAGAATGACCAGGAAGTCCGTCCCACGAGGTCCGTCGCGTACTCGGGGAATGGTGTGGGCGGGTCGTCGACGATGTTGTCCGCGGTCGACAGCACGTGCTCCAAAGCGAGGAGGTTCGCGTGCTCTGCTTCAACGGGAGGTCGCGCGACCGATACGTGCAGCTCGCTGCCGAACACCGCCACCACCTGGGCACCGAAGCGGTCTTCCCAGCTCCGCAGGAGGGCACACAGCAGAGGCAGGGGCGCCTCTGCGGACCAGCCGATCAACGCCAGGGCGTCGCTGCCGCGATGGGCGGGGACGAGAACGAGGCAGCACTCGTCCAGCCCGAACTGGCCCGTATCCATGAGCCCGGCCAGCAGGCTTGACGCACCCACCTCCGGCGTCGGGGCTGCGGACGTAGCCGGCATCTCCGGTGTCAGGCCCGGCCACTGTTCGAAGGGCGGTCCGGGGTCGTGTGGCCACGGCTCGACTTCCTCAGGTACCGGGTCCGGCGTCGGATCCGTCCAGAAGGGCAGCCTCCTGCGGCGGTACTCGGCGAAGTCAGTGGCCAGTACATCCTCCAGGCGGACCCTGTCGACGTGGTCCAGGTCGATCGGTCTTCCCATGGCGTTGGGCCAGAAAAGGAGCGGAACCAGGCCCCGTGCTTTCTGCTCGCTCAGCAAGCGAGGCCAGAGCCGTTCAATGTCTTCTGGGAATTCGTCAGAGACCCATATGTCTGTGGAACCACGCGACAGGAATCGGCCGGGAGGCAGACCATCGGGCAGGGTAAACGACATGGTCGCACCGTAGACCGTGGTGCCGACATGTGGTTCCGACAGTTCAGCCCCCGCAGGGACAAAGGATGCTCCCACGATCAGCGATCCAAACGAAGCGGCCTATGGCTGGGACAGCGGAAGTTGCGCCGCCCCGCGCAGCGCCTCGACGACGGCGTTGGTCGTCGGGTTCCCGGCGTCCGTCCGACGTGTCGCGGCGAACAGCTCGCGGTGGATCGGGTGGTCCTCGATGGGTGACGTACGGATTCCGGGTGTGGTCGGGTCGATGGCCGTCCGGGGGATGAGGGCGGTGGCGAGGCCGGCGCGGGCGAGGGTGAGTTGGGCCGCGATGTCGGTGGTGACGTACGGAGTTGAAGGGGTGAACCCCGCCTGGTGGAAGGCATGTTGGATGGCCTGGCCGCAGTCTGTGGTCGGAGGCGGCACGACCAGGCGGTGGGTGGTCAGGTCCCTAAGGGATGCGGGGCGTTCGCCGGGGTGGTCCGTCGCGGTGACGATCAGCAGGGGATCGTCGAGCAGACGGTAGGTGTCGACGCCCCGGGGTGTGGCATCGGGGACGTGGTGATACCGCTGGCCGAGGACCACATCGACGGTGCCGAGCGGGAGTTCGCGTAGTTGCGCCTGGTCGGTGACGAGACAGGTGACGGTGAGCTGCGGATGTCGCGAGGCCAGTGCGGTCAGCGCGGGGGCCACGATGCGGGCCACGGTCGACGGCAGCGCGGCGAAGGTGATGGTGGCGCCGACCGTGCCCTTGGCCGCGGCGACCGCGCTCTCGGCCTCCTGCACGGCGTCGAAGATCCGGTCGGCGTGTTCGACGAGTACCCGTCCCGCCTCGGTCAAGGCCACCGTGCGTCCGTCGGGGCGCAGCAGATCGACGCCGAGTTCACGTCGTAGTGCGGTCAGCTGTTGGGAGACGGCCCCGGGGGAGAGGGCGAGGGACTGGGCGGCGGCGGCGATGGAACCGCGTGCGACGACGGTCTTGAGCATGTGCAGGCGGCGGATGTCCAACATGACTCGATAGATTAACTGATGTGTCGGCTGAGGAAACATCTTCTTGTTCTGCTGGGTTGGGGTGCGCGACCTTAGGCCCATGGAGATCTTCGACTGCATCGACGCGGTGGCCCGGCCCATCCATGACTTCGGTGACGAGTTCATGTCCGACGAGGTGACCAGCGGCATTGGTCTGCGCGCCGGGTTCCCTCCAGGGCGCGGGTTCTACTGCCGGGGCCGGTTCGGGGTGCTCGGTGAGGTGCGGGTCCCTGTCGTCCAGGCCGTTCAGGGGTTTCTCGGCCCCGGTCTGGTTTCCGCGGGCTGGTCGGCGGGACGGGACGCGATGCCGGCCGGGGACGCCGCCGACTGTTACGCCCAGGCCGTCCGGCAGTGGGGGCGCGCTCATATCCCTGGCAACGTCGACGTGGAGCACTTCAACCGGCTGGCGCAGCAACTGATCGACGCCGCCGACGCGGACGCGCTGCCCTTGTTCGCCGGCTGGCGTGCGCAGCCGTACCCGGACGATGACCCGGTTGGCGCGGCCATGCAGCGGATACACGTGCTGCGCGAGCACCGGGGCGCCTGCCACCTGGCCGCTGTACGCCTGTGTGGGCTGACCGCCCAGGCGGCCATGGTCATCAATCTCGGCGTCGACCAGGCAACCCACTACGGCTGGCCGCGACCCCAACCCGTAGACGCAGCCTTGTTCCCTCAATGGCAGCGGGCCGAACGACTCACCACCGAGCTGCAGGCATCGCTCTATGCCGTCCTGACCGGCCAACAGCGCGCCGAATTCGCCCAACTTGTCAGGGAGCTGGCCATCTTTCCGACTCTGGCCCGACACGGCACACCGGCGCCGTAGGAGCGCCGCTTTCTCCGACCGCTCGACGCTGCTGGGCAAGAAAAGTAGGTCGACGCAGATCAGTGCGGTGGCAGATCATGCGTTCATGCCTCTCAGAGAGACCCTTGCCCGAGTCGACGCGGACCTGGCCGCCGGCCGGGTTCCCGTCGCGCGGCAGCGTTTGCGGGGCCTCGTCTCGGCCTTTCCGTACGATCTGACGCTCCGTCGGCGTCTGGCCGAGGTGTACCGGCTCTACGGTGACGCCGCCGAGGCCGGACGCTGGATGTACCTCGAAGAGGACCGCGACGCTGACGAGACGGCCGCTTTCGAGGCACGGTACGGCCGTGACGGGGAGCTGATGAAGGCCCTCGCCTGGCGCGGCCCCGAGGCGATGGCTGCCACCGCCTTCGCGGAGGGTCAGCTTGTCGCGGTGCGGATCGCCTGCGCCGAGGGGCTGGGGCACCCCGTCGCTTGGGACGATCCCGCCTCCTACCGGGACGGCCTGGAGGAGGAGTCCGAGGAGCCCTCCGGGCCGTGGTCGGTGAGCGGTGTGCTGGCGGGCGTCGGCTGCCTGGTGGGGGCCCTTGCGTTTCTTGCGATCTGGGTGATTGGAGTCGTGGCTCTCTTCGACTGAGTCAGGGCACAGGGGGCGGTGAGGGGCGCCGCGCAAGGTGAGCTCACCTCACCGGGCCCCTGAGTCACCCGCCCCCGGCCACACCCCTACTGCGGCGAAATCGCCCCGTCGTACACGTTCCCCGGCGTGACGATCTGTGTGATCGCCCGGGCGAAGAGCGTGGACGGTTCCTGGCCCCCGCTGCTGGCGTCCGTGTTGGTCATGATGACCAACGTGGCCTTCTTCGAGGGGAGATAGACGGTCACCGTCTGGTAGCCCGGGATGGAGCCGTTGTGCCCGATCCATCCGCCCGTCCTGAAGATGCCGAGGCCGTAGCTGAGACCCGGGACGCCGGTCGGCAGGGTCTTGAGGCGCTGGGCCTGGGTCTCGGGGCTGAGGAGTTTGCCGGTGGCGACGGTTTTCGCCCAGCTGCGCAGATCGTGCAGGTCGGAGATCATCGCCCCGGCCGCCCAGGCCCAACTGGGGTTCCAGTCAGTGGCGTCGGCGGTCGCTCCGCTCAGCGTCTGGTCGGTGTAGCCGCGCGGATGCGGCTCGGGGAACTCGGCTCCCTGCGGGAACAGCGTGTGACGCAGACGAGCCGGCCGCAGCACCCGCGCGTCGATGAAGTCGGCGAGCCGCTGACCGCTGACCTTCTCGATCACCAGGCCGAGCAGGACGAGGTTGGTGTTGGAGTACTGGAACTCCGCGCCCGGCGCGAAGGTGTTCTTGTGCTTGAAGCCGTACGCGAGTACTTCCCGAGGTGTGAAGGAGCGCTTCGGGTCGCTCAGCAGGGCCTGGACGAAATCCGGATCCGAGGTGTACGGGAACAGGCCGCTGCGCATCTCCGCGAGCTGACGCAGCGTGATGCGGCGACCGTCCGGCACGCCGTGGACGTAGCGGGAGATCGGGTCGTCCAGCCCGATTCGGTGGTCGTCGACGAGTTCGAGCAGCGCGGTGACGGTGAAGGTCTTGGTCTCGCTGCCGATCCGAACATAGCCGTCGGTGGTCATCGGCCGGCGGGTGACGGTGTCGGCGACGCCGGTCGCGCGGACGTAGCTTCCCTTGCCGGGCATCCACACTCCGACGGCGACACCGGGGACGCCGGCCTGTCGGCGGACGTCCTCGATCGCCTTGTCCAGCCGGTCGGTCACCTCCGAACCGAGACCGCCCGGCGGGCAGTCGTCGGGATGGTCGTGCCGGTGGTGCTGGTCATGCCTCTCGGCCGTCGTGGCCTGGCCGGCCGCCGCGGGGATCGCTGCCGTCGGGACCAGCGCGAACGCCATGAACAGCGTGGCGGCGAGCATCCGGCGGTGGGGGGTACGTCGCATCTGGGGGCCTCTTCCAGTCACGGGCTCGGACGGGCTCGGACGGCAACATCACCATCGGTGACTCGTCGGAAAGGACCCCTCCCGATCGCGTACCGGCGAGTCCACTCGTTCGGCGCCGCGCGGCACGGGGGCTGCGGCCACGAGCGAGCGGCACTCTCACACGTACGGCGTGCATGGCGCGTACGGCGATACGGGGGTGGGTCGCCCGAATGGCTCGCCGATGCGACAGGTGTCGGGGCAGGGCCTTCACTGGAGGACATGTCTCGCATAGATCCTGCGCCCGCCCGGCGCCTTCGCTCCGCTGCGGCACTTGGCCTGGTCGCAGCCCTGGCCGGTAGCGGCTGTACGACGGGTGCCGACGCCGACGCCGCCGTCCACAGGGCCGCCGCCCGGACCTCGCCGCTGCCCACCGTCCCGCCGGCTCAGCCGCCGCCGAGCCTCACCCGGGCCAAGGTCGACGCCGCGGTGGACAAGCTGGACGGCGTCGTACGGGACGCCATGAGCAAAACCGGTGTGCCGGGGGTCGCCGTCGGAGTCGTTTACGACGACAAGGTGCTGTACCTGAAGGGCTTCGGTGTACGCAAGGTCGGCGCGGAGGGCAAGGTCGGACCCGACACCGTCTTCCAGCTCGCCTCGGTCTCCAAGCCGGTCGCGTCGACGGTGGTCGCCGCGGCCGCGGGTGAGAAGACCGTCGGCTGGGACGACCCGGTGGTCAAGTACAGTCCCGGCTTCGCCCTCAAGGACCCCTGGGTCACCCGCCACGCCACGCTCGCCGACCTGTTCTCGCACCGCACCGGCCTGCCCGACCACGCCGGGGACATCCTGGAGGACCTCGGCTACGACCGCTCGTACATCCTGGAACATCTGCGGTACGAACCCTTGGGCCCGTTCCGTTCCAGCTATGCGTACACCAACTTCGGGCTGACCGAAGCCGCCGTCGCCGTCGCGCGGGCGGCGGGCACCAGCTGGGAGAAACTGTCCGCCGACAAGCTGTACCGGCCACTCGGCATGGACTCCACCAGCTCCTCCTTCGCCGACTACGAGAAGGCCGCGAACAAGGCCGTCACCCACGTGAAGCAGGGCGGCACCTGGCAGGCCGAGTTCGTACGGGACGCCGACGCACAGAGCCCGGCGGGCGGGGCCAGCTCCACCGTCCGGGACATGACGAAGTGGCTGCGACTGCAGCTCGGCAACGGGGAGTTCGAGGGGCGGCGGGTCATCGACGCCGCCGCCCTGGACGAGACCCACCTCCCGCACAGCCTCTCCGAGCCGCCGCACGCGCCGACCGGCAGGGCCGGGTTCTACGGGCTTGGCTGGAACGTCAGTTACGACGACCACGGCAGGTTGAAGCTCGGCCACTCCGGTGGCTTCGCGATGGGCGCGGCCACCAACGTCGCGCTGCTGCCCTCGGAGAACCTCGGCATCGTCGTCCTCACCAACGGCGCGCCCGTCGGCGTACCCGAGTCGATCTCCGCGACCTTCCTCGACACCGCGCAGACGGGCGGGCCCACGGTCGACTGGCTGACGTTCCTCGGCCCGCTCATCGAGCAGACCGTTGCGGGCGAACGCTCCGAGACCGACTACGCCAAGCCTCCGGCACGGCCCGCACAGGCCAGGGCGCACGACGCCTACACCGGGACGTACGCCAACGACTTCTACGGGCCGATGACCGTCAGCGCCCAGGGTGCCGACCTCGTCATGCAACTGGGGCCGAAGAAACAGAAGTTCACCCTGCGGCACTACGACGGCGACACCTTCAGCTATCAGACCACGGGCGAGAACGCCGTCGGACTGTCCGGAGTGACCTTCACCGTCGGCTCCGACGGACACGCCGACAAGGTCCGGGTCGAGAACCTCGACACGAGCGGCCTCGGCACCTTCACCAGAAAGCCGGGCAGCGCGACGAATACGCCCAACTAGTCCGGGAGTTGACGTCTACGCCGTCGTGGTTCGGACGCACGGCCACGCGCGACCACGCACGCACGGCCACCCGCGACCACTCAATGCCAGCCACCGTCGCAGATGCTCACATGTACTCGAAGTACCGGTCGTGCCAGTCGGCCTTTCCCAGCTCCTCGTCGTCTTCGTCCTCGTCCTCGTCCTCGCACACCGCGCCTGCGGCCACCAGCGCCGCCACCATGTCCATGTCCCCTACCGCCGACAGGACCGACGGCCCGTCGTACGGCTCACAGAGCAGTTCGGACGGAACGAAGGTGCACCCCAGCGCCGTACAGACGTCGTCGAGCCACGTCACGAACTCCTCGGGCAGGCCGGCCTCGCCGCTGGGGCCCTCATCGGTCACCACTCGCGCGGTGACGAAATAGCCGCCGAAGTTGCTCATCGTGACGCACATGGGCCGGCCGAGGCCGGTCGTGTCCGCCGGCACATCGATGACACCGTAGAAACTGGTGTCCTGGCCCAGGCCATGTGAGCAGTACGGCCCGAAACGTTCTTCGAGGGCGCTCACCAGCCCGGCGAAGCAGTTCCGCGAGGTCTCCAGGTCGAAGTCCGCGGGACGTTCCAGATGGCGGGGATCGTCGTGTTCCAGCAGGAGCGCCCGGATGCGGTCCCTCGTCTGCATGTCGTGCCCTTCCATCAGTTCTCGTACGGGCAAGGGTGGCGGACCCGGAGCCCGGGCCCGCCACCCTCATGAGATCAGGAGCGCGAAATCACCCCTGCAGTCCTGGTCCCTCAGGCCTGTTCCCTAACTTCTCGGGCAGGCCGGATTGGAAGACGGGAACACGGTGACGACCCTGTCCTTCTTCTTGACGACGCGGGTGACGATGCAGAGGTATTTCTCCCCCGCGTCGCCGATGGCTTCGCCGTAGTCGACTCGGGTGACCTTGTTGGCGTTGTTCGTGGGCACGATGGTCCCGCCCCTTCCCCAGGCTTCGTCGATCAGGCCCAGGAGCTTTTCCTGGTCCTTCTCCTTGAAGACACCGTGCAGGGGCTTGTCGGGGTTGGGCCTGGTGTGCTCCATGATGTGCTCGATGCGATGCTGCGAGCCGCCGCGCGTATAGATCAGGCCCGCCGGTGACTGGAGTACGTCGTTGCCGAAGTTCGCGAAACCGGTCGGGCAGGGGAAGGCCGTCGCGGCCTGGGCCGTCCGCCTCAGGCTCCTGACGCACACCGGGAAGTCCGGCACCTTGCCGAACAGTTTCTTGAAGAAACCGTCCGCCTTGCCGCCCCACTTGCCGAACTTGACGCCCGCGGCGCCCCAGCCGGCGACCGGAATCATGCCCGCGCAGGACAGACCCGCGTCGACGAGTTCGCCCTCGCCGGTGTACCAGGCGCAGTTGGCGCCGTCGGCGGCCTCGCCGAAGCCCGGAATCAGGCCGAGGACATCGAGGGTGAAGTGGCCGCCCTCGGAGAGGATCTTCCCCCAGTCGGTCTCGTCGAGCTGGTTCAGGTAGTCCTCGAACGCCTCGTCCTCCGCCTTGAGGCCTCGTTCCTCGGCCTCGGCGGCCAGGTTCGCGAAGTGCTCCCTGATCTCCTCCTGCAGCTTCCGGAAGGCGATGTCCCCGGCCTCGTCGGCGGCCTTGCTGGCGGCGTCGGCGTCCTTGCCGGCGGCGATGGACGAGGCGTACGCGGCGTCGGCCGCCGCCCAGGCCGCGCTCGCCGAGTGCTGTGCCTGCACCGCAGAGGACTCCGCGCGGGACGCCGACAGGTCGGCGCTGCGTGCGGCGCTCTTCGCGCTGGCCTCGGCGGCGCGTGCCGACCTGGCGGAGGCCGCCGCTTCGGCCGCGGACTTCTCGGCGGCGTCGGCGTGGGCGTCGGCCTGCGTGGCGTACTCGCCCGCCTGGGTCGCGGACGCCTTGGCCTGCGCGGCGTACTCGGCCGCCTCGGCCGCCGCCTTACGGGCCTCGGCGGCCACCTTGGCGGCCAGTGCGGCGTCTTCCTGCGCCTTCGAGGCGATGGACGCCGCTCCGGAGATCAGGCCCAGGATCCGCGAGACGTGCGTGGCGGTGAGCTGGTCCTTGCGCACGGCCCGGAACCGCTCGACCTCGATGAACTGGTGCAGCACCTGCGGCGGTCCGGCGAGCGCGACATCGGCCGCCGCCTTGAGCTCAGGGCCGCCGACGCCCCTCAACTGGACGGCACGGACCCGCTCGTCGCTCGTACGGGCCGTGTAGTAGCCGGAGTGGATGAAGGTGCGCATCCGGTCCGGCGTGCCGGAGTCGAGTGCCTCCTGGCCGGCCTTCCGCACCGCGGAGCCGGCACCGTCCATGAGCTGGGTCGTCCTGACGCGGTAGTCGTTCTTGGCCGCGTCGTGCTGCCCGGTCGCGATGAAGGCGCCGATCCGGGCGGTGTCGCCGCCCAGCGCGGTCTTCGCGGCCGTACGGACGGCCGGGTACTCCGAGTCCCAGGCCAGGTTGACGACGCGGGCGTACTGGTCCCGCTCGCCCGCTTCCTTCCAGCCGGCCCTGATGTATTCGACGACCAGCTCGTCCGAGCCCGCGAGAGCGGCCTCGGCCGTGGTCACGCTCCAGGGGCCGCGGGTCTTCGCGACGTGCAGCGCGACCTTACGGGCCTGTACGGCGGCGACGGTGAGATCGGCGCCCGGCTTGCTCACCTCCGCAGCGAGGCGCAGCGCCTCCGCGTCGGCGGCCTTGGCCTCCTCGGCGTCCTTCTGTTCCCGGGACTCGCGCTCGTCGTCCGCGATCTTGAAGGACTTGGCCTGCTCGATCGCGGTGTACCTGCGGTCGGCCAGCTCCTCGGCCTCGACCTCACGGGCCAGGTCGAAGGTGGTCCTGGCCTGGTTGACCGCCGTGGTCGCGGTGTCGGCCGCGGTCTTGGCCGCCGCCGCGTGCTTGGTCGACTCGGCCGCGGCCTGGGCCGCGTCACCGGCGTGCTCGGCGGCCTTGTCGGCGGCGGCAGCGGCGTTCTCGGCGTGGACGGCGGCGGAGTTGGCGGCGTCGCGGGCCTCGCGCGCCGCTTTCGCGGCCCTGGCGGCCAGCGCCACCGCCTTGTTCGCGGCGCGAGTGGCCTCGGCCGCGTGCCTGCGGGCGTCCGCGGCCGCGGCCCTGGCCCGCGCGGCCTGGGCGCTGGACACATTCGCGTGGCCGCTGGCCTCCTGCGCGGCGGCGGCGGCCAGGCCCGCGTTGGTCCCCGCGCCGGCGGCGGCCAAGGCGGCCTTGCCCGCCTCGTCGGCCGCGTCACCGGCGAAGCCGGCGGCCTCGGCCGCCTTCTTGGCGCCCGCGGCGGCGGCCCGCGCACCCTCCGCGGCCTTACGTGCCGCGGCGGCCTTGGTCGCGTCGGTCGCCGCGTCGGCGGCCGCACTGCGGGCGCGGGACGCGGCCTGGGCGGCGCCCGCGGCGGCGGCCGCGGCCTGCGCCGCGGCGTTCGCGGCGATCCGGGCCGAGGTGTTGGCGGCGTTGGACGCGCTGATCGCCTCCTGCGCTGCCTTGGCCGCACCCTCGGCGGCGTCGGCCGCGCGTCCGGCGGCATTGGACGCCTTGGTCGCGTCGTCCTTGGCGGCCTCGGTCTCGGCGGCTGCCTTCTGGGCGGCCTCCTTGGCGAGCCGGGTCGCGGCGATCGCACGAGCCGACGCCTCCTTGGCGGCCTCGGTCTCCACCTGCGCCTGGCGGCCGGCCTCCTGTACGAGGGCGACGAGTTCCTCGATGGTGGCCTGTTCCTGGTCGCGGGCCCGCGCGATGTGCTGACCCACCCCCAGGAACTCCGTCACGTCCTCGGGCGTGCCGTTGAGGGCGGCCTGGGCGGCCGCCTTGGTCGCCGGGCCACCCGTGGTCAGGATCTGGACGACCTGGACCCGTTCGTCGTTCTCCCGGGCCGCGTACTGGCTGTCGACGATGAAGTTCTGGACGTCGTCGGCGGTGCCGCTCAGCGCCGCCTGGCCGACCTCCTTCACCTCGGGGCCGCCGGCACTGATGATCTGGGTGGCCCGGACCCGCTGGTCCTGCTCCAGCGGCGCCTGCCAGCCGGTCTTCAGGAAGGTGTCGAGGTCCGCCGGCGTACCGGCGAGGGCCAGTTGCGCGGCCTGGCGCACTCCACGGCCGCCGGCCGAGAAGATCTGCACCGTGGCCACTCGGTCGTCACTGAGCTCGGCGAGCGGCTGCTCGGTGTCGAGGAACTCGCGTACGTCCGCGGCCGTCCCCAGCAGGGCCGCCTCGGCTGCCGCCTTGATGCCCGGGCCACCAGCTTTCCACGCCAGCAGGACCTTGCCGCGGTCCGTGGCCGGAATGTGTGAATTGCTCAGATCGTCGCCGTATACGGGGTCATCGAGGGCAAGAGCCGGCGTGGTCCCGAGGAATCCGGCCATGAGCGATATCAAGACAGCCAGAGAGGTTGCCCGCATTGATTGCTTCATTCCGCTTGTGAACCTTCTTCGGCTGGTTGCACCAGCGCGGGGCCCTGATTTTTGTCTCAAGGTGACAGCCACCCATTTCTCGGCCTGGCGCCAACCGGCATGCCAGGTGACGGATTTCGGTCCGGCGAGCATACGTGGAGAGTTGCCGAAAAGCTGGGTGCACCTTTAACTTTCCTTTGCTATCGTGAGCCCACCGCAGGGGGGCGCGACGGGGTGGCTGCAGCGCAATTCGAATGCCTCGGTGCTATGGGGATTCGGTCCGGGTGTGAGACACCCTTGAACCTTCCCTTCCGGATTCGTTCCGTATAGCTCCTGGAAGGAACTCTCTGTTGATCCCCCACGGCCGTAAACTCCTGCTTTCCGGCATCACCGCCGCAGCGCTCGTCGGAGCTTCCGCTTTCGCGGTCGCCAATACCGGCACCGCCACGGACGCGGGCACCGGGAACGCGGTCGCCGACGAGCCGCCGTACGCCGTCGAGACCTTCGACTACCCGGGCGCCGACAAGATCCTGGCCGAGCAGGGCATCACTCTGAAGCGCGGTGACGGCCGCATCACCCTCGCCCCCTGCGACGAGGCCGCCGACCAGCTCAAGGTCCTCACCCGCGTCGGCGCCGGTGAGTTCTGCTTCAAGGTGACCTCCAGCACCGGCCACCTCACCCTCGAACTCGCCGATGTCTTCGCGATCCAGACCGAATCGCACCCGGTCCGTGCCGAACTGACCGCCGAGGGCGTGAGTAAGACCGTCGACGTGCCCAAGAACGACTTCAAGGGTGTCGGCGAAGGCGTCAACGAACCTCCCACCGTGCTCCTCGAACTCCGCGTGACCGGTTGACCCCCAGGTCGGCCGATCGACCGGCGCACTGACCAGCCGACCGGTCGGCAGTACCTCTCACCCACCTGGCGCGGGCGCCTCCTCCACCCGGACAGAAGGCCTCTCTCACCACCCAGGTGACACAGCGGAATCCGACGAACAGGACGAGGAACATCAACGTGTCCGACAGACGCACCCGCGTGGCTCTCACGAGCGGCGCACTCATCACCGCCGTCGTGGCGAGCACACTTACCGTCACCCCGGCACAGGCCCTGGCCGGCCCCGCGGCCTCCGGCAGCACCTACTCCTTCACCGCACGTCTGGACCTGGGAGACGGTCAGCGTGCCTGCTCCGGTGCGCTGGTGGCGCCGGGCTGGATCGCCACCGCGGCCAGCTGTTTCGCCGACCCGACCACCGCATCGGTGCCGGCGGGCAAGCCCGCGCTGAAGACCGTCGCCACCATCGGACGCAGCGACCTGACCACCACCGCCGGGCAGGTCCGCGAGGTCGTCGAACTGGTGCCGCGTGAGGGCCGCGACCTGGTTCTGGCCCGCCTGGCCACCCCCACCACGGGCATCACCCCGGTCAAGTTCGCCACTACGGCCCCCGTCGCCGGTGAGACCCTGACCGCCGCCGGATTCGGCCGCACCAAGGACGAGTGGGTGCCCCTCCAGCTCCACACCGGTGAGTTCACCGTCGGAGCCTCCGACACCACCACCCTGAATCTGGCGCCGAAGACCGCTTCCGCCGCTGTCTGCAAGGGCGACGCGGGCGGCCCGGTCGTCCGCGTCAACAACGGCACCCCAGAGCTGGTCGCCCTCAACAGCCGCTCCTGGAACGCAGGTTGTCTCGGTTCCAGCGAGACCCGCACCGGCGCTGTCGCCACCCGCCTCGACAACACCGTCAACGGCAGCCGACTCACCGCGGGCACCGTCATGCTCCCCGGCGACAACCTCCTCTCCAACTCCGCCCGCCTCACCATGGGGGCCGACGGCAACCTCACCATCCGCTCCGACGCGGGTACGACCGTGTGGTCCACGGGCACAGCCGGCAACGCCGGTGCCACCGCCCGCTTCGACGCCGGCGGCAACCTCGCCGTGATCGGGACCGATGGCCGCACCGTGCTGTGGGAGTCCAGGACCACCGCCCCGGGCGGCAAGGCCGTCCTCCAGGACCGCGGCAACTTCGTCATCCAGAACGCCCAGGGCGAGTCCCTGTGGGCCAGCGGCAGCACCCTCCGCCACGACTACGACGGCGACGGCCGCAGCGACATGGCCGCCTGGTACGACTACGCCGACGGCCACGACGCGGTGCACACCGTTCTCGCGGAGCCCGACGGACGGCTGAAGTCCCCCCTGGCCGCCTGGACCGGCCCCGCCGGCAGCTGGTCGGCAGACCAGATGAAGCGCACCACCGGCGACTACAACGGAGACGGCATAGCCGACCTGGCCGCCGTCCAGGGCTACACCGACGGCCAAGTGAAGATGTTCACCTGGCTCGGCAAGGGCGACGGTACCTTCCAGACACCCTTCTCCTCCTGGGCGGTGACGTCCGGTTGGACCTTCACCCGCATGGACCTCTACAGCGGTGACTTCGACGGGGACGGCCGCGACGACCTCGCCGTCTGGTACGACTACGCCGACGGCCACGACACGCTGTGGACGTTCACGGCGAAATCGGACGGTGGCTTCAACACCCCGTTCACGTCCTGGACGACCCCCGACGGGAACTGGACCCAGACGAACGGCAAGCCGGCGGTGGGCGACTTCGACGGTGACGGCCGTGACGACCTCGCCGTCTGGTACAGGTACGGCGACACCCGCGCGAAGCTCTGGACGTTCACGGCCACTTCCCAAGGCGGCTTCAACGCTCCGATCGGCTCCTGGGAGAGCGACACCTGGGGCTCCGCGGACCGTACGTCGGTGTTCGCGGGCGACTTCGACGGTGACGGCCGCGACGACGTGGCAGCCTGGTACGACTACGCCGACGGCCACGACGGCATCCAGGTCTTCTCCGCCGCGGCCGGCGGCGCGTTCAGCAAGCCCTTCGAAGCCTGGTCCACCCCGGCCGGCAACATGACGCGCCAGAACCTGAAGTTCGTCACCGGCGACTACAACGGCGACGGCAAGGACGACTTCGGCGCGATGTACGGGTACAGCGACGGCCGAGTGAAAATGTTCACCTGGACCGCCCAGGCCAACGGCAGGCTCAGCGCACCCGTAGGCAGCTGGGAAGCCGCCGCAGGCAACTGGACCTTCGGCCGCGTTCACATGATCGAGCGCTACAACACCGCCCTGTAACACCTGCCCGACCCCGCGAATCGTGGTTCCGCCCGCGTCACCGGCCGGGCGGAACCACGATTCAGCGTGATTGGGGACCTGATGGGCATATTCCGGCGCGGAGAGCGTCGTGACGGGACGGGCCTGCCGCGCGACGCCGAGTTCGCTTTCCTGTCGAGTTGAACTGACCGGAGCAGCCGACCGCCTGGCCGGGATCCGTACTTCCGGGTCCCCGACCGGGCGGTCGCTCCGTCTACAGGTACGGGCGGGTGATCAGCTCGATCGCGTGGCCGCCAGGGTCCTTGAAGTACACGCCCCGGCCGCCGTGCTCGGTGTTGGTCTCGCCCGGGCGTCGCATCTGTGGGTCGGCCCAGTGCTCGATGCCGTCGTCGCGCAGTCGCTGGTACGCCCGGTCGAACAGCTCGTCGTCGATCAGGAACGCGTAGTGCTGCATCTGGATGTCCACCGGCGGCTCGGCGAACTGCAGCAACACCCCGTCGGCAAGCTGGATGTTGATGAACGGGCCCCAGGAAGGCGCTTCGGGCAGTTCCAGCAGTTCGCGGAAGAAGCGGGCCGACTCGTGGCGGTCCTTGGCGGCGATGATGGTGTGGTTGAACGTGACTGTCATTCGGCTGACCTCAGCATTGTCCGGCACGAAAAGGGACTCGTGGGTGCACAAGTACTGGGAGGTCCGCGTGCCGAACCGAGCGGGTGCTTTCGTCGCACCCGCCGTGTGATCAGCTCTCCACCGGATAGCCGATCCGTGCGTGGCGTCGAGGCGCCGGTCCGGTGTTCATGTCGGTGACGCTACTGGATCCCGCTGATCACTACAACGGGCTGAAGACCGTCGGTCGGGCCTCCCCGGGGAGGCCCACCCCGCTGTGTCCCTATACCGCGACCCGCCCGTGACACCCCTCGTAAGCCGACCCCGACCCACACCAGCACCCAGCGCTCCGCTGCGGGGGCCACACCACGGCCAACCCCCGGGCCGCCAGAGTGGTCGCGTACTGCGGCAACAGCGCCACCTCGCCGGGGGAGGCCTGCTCCGACGCCGCGAACGCCTCGTAGGAAGGCACCGTCCCGGTCACGATCCCCAGGTTCGCGGTGCCGGACGCCGCCAGCTCGCGCAGGGACGCCTCTATCGTCGCGAGGTGCTCCTCATGGGAGGGGTACTCGTCCGCCAGGCCCGGATACGCGGCGACCAGCTCCGCCAGTTCCTCCGCCGGCCAGTGCAGTACCGCCACCGGGAACGGGCGGGACAGCGCCTCCCTGAACGCGCCCAACTCGGCCCGCAGGCGTGAGATCTCCGCCTGCAGCTCCGCCGGGTTGTCCGAGCCCAGGGACCAGACCCGCTTGGGGTCGTGAAGCTCGTCCAGTGACACCGACGACGAGTGGAGCGTGTCCGCGAGCCGGTCCCAGTCGTCGTGGGCCACGCCCAGCATCCGGCGTACGCGGTGGCGGCCGTAGAGAAGGGGGTGGGTCGAGTACGGGGGTTCCTGCGCGTCCGAGATCAGGAGGCGGGCCGCCTCCGTGAACGTCTCCTGGGCCGCCTCCAGCTCGTCGTGGGACTCCAGCGACTCCGCGACGATCACCCAGGGGGCCGGGTCGCGCGGGGCCTCGGCGCGGACGCCGTCGATGATCGCTCGGGCCTCGGCCTCGTGGCCGTACTCCCACAGGTTCGACGCCTTGAGGGCCCGTACGAGATGGGGGCTCTCCAGGGTGATCGGGGATTGGAGCAGGCGGTCGTACAGGGCTGTCGCGGCGGGGCGGTCGCCGGCCAGTTCCAGATGGGCCGAGGCCTGCACGAGCAGGTGTTCGGCGTCCTCGGGGTAGAGGCCGGCGGTCCGCTCCAGGCGGGCCGCTTCGGCGATGTGGTCGACGTTTTCCGGAGGCGTGTCGGGGCGCATGGGATCACCGTACTGCCGACGCCCGTCAAAGAAGAGGGGCGTCCATGAGAGTGGTCGCCGGGGAGGGGAGGCGACCCGGCCCGGCGGCGCCTCCCCTCCCCAGCGGCTCCCCGCTGACTCCCCTGTGACTCCGCTCCGACTCCTCAGCGACTCAGATGGTCACCCCGTCCACCTGCAACGTCTGTACCGCGCCCGCCGCGAACGGCACCGCCACCGTCTTGCCGCTCAGGAACCTGTCCGAGCGGGCCGTGTAGAGGTCACCGCCGCCGCCCGTCACCGTGTTCCAGCGGGGGACCACACCGCCCGAACCGCCCGTCACCGTGGTGAAGTTGCCGAGGTTGAAGGTCAGGGTCTGGGCCGAGGAGGACGTGTTCAGGGCGACGATCACCAGGCGCTTCGCGCTTGCGTCGTAGGCCGCCACCGCGTAGTCGACGCCCGTGTCGAGAATCGTCATGCCGGGGCGGATGTGGCGGCTGAACTGGGCCATCACGTAGTGCTTGGTCTGGACCGTCGTCGGCTGCAACGTCTTCTCGTCGTAGGCGACCATCGCCCAGCCCGCCGTCGGGTCCATGACCTGCCAGTACACCCAGGCCGTGGGGTGCAGCCAGCGGAAGTCCAGGAGGAGGTTCGACGCCAGGGTCCGGCCGGTCCCGTCCTTGTCGCCCGTCTCCGAGTTCCACAGCTTCTTGCCGGACGTCGTCACCACGTCCGTGTAGAGGAGGTCGCGGCGGCCGCCGGAACCCTGGTAGCCGTGCACGTTGACCTGGTTGACCAGGGCCTTCGTCGACGAACCGAAGGCCGCCCAGGTCGAGCGGGCCGTGTCGTAGTTCGTCTCGTCCGAGGCCGAGATCCTGATCCCCGTCAGGCCTCGCTTGTCCAACTCGCTTCGCATGTACGGGAGTACGGCCGCCTGGACCGTCGAGTCCATGTGGCAGCCCTCCTGCGTGCCGGTGGCCGTCCACCAGTTCGACGAGGCCTCGTTGAACGGGTCCACCGTCGCGAAGTTCACGCCCCAGTTGTTCTTGGCGTACAGGGCCACGGCGGCCAGGTGTGAGGCGTGCTGGCGGTAGTTCCAGGTCTGGAGGTTGTTGCCGCCGCCTGAGGCGCCCGACGGGTTGTGGTTCGAACACATCCACCACATCGGCGAGTTGGCGAACAGTTCGGTGGTCGCTCCGCGCGCCACCGCCTTCGTCAGCGCCGCCCGCTGCTTCGCGTCCGCCGACCAGTTCCAGGCCGAGGAGGTGGGGTCCTCGTTGTTCCAGTCCTGCCAGTAGCCCTCGATCTGCTTGAACGCCGGGATGTTCGGCGACGCCACCATGCTCGTGCCGCCCACGCTGTTCCAGCTGGACGCGCCGAGGTTGTAGCGGGCGATGTTCAGGCCCAGGCCGGGCAGCGAGGTCCCGTTGTACGTCACCGACTTGGTGGTGAAGAAGAGGTCCGCGAAGTCGTCCCGGGCACCGAACACGTTCGCCCACCAGGCGAGCGAGGTGCCCCAGCCCTCCCAAGTCCCGTACTTGGCAGCGGGGTTGACAGTGATGGTCGCGTCAGCTCGGGCGGTGCCCGTAGCCAGGGCGCTGCCGAGGACCGTGCCACCTGCCGCAGCCAGCAGGGATCTGCGTCGGATCATGACTTCTCCGTCCGGATTACGACCTTCCGTTCATGTCACGAGGAAGCATCAGGTGTGGTGGGTGGGGTTGTCGAGAGTTCTGACAGCGCTTTCTAAAACCACTGGACGAAGGGGGCCCACAGGGATCGGCCGGACAGATCCGGCGCCGGACGGGCCTGGTTACTTGGAGAGGTCTGCCCTATCGTGCGGCCCGGCGCCCCCGTGGACGGGCGGCGAAGGAGGTGTACGCATGCGGGCTCGGGCTCGTGTGATACGGCACCGGACACTCCG
Source organism: Streptomyces sp. B21-083 (assembly GCF_036898825.1). Classification (GTDB taxonomy): domain Bacteria; phylum Actinomycetota; class Actinomycetes; order Streptomycetales; family Streptomycetaceae; genus Streptomyces. The sequence goes on along the minus strand of NZ_JARUND010000002.1, from coordinate 3,824,867 downwards.
TCGGCGTGCCCTTCGCCGCCGTGCGCTGTGGAGCTGCGGCGAACTCCTCGTCACCCTCGGCACGGTCCTCGCCCTCCTCGTCGTCCACCAGCTGTGGTGGACCAACCGCCAGGCCGAACAGGGCGCCCAGCGGGAGGTGCGCGCCCTGGAGAAGGAGTGGGGCAACCCCGTCGGCCGGGGCGGGAGCCCGGTGAGCCCGGTGAGCCCGGAAGGTGGTTCCGGTTCCGGCTCCGACAGCTCGGCCGGGTCTTCCGCCACCGCCGGCCAGGAAGGCACCCGCGTCACCAACTCCGGCTCCTCCATGCCGAGTTGGTCGCAGGCGTACGCCATCCTCAGCATCCCCCGACTCGGTCTGCGCGTCCCCGTCGCCGAGGGCGTCAGTAAGCCGAACGTCCTCAACAAGGGGTACGTCGGTCACTACCCCGGCACCCAGCAGCCGGGGCGAGCCGGAAACTTCGCTCTCGCCGGGCACCGCAACACCCACGGCGAACCCTTCCGGTACATCAACCGGCTGCGACGCGGGGACGCCGTGCGGGTCGAGACGGCCGACGCGGTGTACACGTACACCGTCGACCGGACACTTCCGCAGACCTCCGCCCGCGACGACGGCGTGATCAGGACCGTCCCCCGCTCCACCGTCAGGCCGGCCTACGGCTACCGCACCCCCGGCTACTATCTCACCCTCACCACCTGTACCCCGGAGTACACGTCCCGTTACCGTCTGGTCGTCTGGGGCACACTCACGTCGATGCGGCCCCGCTGAGCCGAGCCGGGCATCCTGTATAACCAACAGGAGAGCCGACAGCCGACAATCATCAGTCGTACGTTCGAGAGGGGGGCGTGGGCATGATCCGGAGCTGGAGTCCGGTCCGGGTGAACCCGCGTACCGCCGCCGCGCTGTTCCTCCTCCTCATCGAGGTAGCGCTGCTCGACGCCGGCACCCTCTCCGCCGCCGTCGCCCTCGCGGCGACCGCCGCGGCCGGGTCCGCGTTCGCCGCCTGCTCGCTCATCGTCTCGCGCTGCGCGCCCGTCGCGCCGCCCACCCGGGTCCGTACGGCCATCCGCGACCGCGCCCGGCGTACGGCCTTCCTGCCGCAACGGGACCCCGACGCCCGAGGCCGTACCCGCCCCCGGGCCCCCGGACTCGCCCTCCGGACGACCACCGCGTAGGGCCCGGCGTCGAGCACAGCACCACCAGCCGTCATCCCCGCGCGGTTCGTCATACCGAGCTGTATCGATCTCCGCATCCGCGGAATCTCCGGTAGGACGAGACCCTCGGAGGGCTCACTCACCCATGTCCACGTTCCTGTCCGCCTTCGCGGACCTGGTCGGCCGTCTCGCCGACCTGCTCCAGCCCCTCTTCCACAACTCCTCGGCGGCCGTCGCGATCATCCTGTTCACGGCGTTCGTACGGCTCCTCGTGCACCCCCTCTCCCGTGCGGCGGCGCGTGGCCAGAAGGCGCGTGCCGCGCTGCAGCCCAAGGTCGCCGAGCTGCGGAAACAGCACGCGAAGGACCCCAAGAAGCTCCAGCAGGCCGTCATGGCACTGCACACCGAGGAGAAGGTCTCGCCGCTGTCGGGATGCCTCCCGAGCCTGTTCCAGCTGCCCGCGTTCTTCCTGCTCTACCACCTCTTTTCCAACCGGGAGATCGGCGGCCGGACCAACGGGCTCCTCACCCACACGCTGTTCGCCGCGCCGCTCGGCGACCGCTGGGCCGACGCACTCGGCGGGGACGGGATCTTCGGGGCCGCCGGGCTCGTCTACCTCGGGCTGTTCGTCCTGGTCGCCGCCGTGGCCACCTTCAACTACCGCCGTATGAAGCTGGTGATGGCGGCCAACCCGATGTCGTTGAACGCCGGCGGTGGCGAGGCGGTGCCCGGGCTCGCGTCCGCCGCCAAGTTCGCGCCCTTCATGTCCTTCTTCACCCTCTTCTCCGTGGCCGTGATGCCACTGGCCGCCGCGCTCTACATGGTGACCAGCACCACCTGGAGCGCGGTCGAGCGGGCGGTCCTCTACCGCTGGCAGCTCGCACCGCAGGCAGGTGCGCGGACCGGTGGTCAGGCCGGTGCGAAGACCGGTGCGTCGTCCGCCGTCCAGTCCAGTACGTGAACCGGGTATTGCGGACCGGGCGTCCAGCTTGGACGATCGACCAGTCCTCCGATGAATGACGCGTGACGTGTGTGGCGCGCGTGGCGATCGAGGACGTGACCGAGGGCATCACCTAGGGAGAGAGCGACCATGAAGCTGCTGCGAGTCGGTACGGCGGGGTCGGAGCGGCCCGCGCTGCTCGACGCCGAGGGAACCCTGCGGGACCTGTCGGGGGTCGTCCCGGACATCGACGGAGCGCTGCTCGCCGACGACGCGGCGCTCGACCGGATCCGGGCCGCCGCCGACGCCGGTGAGCTGCCCGAGCTGGACGCGACCGGCCTGCGGATCGGGCCGCCGCTGACCGGCGTCGGCAAGATCGTGTGCATCGGGCTCAACTACCACGACCACGCCCGCGAGACCGGCGCCGAGCCGCCCGCCGAGCCGGTGATCTTCTTCAAGGCGGCGGACACGGTCGTCGGACCGTTCGACACGGTGCTCGTCCCGCGCGAGTCGACGAAGACCGACTGGGAGGTGGAACTCGCTGTCGTCATCGGACGTACGGCCCGCTACCTCGGCTCGCACGAGGAGGCGCTCGCGCACGTCGCCGGGTACGCGGTCGCGCACGACGTGTCCGAGCGCGAGTTCCAGCTGGAGCGGGGCGGTACCTGGGACAAGGGGAAGAACTGCGAGACGTTCAACCCCCTCGGGCCCTGGCTGGTGACCGCGGACGAGGTGCCCGACCCGCAGGAGCTCGGGCTGCGGCTGTGGGTGAACGGTGAGCTGAAGCAGAACGGCACGACGGCGGAGCAGATCTTCGGGGTCGCCGAAGTCGTCCGCTACGTCAGCCAGTTCATGACCCTGTACCCGGGTGACGTCATCAACACGGGTACGCCGGCGGGGGTCGCGCTGGGTGCGCCCGAGCCCAAGCCGTTCCTTCGGGCGGGGGATGTGGTCGAGCTGGAGATCGACGGGCTCGGGCGGCAGCGTCAGTCGTTCAAGAACGCGTGAGCGCTCCGCTGGGTGCGGGGGATTCGACTGCCGGTCCGGTGGGGGCTTGTCGCGCAGTTCCCCGCGTCCCTGAGACGGCGCCGCGCGCCTTCTCAGGGACCGGGACGGTCACCGACTTGATCAGCTCCCGCAGCCTGGCCACGTACAGGCGCATGTTCTTCTGTGCCACGTCCGTGTCCGGGTAGCGGGCGGCGAACTGGAGGCCCTCGTGGAGGCGGGTGATCCAGGCGCACACCTGGTCGCCGTACGACACCCGGATCAGGCCGTACGCCTTCAGCTCGTCCCACCGCTCCGAACCCGCGATGTCCCGGGTGTCGACGAACGAGACGATCGAGTACAGGTCCGGTGAGGTGGGCCGGAAGTCGGAGCCCAGCAGCTTCAGCACCCGGGCGATGGGCATCCTCGACAGGGGCCGCTTGGCCCGCAGCGCGGTACGGACCAGGTCCAGCGCGCCGTCGAAGTCCGAGACCTCGCCCACCGGGATCTCCAGCGGCGCGCCGCCCACGTACCAGCCGACCGAGTCCGACCACTCCGAGCGGGCCCGGGTGTGGAACGGCACGACGGTGCGGTACACCTGCCGGCCGCTGATCTCGCGCACGATGAGGGCGGTGGCCGCGAGGATGCCGACCATGCTGCCGCCGTACGGACGGCAGTACGCCTCGAAAGCCGCCGCGTCCGCGTCGTCCGTGAGCCACTCCCGCATCAACTTCTGCGTGGGCAGCGGCCCTCCGGGGTCGAGGCCGAGGTCGACGGGGAAGTTGGGCAGCTTGCCGTCGCACCGGGCGATGAACTTCCGCCACTCGGCGACGATCGAGTGCGTCTCGTCGATCCCGTCGGCGTGCGTACGCTCGCTCGCGCAGAAGTCGACGTAACTGGCCACCGGCGCCGTGTCCACGGCCTTGCCGTCGAGGCCGGCCGTGTAGAGCTGGTGGATCTCGTGGGCGATGCGGAAGATCGAGTACGAGTCGACGTTGGTGTGGTCGAACGCGATGTAGACGCTGGTGGTGTCGTCCCTGACGACCGCGCTGTAGATGAAGTTCGGCCAGGTCAGCGCGTCCGCCGCGGTGTCGAACCGATCCTGCAGATAGCGCGACAGCGTCCCCCCGTCACGGAAGTCGCCGACATCCTCACGGTGCAGGACGACGGCGTCGGGCGCGAGGGTGAAGCGCCGCAGTTCGTCGACGGGAGACTCGGGCGAGCCGTCCGCCCAGCGGAAACCGCTGCGCAGCGTCTCGTGCCGCAGCGTCCAGGCGCGCAACGCGTCCTGAAGGACGTCGAGATCGACCCGCCCGGGGATGTCGAAGGCCGTGCCGAGCCAGGTCGGTACGAACAGGCCGTCCTCGCGCACCGTTCGCGCGGTTCGGACATGGGCCTCCTGCACATACGCGGGTGGGCGGGTGTCGTCCGGCAGTTGGGCCACGCCTTCGACGGTCGTCGGATGCAGGGTCCAGGTCACGAGCCGTCCGGGACGGATCTCGCAACGGTGGATATCGGTCAATCGCACGGGACTTCTCCGTTCGCATGCGTGTCACCGGGCTCCTGGATCCCGCCCGATGACACGTGCAGACCAACGACCGGATGCATCCGGAGGAAACGCCACCGCCTCAGGGCGTGGCAGATCCCCTCCAGTCCCTCACGTCTCGCTACGTCTTCCTACGCGTCCCCCGGTTACTTCAGCAGGTCGGCCAGGCGGCGCCAGCCGTCGCGGGGGAGGACGCCTCTGGCCTGGTCCTCGACGACCTGGAGGGTGACGTGGTCCGCGCCCGCCGTGTGGAAGGCGTCGATCCGCTCACGGATTCGGTCCTCGCTGCCCCAGGCGAACACCGCGTCGACGAGACGGTCGCTGCCGCCGTCCGCGAGGTCGTCCTCGGTGAAGCCGATGCGCAGGAAGTTGTTGGTGTAGTTCGGCAGGGTCAGATACATGGCGAGGGTGCCGCGGGCGGTCGCGCGGGCACTGTCCGGATCCGAGTCCAGGACGACCTTCAACTCCGGTGCCAGCAGCGGGCCTTCACCCAGGGCCGCACGGGCCTGCGCGGTGTGTTCCGGGGTGACGAGATACGGGTGCGAACCGGCGGCGCGGTTTCGCGAGAGCTCCAGCATCTTCGGGCCGAGCGCGGCCAGCAACCGGCGTTCGGCGGGCTGTCCGGCCGCGTCCAGAGCGTCCAGGTACTCGACCATGGAGGCGTACGGGCGACGGTACCGTTCCGCCTGCCCGGCGTGACTGACGCCGAGGCCGAGCAGGAAGCGGCCGGGGTGGGACGCCTCCAACTCCGCGAACAGGGACGCCGTTTCGGCCGCCTCGTACTCCCAGATGCTCTGGATGCCGGTCGCCACGACGAGCCGCGAGGTCGCCTCGACGAGCGGAAAGGCGTGCCGTACGCCGGGGCTGCCGCCCAACCAGAGGGCACCGAAGCCCAGTTCCTCCAGTTCGGCGGCGGCCTCGGCACGCTCGGTGAGGCCCTCGGGGTCCTCCGAACGCAGCCCGAAACTCCAGATGCCGTACCGCCCGACGGTCTCCTTCAAGGACGTCGAGGACTTCAACGGGCTGACGTGGTCCATCGGGTTCGTTCCTCCGTGCTCGGCTGCTGCCCTGTCTGCCTGCCCGCCCTGTGCGTGCCGGGTAGGTCATCTGTGCAGTCGTAACCGGAGGGTCCCTCTGGATAATTCCCTACACCTTGAGGAAGATCTCCAGAGCCTCTACGACCATCCGGTGGTCCTGGAGCTGGGGCAGCCCCGACACCGTCACCGACCCGATCACGCCGACGCCCTCGACCGTGATCGGGAACGAGCCGCCGTGGGCCGCGTAGATGTCGGGGTCGAGGCGCGAGTCGTCCTCGAACGTCGTGCCCTTGGCGCGGAACCGGGCGCCCACCAGATAGGAGGAGGCGCCGTAACGCTCCACCACCCGGCGCTTGCGGTCGATCCAGGCGTCGTTGTCGGGGGTCGAGCCGGGCAGGGCGGCGTGGAAGAGCTGCTGGCCGGCCCGGTGGATGTCGACGGCCACCGGCGCCTGCCGCTCCCGCGCCAGCTCCACCAGCAGCGAACCCAGTGTCCACGCGTCCTCGTACGAGAACTGGCGGAACACCAAGTGCCGTTGCTGCGCTTCGAGTTCATCGAGACTCGGGGTGAGTTCGGGCGCGATGCGCGGCCCGAGCGATGGCTGTCCGGTCGCCTTGTGGCCGAGGTGCTGGCCGGTCTTCTGGCTGGTCATCGCAGGGTCACCGTCACCTTCTCGTTCGCGGAACGCCGAGCCGCTTCCAGTACGTCGAGCGCGGCTGCCGCCTCCAGCGCGGTCACCGGGTTGGGGCCGCCGTCGCGCAGGGCCGCGGCGATCGCAGAGTAGTACTTCTCGTACGCGCCCGGCATTGTCGGCTCCGGCCGGCCGCCGCCGGTCAGCGGGGACTCCCCGGCGCCGACCCGCCCCCACATGCCCTCGGGTTCGAGCCCCCAGCCGACGTCCCCCGGCCGGCCGCCTTCCTTCAGGGCGGCCTCCTGCGGGTCGAGGCCGTACTTCACGTACCCGGCGCGTGAGCCCAGCACCCGGAAGCGCGGGCCGAGTTGGGCGGTGGTGGCGGAGACGTACAGATGGCTGCGCACGCCACTGGTGTGGGTGAGCGCGATGAACGTGTCGTCGTCGGTCTCGGCGCCCTGGCGGCGGATGTCCGTCTCCGCGTACACGGAGGCGACGGGGCCGAAGAGGACCAGTGCCTGGTCGACGACGTGACTGCCGAGGTCGTACAGCAGTCCGCCGAACTCCGCCGGGTCGCCGGACTCGCGCCAGCCGCCCTTGGTCTGCGGCCGCCACCGCTCGAACCGTGACTCGAACCGATACACGTCACCCAGCTCGCCCTCGGCGATCAGCTTCCGGAGCGTCCGGAAGTCATGGTCCCAGCGGCGGTTCTGGAAGACGGAGAGGAGTAGTCCCCGCTGGTCGGCGAGGGCGGCGAGGTCACGCGCCTCGGCCGCCGTGCCCGCGACCGGCTTGTCGACCACGACCGGCAGGCCGGCCTTGAGGGCGGCGGTCGCGAGCGGGACGTGCGTCTTGTTCGGGGACGCGATGACGACCAGGTCCAGCTCGTCGGCGCGGGCGAACAGCTCGTCCGGGTCGGCGGCGACCCGGACGCCCGGGTGTCCGTCGCGGGCCTGCGCCTGCCGCTGGGGGTTCGCCGTGACGACGGTGTCGAGGACGAGGCCCTCGGTGACGGCGATCAGCGGGGCGTGGAAGACGGACCCCGCGAGGCCGTAGCCGACGAGGCCGAGGCGGAGGGGAGCACCGGACGTGCCGGTCATTCCAGTCGTACCAGTCGTACCAGTCATGCCGTCCACTTTCGCATGCACGCAGGCTGTCGCCGCCGACGAGACCTGGCACCGGATGGTCCGGCCTCTGCTGATGGCATCTCGCCGTGCCATGCCGTGAGGCTTTCCTCCGCCGATCGGGCGCATTCGCGCGGCCGTTCGGGGCCTGGCCCCACACTTCCCGGAGCGGTGCCGTCCATTGCCCTCACCGCTCCGGCATGGTCATGTGTTCATGCGACTATGCACATGTGTGACCATGACCGGGACCCTCACCGCCGCCGCTCTTCTCGCCGTACTGAGAGCCCTGCCCGCCCCGGCGTACGCGGCCACCTGCGGCGCCCCCGAAAACAAGGCCGCCTTCCCACTCACCACCCGCATCCACGGCGGCCCCGCCGCCTACGATGCCGGCGGGGGTTACGGCACCTGGTATCTGGACCTCACCAACACCACCTCGCGAACCTGTGCGGGCATTCACCCGGTCATCGTCCTCGTCGACGCGCGGCGGGCTCTGAAGCCGTCGCAGCCCCGTCTGGAGTTCTACGAGGAGGCGGTGGACGCAGAAGGTGCTGGGGCGGTACATCCGCACGCCGTCCGGTTCGAGGTGACCGACGCGAAGGAGACCGTAGGCGCCGTCGCCGACGGCTTCCCCGGTTTTACGGTCGGCCCCGGCAAGACCCTCACCGTGAAGCTACGCCTCGCCGTCACCTCGGACGCCGTACCCAATGAGATCGTCGCCAATGCGGCCGTCGTCCAGCGGCATGGCGACGATGGAGACTGGGTGGGGCAGTCGAACGACTACCGCTTCCGTATCAAGGCCGGTCCCGCCCCCGACGAGAGGCCCCGCCCCGCCCCCGACGAGACGCCCGATCCCGCCCCTGACGCGAGGGCCGGGTTCACCGACGAACTCGCCCGCACCGGACTCGGCTCGCCGGTGGCAGCGGCTGCGACCGCTGTTGTCCTTGTCGGCGTCGGCGTCGGCGGCGCGGTGCTGGTGCGCAGACGCAGAGGACGGGGGGCAACCGGATCGCGATTCCAGTAGCAGGCAGTCACACGAGGTCGACGAGGTCCGCGATGGAATCCACCACCTTCGTCGGCCGGTAGGGGTAGTGATCGAGATCAGCCCTGGTCGTCACACCGGTGAGTACGAGAAAGGTTTCCATCCCGGCTTCCAGACCAGCCAGCACATCGGTGTCCATGCGGTCACCGATCATGGCGCTGGTTTCGGAGTGTGCTCCTATGGTGTTCAGCGCAGTGCGCATCATCAGTGGGTTCGGCTTGCCGACGAAGTACGGCTCCTTGCCGGTTGCCTTGGTGATCAGTGCGGCGACGGATCCGGTCGCCGGAAGGACTCCCTCGGGGGAGGGCCCCGTGTTGTCCGGGTTGGTGGCGATGAACCGAGCGCCGTCGTTGATCAGCCGGATCGCTTTGGTCAGAGCCTCGAACGAATACGTTCGGGTCTCGCCCAGGATCACGAAATCGGGGTCGGAATCGCTCAGCACGTAACCGGCGTCGTGCAGTGCTGTGGTCAGGCCGGCCTCGCCGATCACGTAGGCGGTGCCGCCGGGATGCTGGTTGTCCAAGAACTTGGCGGTGGCCAGGGCGGACGTCCAGATGTTCTCCTCCGGCACCTCAAGCCCGATCCGGTTCAGCCGGGCGTGCAGATCACGCGCGGTATAGATCGAATTGTTGGTGAGGACCAGGAACGGACGTCCCGACTCGCGGAGCTTCTTGATGAAGGCGTCCGCGCCGGGTACCGGGACGCCTTCGTGCATCAGCACGCCGTCCATGTCGGTGAGCCATGATTCGATGGGCTTGCGCTCTGTCATGGGTGCGGACTCCTGCGGTACGTGGACGTGCGGGTTCACCATGTTATTCAGTCCGGCATTCGGGGCGATGACACCGTCGGGGGCATCAGGGCGCAGCCCGATCCCGGTTCAAGCCATGGCTCACTTCCACACGACCTCGATCAGCTCGGACCGGAAGGCACCTCGCTGTGCTCCTCCCTTGCCGGCAGGCTTGATCACCACGGCCTCGACGCTCCGCACGATCTCTGCGCGCTTCATGTCAACGGTGTAGTTTTCCCACTCCCGGACAATTCGCGTGGCCACGGTGCCCGCCCGGGCCGCCGCGGCTGAAAGACCGTGGGCCTCCTGCCTGATCCTCCCCTCGGTCTCCTCCAGCCGCCGCATTTCACGCGCGAACTCCGCGAGGGAGAGGAGGTCATCGGCGCGGAGTCGGCGGGCCTCGGCCTTGTCGGCATCGATCTGCTTCAGTCTCTCGCCGGCCCTGATCAACTCCGGGGCCTCCTGGATGACCGGCTTCACGTCGCGCGCCTGCTTCTTCAGATCTTCCAGGACCAGGTTCTCCACATGGCCGTCCACCAGTGGACCGCTGCGGGCCAGCTTTCCGCACCCGCCGTCTGCCTTCCGGCAGTAGTAGTAGTACCCGTACTTCTCGTAGCTCACAGTGGTTCGTGCGTACATCCCGGAGGACAAGCCGCTCCCGCACCTGGCGCAGCGGGCGATACCGGTCAGCAACCGCTTGGTGACCGTGCTCCCTGCCTTCCGGCCTTTGCCGGTGTTCTTGCGTGCGTCGAGCACTTCGATCAACTCCCGCCATTCCTCGGGCGTGAAGATCGTTTCCCACTGCCCCTTGACGGGCGTCCCATCCATGCGCTCGACCAGGTATTCGGCGGGGTTCACCCGGCCTGACCGCTCCCGGACTGCCTGTGGGATGTAGGCGCGGTATCCACACAGGCGGGGGTTTCGCAGCACGTACATCACACTGCTGTAACCGATCGTCCTGCCCGGTAGGGTCTGTGGCCCGCGAACGCCCAGTTCTGCCCACTCCCGGTGCACGGTGGCGAGCCTCTTTCCCGAGACCACATCCCTGCGGGCGGTTCCGAGGAGTTCCGCTTCCCGCTCGTCGATGCGTTCGGCGTCCTTCCATCCGAAGGCGCGCTGCCCCATGTGAGGCTTTCCGTCGGCAGCCTCGGCGAGCTTCTGCCGAGCGATGCGACGAGCGGAGTCCGCAGAGAACTTGTTCGCGATGGTCACATAGATGCGGGCCTGAAATCGTCCGTCTGCGGTCGTCAGGTCGTAGTCGCCCGCGGTCGTCGCGAAGACCATGGGCCGACGGGCGTGCTCGTAGACGTCGATGAGCCGCTCAAGGTCGCGCGGTTGCCGGGCGATGCGGTCGATGTTGCAGGCCAGGATGCCGTTGATGATCTCGCCCTGGAGGTCGCGGACCATCTCCTCGAATCCGGCGCGCCGCACTCGGCGCTTGTACGCGGACGTGTCGTTGTCCTCGTAGACGCGGTGCACCTCGCAGCCTTTCAGCTTGGCCAGGTCGTACACGTCGTCTCGTTGACGGATCACGCCGTCACGGCCATCTCGACCGTCACCGATCTGGCCGTTGTCCGAGATGCGGGTGTAACCGCCCACTGTGTGCGTGTCTGTTCCCCCGCAGGTATTGCCGACTGGTCGCTCTTCGAAATGTGGTTTGTGCGTCTGTGACCCCTGAGAACGAAATGCTCTGTGAGCGGGAAAGCAGCTTATGTTCTCCGTATTCGCCCGTTCGGAGTAGCCAGCGACCTTCCTGGATGCGAGGGCGAGCCCGGAGGAGGAGTCTCCAGATGTCTGGAGGTTCACGATGGGTTCCATTCGACTCACTCTCTGTGCCGGCGCCGTGGTCGCCGCCGCCCTCACCCCCCTGACCGTGGCGTACGCCGCCGACGGGGGCATCTCGGTGACCCCGGCGTCCCCGGTCCCCGGCAGCGACGTACAGCTGGTCGTGCACGGCTGTACGGGGAAGACGGGGACCGCGACGTCGGAGGCGTTCGTCGCCGATGTCCTGCTCGCGAGGCAGGGGCAGGACGGGGCGCTCGTCGGAGGGTCCCGGGTCCGCTCCACGCTCGGCCCGGGCACGTACGACGTCACGGTCGGCTGCGACGGACGGCACGCCAAGGTCAAGGGCGCGCTCGCCGTGGCCGCGAAAGGCGAGGGCGACGGTGCGGGCGTGGGTGCGGGGGAGAGGCAGCCGTCCTCCGCCGAGCCCTCCCGTACGACGGCCGCCTCGCCCTTCGCTCCCGTGCCCGCCGGCGGTGGCGGTGCGGCGGACGAACTGGCCGCCGACGCCCGGGGCACCGGCCCCGGTACCGGGCAGACGGTGGTCGGTCTCGTCCTCGCGGGTGTGGCGGCGGTCGTCGTCGCGGTGCGCGGGGTCCGCCGGGGCCGTGGGACGGACTGAACGCCATGTCCGACGACGACCGCGAACGGCCCTCCGGCACCGGCACCGGCACCGGACGCCTGACCATGGGTGTGGCCTGGGCGCTGCTGCTGCTCGGGCTGTGGACATGGGGCCGCGAGGTGACCGACGTACGCCAGGGCATATCCGCGCCGACCACCGGCGACATCGCCGCGGTCGGCCGCCCCCCTGACCTCGAACTCCCGCCCGCGCACGAGCCGTTGAGCGGCGCCGTGCCGCAGCGCGTGGACATCCCCGAACTGGGCGTGCAGGCCCCGGTGGTGGCCCGCGGCCTCGACCGGCGCGGCGCGATCGACCCGCCGCCCTTCGACCAGGCGGGCGTCGTGGGCTGGTACGGATCCGGCACCCGGCCCGGCGCCGCCGGAACCGCGCTCCTCGTCGGACACGTCGACACCGAGACCCGGCCGGCCGTCTTCTACAAGGTCAGCACCCTGCGGCCGGGCGCGACGATCCGGGTCACCCGCGCCGACGGCAAGGTCGCCGAGTTCACCGTCGACGACGTCCGGGTCCTGCCCCGCGACCGCTTCGACGCCCAACAGGCGTATGGCACCCGGCAGTCGGGCCGAGCGGAACTCCGGCTCATCACCTGTGGCGGCACGTTCGACCGGGCCTCCCGCACCTACACGGCGAACGTGATCGTGTCGGCGTATCTGACGGGCGAGGCCGCCTGACGCGATGCCATCGGTGGGTCCACCCCACCCGTCTCACCCTGCCCGGTCGACGACCCGCTCCCCCCAGAGCCGTCGACCGGGCTGGTCCTCGACCGCGCGCGCACGGGCTGCGGGAGTAACCCGGCGACCGGCGCGGGAGGTTCGGTGCCCGTCCCCGAGACGACTGTAGAACGGATGGGCGTCCAGGCCTAGACGTGATTGACGCCAAGTCCCCGTCCAGTGGCTCTGAGTTATCCACGCAGGTAGTAGATAGTTCTACGAGCTGTCCCGTCAGCGGCGCCCAGGCCCCGCTGTTCAGGCCTGAGGCACTGGGGTACCCCGCCCGAACACGCTGTAACAGGTAGCCGACAAGGCTCTGGCGACCTCGTGGGCGCCCGGCCACCTATGTCAGGATTGAGGCTTACGACACTGCATCCAGGGGGGACCAGGACAGTGCATCCGAGGGGGAGTTCGATGTTCGGCAGCAGGGGGGCGACCTGGGGGAGGGCGTCCGTGGCGGTGCTGGGGGCGGCACTGCTGTTCACCGGTTGTTCCTCGTCCTCCGGCAAGGGGGACGGCGACGAGCCGGCCAGGGAGGCGGGGGCCCGGATCACCCAACAGCCCAAGGGGACCAACCCGTTCTGGGTGAACCCCGACGGCAACGCGGCGGAACAGGTCGCCGCGTACGTCAAGGACGACAAGACCACCGACGCCGAGCAGATCCGGAAGATCGCCCAGCAGCCGACCGGCGAGTGGATCAGCCCTGAGAACCCGGAGGCGGAGGCGCGCGGCTTCACGGAGGCCGCGCAGAAGGCGGACCGCTCCGCCCTCCTCGTCCTCTACAACATCCCGCACCGCGACTGCGGCCAGTACTCCAGCGGAGGCGCCGCCGACGGCGACAGCTACCGCGCCTGGATCGACGGCGTCGCCAAGGGTATCGGCGACCGCGCGGCCACGGTGATCCTGGAACCCGACGCGATCCTCCACCTCGTGGACGGCTGCACCCAGGACGAGTTCCACGAGGAGCGGTACGACCTGTTGAACGGCGCGATCGAGAAGCTGTCGGCGCTGCGGAACACGAAGGTGTACCTGGACGCGGGGAACGCGGGGTGGACGCATCCCGACCAGATCTTCGAGCCGCTGAAGTGGGCGGGCATCGAGAAGGCGGACGGGTTCTCCGTCAACGTGTCCAACTTCTACTCGACGGCTGATTCCATCGCGTACGGCAAGGAGTTGTCGGCGAAGGTGGGAGGCAAGCACTTCGTGGTGGACACGTCCCGCAATGGGAACGGGCCCTACAGCGGGGGCGACGCGGACGAGAAGTGGTGCAATCCTCCCGGGAGGGCGCTGGGGGAGGCTCCGACGGTGAAGACGGCGGACCCGTTGGTGGACGCGTATCTCTGGGTCAAGCGGCCGGGGGAGTCCGACGGGGAGTGCAAGGGTGGGCCGAAGGCCGGGCAGTGGTGGGCTTCTTATGCGTTGAAGCTTGCGGAAGCGAGTGGGTGAGGTGTGGGGGGTGCGTTGTCGGCTGCGGGGCCGTTGTGGCTGGTCGCGCAGTTCCCCGCGTCCCTAGGTGCGACAAGGGTGCCCTTCCTTGGAAGGGCACCCTTGTCGTCGTCTGCTACGGCACCTTGACCCACTGGGCCTTGCTCGGGGTGCCCTGGTCGTCTGTCACGAAGAGCATGTACCAGCCCGACTCCACCAGGTTCCGGTTCTTCGGGACCGTCACCGTGATGCTGTCCTTCGTCTTCTTCAGGTCGAGGGCGATGGAGCGCTGGTCGACGTCCGTGACATGGGTCGAGGCGCTCGGGCGGATCAGACGCGCCGACAGAATCGTGGCCGCGTGCCGCGACGTGAACGTGCCCGACGCACCGCGCGCGATCGTCTGCGGGCCGCCCGACAGCGAGGGCTGCGCGTCGTGGAACAGGTACGGCGGCGTGTAGATCTCGATGCGCTGCTCGAACTTGCCCGGCTTGGTGTCGGCCTTGTCCGCGTACAGGGAGTCCGAGCCGAAGTACATGATGCGGCCGTCGGGCAGCAGAATCGAGCCCGAGTGGTAGTTGCGGCCCACCAGCGGGTCGGCGACCCTCCTCAGCTTGCCGGTCTTCGCGTCGTACATATGGGCCTGGAGGATGTTGGAGGCGCCACGGCCCCGGTAGTCCTCCGAGCCGCCCGAGATCATCACCGTGTCGTCGGGCAGGATCGAGTACTGCGGGTAGCGCGTGCCCTTCTCCAGTGACGGGCCGTCCGTGAACTTCGGGTCGGCCGCCAGGAGGTCGATCACGCGGGTCTTCTTGCTGGAGAGCTTGGACTCGCCGACCCCGCCCCCGCCGATCACCATGTACTTCTCGTCCTGCGCCGGCGGCAGCAGTACCGTGCCGGCGGTCTCCAGCATGTTGGGGTCGCTCAGACCCTTCAGCTTGGTGAACTTGTTGGTCGCCACGTCCCAGACGCCCGGGTCACGGCCGACGTCGTCGGGGCCGTAGCCCGCGTTCGCGCCCGAGTAGAACATCTCGCCGTTCTGCATCAGGGAGATCGCCGGATACGTCGGGAACTGGCGGGTGTGGGTCGTGTACGTCCACTTCTTGGTCTTCGGGTCGTACACCTCGTTCTTGCCCGGCACCAGCTGGCCGATGTCGTCCAGGCCGGAGAGGCTGAGGATCTTGCCGTCCGACATGGTGGTGAGCGTCGGGTACCAGCGGGCCTCGTTCATCGGGTCGACCTTGATGTACTTCTCGGCGACCGGGTCGAACTCGTAGGCGTCCCGGATGCCCTGGAAGTCCTTCTTGTCCAGCGCGAGCTTCTCGGCGATGCCGTACGTGTTGCGGGAGTCGGCGCCCGACAGGCCCTGCACGCGGTAGTTGTCCTGGGTGCCGGTCTCGTACTTGGCGCCCTTCTTCTGCGCCTCGACGTAGATCCGGCCGAGCCCCGGATCGTTGCGCAGGAACGCGCCCGTCGCCTTGTCGAAGACCTTCGTCGCGCGCTCCACGACGACCGGGTCCTTCGACACGAAGGTCTTGCCGGTCTCCTTGCCGGTGAACTTGGTGCCCGCCGGGAGGGTGATCGGCTTGTCCGGGTTCTCGTTGTGGACGACCATCAGGCCGCCGGCCTTGGTGACGTCACCCTTCAGCTTCTCGTACCGCTTCGTGCCGCCCGCGATCAGCAGATTGCCGTTGGAGAGCTGTGTGTGCCCGGTGCAGAACAGGTCGGCGGGCGTCGGGATCTTCTTGATCGTGCCCAGAGCCGGATCCCAGATACGCGTGTCGAACTTCTTCGCGTCGAAGTTGTCCGCGTTGTTGCCGGAGCCCGCGACGAGCAGCACCTTGCCGGTGTGCAGCAGGGCGGCGTGGATGGTGTTCTGCCGGTACTTCTCCGGGAAGTTCACCACCTCCCACTTGCCGTTCTCGGCCTTGTACTCCGGTCTGTTGATCTTGTAGTCGTGGTACTTCTCGGTACTGAAGCGATACACCCACGGCCCGTTCATCCCCGCCAACGCGAGGACCACCGCCGTGCCTATCGCGAGTCGACGGGCGCGGCGGCGGCCTGCACGGTCTTTCATTCCTTACGTCCCCCATGTCCACCAAGGGCGATCTGCATGGTCTGGTCGTTGCCCTCGCCCCCTACGCTGCCCCCGCCCGTCCCGCCCGACGCGGCCCACTGGGGCTTGTGCTGCGGCGCATGGGTGGAGTGGGGGGCGTGTGGGGCGTGCGACGGATGTGAGCCGTGTGGCGCCTGTGGCGTCGGCTGGGCCGGAACGAACGGCTGCGGCACGGGCACGGCGTCCTGCGGTTCGGCCGGGCCGGCGGCGAGCTTCTTCTTCTCCTGGCGCAGCATGAGCCGCCAGACGACCATCGGCGTCGCGGTGATCCCGGTGGCGAACGTCGCCCAGATGATCATCGCGGGGTGCGAGTGCCCGAAGGTGAAACCGGCCGCGATCGAGCCGCCGAAGATCAGGATGAAGTACCAGTGGTACCGGAACGTCCCGAACCAGCGGTCCGGGCTCGCCGAGTCGCCCTTGGGCGTGACCACGAACTTGCTCTTGCGCCGCAGCGCCGAGTCGATCAGGGCCTTCGCGTAGAGCGGCGCCGACAGCGCCGACATGACCATGCCCGCCACACCACCCGAACCCTCCGGCTCGTGCGGGGAGACGTTGTGCCGGCGGTTCCAGATGTACAGGCCGATCTGCAGCGCCGAGGCGTTGCCGTAGAGCATCAGCCACACGGTCGGGTCGATGTTCACACCCGAGGCGCCCAGGCCCAGGAACAGCGCGCAACTCAGCGCCGCCAGGATCCAGTTGAGGGCGGACATCGGATAGAAGATGATCATCATCGTGTAGTTGAAGAGCTTGCTCGGCGGCAGCGAGTACCAGCCCTTCCAGTACTGCTTGAGGATCGTCTCGTACGTCCCTCGCGACCAGCGCATCTGTTGGGTGAAGAAGTCCGTCCAGGCGCTGGGACCCTCGCCGACCGCGAGCACGTCCGGTGTGTAGACCGAGCGCCACTTCCTGCCCGTCGCCGGGTTCTTGTGGCGGTGGATCTCGAAGCCGGTCGCCATGTCCTCGGTGATCGAGTCGTACAGGCCGCCGATCTGCTTCAGCGTCCTGATACGTACGGCGTTGCTGGTCCCCACGAACATCGGCGAGCCGTAGCGGTTGCCGGCCCGCTGGATCAGCGCGTGGAAGAGGAACTGCTGCGACTCGGCGGCCTTGGTGACGAAGTTGTCGTAGTTCCCGTAGACCTGCGGGCCGATGACGAAGCCGATGTCCGGGTCACGGAAGAAGCCGAGCATCCGCTCCAGGTAGTTGGGCAGCGGTACGTGGTCGGTGTCGACGGAGGCGAAGAAGTCGTAGTCGTCGCCGTGGGCGTCGAGCCAGGCGTTGTAGTTGCCGTGCTTGGTCTTGGCGCGGTGCGGGCCCTTGGGCTGGTTCCACTTCGCGACGCCCTTGCGGGAGAAGTGGTGCACTCCCAGGCGGGCGCAGACCGCCTTCACGTCCGGGTCGTCGCCCTCGTCCAGCAGCCAGACATGCATGAGGCCGCGGTGCCGGATTCTCACCGCGGCTTCGAGCGTCTTCGTCACCATGTCCAGCGGCTCTTTGCCGGGCACGAAGGAGGTGAGGAAAGCCACTCTCGTGCCGGTCTCGGGCACCACCGGGATCGGGTCGCGGGCGACCAGTGTGGCGTGCGCGTTCGACAGCACGTTCAGGCAGCGGAAGAGCTCGATCAGACCGATCGAGACGAGCATGACGATGTCGAGCGCCGGCAGGAAGTCGAACGCCGGGTAGTCGCGTTCCGTCCAGTGCGCGGGCTGGAGCAGCCAGACGAGCAGGACGATGGACAGCAGCGGCGCCGCGCCCAGCATCAGCGCGGCCCGTATCCGGTGCGGCTCCTGCGAGAGCAGGGAGCGGTACTTGACCGTGTACGGCTTGGTCGGGTCGGGCTGTGTGAGGGGTCCGGCCAGTCGGCTGTAGTGCTCGTAGTCGTACTTCGGCAAGCTCGTCTTGATCCGGCGGAAACCACCGGTCCGGTTCGACGGCAGCCTGAGTTGGGCCGTCTGAGATCCGTCGAAGGTATGCCGGGCGCCCGTCGGCGTCGACGTCATGAGTCATCCCCCCAACACGCGAGTCATCGCGTGTTCGTCGGTTCCTTGCGTCTGCTCGGCCCCCCTCGGCCTTCACAAACGCATCAGTAAAGGACCACTGCCCCCACGTCATCCACACTCTATAGACATGGAAGAGTGCCCTTCCGGTTGCATGATGCCCCCCTCGGCATCCGTTCATGAGCGGGGCCCCATCCCCGCGCCGGCGCAACCGGTCCCGCCCCCAATTGCCGCGAATCCGCAGCATCCTGCGCCCAGGGTTCTACGCCGTTCAGCATGATCGCAAGACGCGAAACACGGTGTTTACCGGTCATACGCGCTCATTGTGACGGCTGTTGAGCCGGATTGGTGCATACGGGACCGCTTGTGCACGGATGGTTCCGAAGTGTTTACGTACCGTTTCCGCCGACCGGTGGAGACCACGCGAACAGGCCCCCCGCGTCAGCGGAGGGCCTGCCGTCTGTCTGTGCGCCGCCAGGGACTCGAACCCCGGACCCGCTGATTAAGAGTCAGCTGCTCTAACCAACTGAGCTAGCGGCGCGCGGTGACGTCGACAACTCTACCCGACCCCGGTGAGTGGTCCGGACCGCCGAGGCGCGCGGCGGACGTGTACATCATTCGGACCGTCAACATGCGACAGCGGGCGACAGTTGAGAAACTGCGATGGTGCAGAAGCGCGCAAGTCATCGCCTGGGACGTGAGGGGAATCGTATGGCGACTCCGGTATTCGAGGAATTCGATCCCGCGAGCGACTGCGAATGCCCCGGATGTGTTCACCGGCGCCGGTCCGCACCGTATTCCGGACCGGTGTCGGGAACGGGCCCCGGACCCGCCCGTACGGCGGTCCGCCGGACCCTCGTCGTCGCCGCGACGGCCTCGACGGTGCTGGGCGCCGGGTACGCCCTCCCGGCCGCAGCCGCCCCGCACGCCCCGCACCTCCCGGGCGTACCCGCAGGTGACGAGCCCGACACCCCGCAGGGCGGCAAGGCCCCGCTGCACGGCCCACCCGGAAAACCGGCCGCGGGAAAGCTCCGGGCGACCACCAGGTCGGAGATCATCAACCGGGCCAGGACCTGGGTCGCCGCGCGGGTCCCGTACAGCATGAGCACCTATTGGGGAGACGGTTACCGGCAGGACTGCTCGGGCTTCGTCTCCATGGCCTGGAACCTCGCAGGCAACGAATGGACGGGCAGCCTCGACAAGTACGGCGTACGCATTCCCAAGGAGGATCTGCAACCCGGCGACATTCTCCTGTTCCACAATCCGTCAGACCCGGAGAAGGGCTCGCACGTCGTCATTTTCGGCGGCTGGACGGACTACACGCACACCTATTACACCGCCTACGAGGAGACCCGCCCGTACGCCCGCAGGCAGGCCACCCCGTACGCGTACTGGAGCCACTCGGACCGCTATCAGGCCTACCGCTACAAGGGCCTCGCCGCGAACACGGGCGGCATCTCGGACCCGGGCGGCACCGACGACCCGGGCGGTACGGGCGGTACGGGCGATCCGGACGGCGGTGGGGGAGCGGCGCCCGGCGGCTCCCCGGACGCGGCCCGCTTCCCGGGGCGGACGTACTTCGGTCCCGGCGCCGACAACAGGTACGTCACCCAGCTCGGCCGGATGCTCGTGGCGCGCGGCGGCGCCCGCTACTACACCTCGGGTCCCGGCCCGCGCTGGTCGGCCGCGGACGGCAGGGCGACCCGGGCGTTCCAGCAGGCCCAGGGCTGGCAGGGCTCGGCGGCGGACGGACTGCCGGGGCCGCGCACCTGGGCCCTGCTGGTGAGCGGAACGGGCAGCGACATCGGGGCCCCGCCGAGCGGACCGCCCACCGGGCCGGACCCCGGCACCGTGCCCGGCACCACGCCCGGAACAGGCCCCGAGGAGGTTCCCGGCGCGGCCGGTCCGCCCTCCGCCGGGAAAGTGGTCCCCGAGTTCCCCGGGCGGGGACTGTTCCGGCCCGGCTCCAGCAGCCCGCACATCACCCTGCTCGGAAAGCAGCTGGTGAAGAAAGGATTCGGCCGGTACTACACGACCCGGCCCGACGCCCGCTGGAACGAGGCGGACCGCCGCGCGGTGGAGGCCTTCCAGCGTGCCCAGGGCTGGCGGGGCGGCGCAGCCGACGGCTACCCGGGCCCGGAGACCTGGCGCCGCCTCTTCTCCTGGTGACCCACACGAGGGTTGGCCGGTAACCACCGTCCAACCACCGCCGAACCACCGTCGTACCGGAACACGCAGGCACGAACGCAGCACGCAGTGGCGAACACAGCGGTCATGAACGCATCTGGCGCGGAGGCTGGAGGCACAAATGAGTACGACCACCGAACACACACCGGAGCCCGACGGACCCCCGGACAGCGGGCCCAGGCCCGCCCGGCTCATCCAGAACGAGGCGACCACCGAGATCCCCGTCCACCTGCTGTTCCGTGACGAACCCGACCCGGTGTCGGTACCGCTGAGGCCGGCCGTCGTGGGGCGCAGACAGGGTACGGGCGAGCAGCCACGCATCCGCAGGCCCGCCCCGGCGGCGCCGCGCCCGGCGGTGCCGACGGTCGACCCCGACCTGGTGGAGCGCCCGGCGCGGGTGCTGCCGGGCGCGGTGGGCGTGCTCGCCGGTGCGGGCGGGCTGGCGGGGGGCGTGCTCACCTCCTGGTGGGCGGGTGTGCTGCCGCCCGTCGCGGTGGAGGCGCTGCGACTGCCACTGACGTACGCGGGCGCCGGTCTCGGTCCGGCCCAGTGGGCGGCGTTCGCCGGTGCGGGCGCCCTGGGGCTGTTCGGGTTCGGCGGGCTGGCGCGCGGGCGGACCGGGCGGGCCTGGGTGCTCGGCCTGTTCGGCCGCTACCGGGGGACCGTCCGGCGCACCGGGCTGCTGTGGGTCAACCCGCTGCTGCTGCGCGCCCGGGTCGACGTACGGCTGCGGCACTGGCGCGGCGAGCCGATGCCGGCGGCCGACGCGAACGGGGTCGCGCTGCGGGTCGTCGTGCTCGTGGTGTGGCGGGTGCGGGACACCGCGCGGGCCACGCTCGGCGTCGAGGACCATGAGACCTACCTGCGCGAGTGCGTCGAGGCGGCGCTCGTCCGGGTGCCGGTGGAGATGCCGGGTGCGGGACGGCGGGCGATGGAGACGGCGGGGGAGGCGCTGACCCGGGCGGTCGCGGCGGACACGGCGCCGGTCGGCCTGGAAGTTTTCTCGGTACTGCCGGTCCGGGTGGAGTACGCCCCCGAGGTCGCCGCCGCGATGACCCGCCGCCGCATCGCCGCCCTGGACGCCCAGCACCGGGCCGCCGCGCTCAACTCGGTGGTCGACTCGGTGGAGGACACGGTGACCCGGCTGACGCTGCGCGGCCTGGTCGAACTGGACGACTACGAACGCAAGGCGCTGGTGAAGGACCTGACGGTCGCGTTCTGCGCGGGGCGGAGCGAGCCGGGGGCGTGATTGGTCTGGACATGCTCATGGGCCGGTAATAATCTGGGACTTGGTCTAGACCTGCAAGGCTCACTTGAACCTCCCCCACGTTCAGCAGGAGCGGCAGCATGCGCGAGAAGACCAAGTGGTACGCGTCGGTGGTCGGCCTGGCCACCACCGGCGCCCTCGTCCTCACCGCCGGAGGCGCCAGCGGCCACGGTTACACCGACCTTCCCATCAGCAGGCAGAAGCTCTGCCAGAACGGCACCGTGACGGGCTGCGGTGACATCCAGTGGGAGCCGCAGAGCGTCGAGGGCCCCAAGGGCTTCCCGGCCGCCGGACCTGCCGACGGCCAGATCTGCTCGGCGAACCACGGAAACTTCGGCTCGCTCGACCAGCCGAAGACCCCGTCCGGCGGCACCTGGCCGGCGACGGCGGTGACGGGTGGTCAGAGTTACACGTTCCGATGGCAGTTCACCGCAATGCACGCCACTACCGACTTCAAGTACTACGTCACGAAGCCGGGCTGGAACCAGAACCACGCCCTCACCCGTTCGGACCTCAACCTCACCCCGTTCCTCACGGTCCCCTACAACGGCCGGCGCCCGCCGGCCACGCTCTCTCACACGGGCACCCTGCCGTCCGGGCTCAGCGGCCGGCAGGTGATCGTCGCCGTGTGGACGATCGCGGACACGGCCAACGCGTTCTACGCCTGCTCGGACGTCAGGTTCTGAGCATTCCTTGAGTAAATCCGCGACCCCCCACGGGTACGTTCCCCGTACGCCCCCAGGACCAGGTGAGGCGGCGTACGGGGAACCGTACCGAACGAGATACCGGGGGAACCGCCATGGACATCATGTTCTACGGGGTGCCGACGCTCATGATCGCGCTGGCCGTCGTGATGGCGACGATCGTGATCCGCCGGGTGCTGCGGATGCGCCGCGCCTGGAAAAGCGGCCTGACGGCGGAGGCGCGCTGCCTGCGGACGTACACGACCACGAGCGGCGGCTCCGGCGACAGCTCCGTGCACACGACGCTGCACCATGTCTACGAGTTCGTCGCGCGCGACGGCCGCACCGTCCGCTTCGACGAGCCGCACGGCCCGGGCACGGTCATCGAGGGCGACTTCGTCACCGTCTTCTACAGCGAGGGCGAGCAGATCAACGCCACGGCCCACCGCCCGAGCCCGGTCCGGCACGGGCTGGCCCTGACCGGCATCCTCGGGTTCCTCGGCGTGATCGTGGTGTTCTGCGTCGGGTTCATGGTGACCTACAGCCAGATCTTCGAACCGGTCGGCGACATGTTCTTCGGCGGTGACAGCGGCTACAGCAGCACCGACACCCCCACGGGCGACGGGTTCCCCGAGGGCTGGGACGTGAGCACCGACTCGCCGTGAGTCTCCACATCTGACGGTACGTCAACTACTGTGCGGGCTCATGGAGTTCAAGGAGCTCAAGGAATCCATGGAGCCCGCCGGGCCGACCGGGCTCACGGTCGCGGAACTCGTGGCGGCACGGTGGGGCGACCACCGGCCGGGGCTGTGGTGCGAGGACCGGACGCTCACGCATCACGAGGTGGCCGGGGGCGCGGCGGCCAGAGCCGCACTCCTGACGGAGCTGCTGCCGCCGGGCGCCGAGCCGCATGTGGGCGTCCTGCTCGACAACACCCCTGAATACCCCCTGTGGTTGAGCGCGGCGGCCCTCGCCGGCGCCGCCGTCGCAGGCATCAACCCCACCCGGCGAGGCCCCGAACTGGCCCGGGACATCCTGCACACCGAGTGCCCGGTGCTCATCACCGCGCGCACCCACCTCCCCCTCCTCGCCGACCTCGAACTCCCCGGCCTGCGCCTTCTGTTGACCGACTCGGAGGAGTACGAGGCGCTGCTGGCCCCCTACGCGGGCGCGGCGCCGGACCCCTCCCGCGCCACGCCCGCCGACCGCCTCCTCCTCTACTTCACCTCGGGCTCGACCGGCGCCCCCAAGGCCGCGATCTGCACCCAGGGCAGACTCGCCGCCGCCGGGCGGACGCTGGCCGACACCTTCGGGGTGCGCCCGGACGACGTGCACTACGTCTGTATGCCGATGTTCCACGGCAACGCGGTGATCGCGGACTGGGCCCCGGCCCTGGCGGCGGGCGCCGGGGTCGCGCTGCGCTCCCGCTTCTCGGCCTCCGGCTTCCTGACGGACGTACGCCGCTACGGGGCGACCTACTTCACGTACGTGGGCCGGGCGGTCCAGTACCTGCTGGCGACCCCCGCCCGGCCGGACGACCGGGACAATCCCCTGCGCCTGGGCTTCGGCACGGAGGCGGGGGCGGTGGACGCGGCGGCCTTCCAACGCCGGTTCGGAGTACGGCTGGTCGAGGGATACGGGTCCTCCGAGGGCGGGGCGGCGGTGCGGTGGACGCCGGGGACCCCGGCCAACGCCGTCGGCCGGGCGGCACCGTCCGACGATCTCGCGGTGGTCGACCCGGCGACCGGTGCCGAGTGTCCGCCGGCCACCCTGGACGCCTCGGGCCGGCTGCTCAACGGCACCGTTGCGATAGGGGAGTTGGTGAACCGGGGCCCGAACCCCTTCGAGGGCTACTGGCGCAACCCGGAGGCGGAGTCGGCCCGCCGCAGATGGGGGTCCCCCCGGTCGAGCGAAGCCGAGACTGGGGGAGGCTGGTACTGGACGGGCGACCTCTTCTACCGGGACCCGGACGGCTTCCTCTACTTCGCGGGCCGCGCGGACGACCGGCTGCGCGTCGACAGCGAGAACCTGGCCGCCGCGACGATCGAGAACATCGTCGCCCGGTACGAGGGGGCGGTGGCCGTCGCCGTGTACGCGGTGCCGGATCCGGTGGCCGGCGACCAGGTCATGGCAACCCTGGCCGGCACCTTCGACCCGGCCACCTTCTCCGCCTTCCTGGCCGCCCAGCCCGACCTGGGCACGAAGATGGCTCCCCGCTTCGTACGCGTCGTGCACCGCATGCCGGTCACCGCGACCAACAAGATCCACCGGGCTGCCCTCAGACACGAGGGCTTCCGCTGCCCGGACCCGGTCTGGTGGCGCCCCCCGAACGAACAGACGTACCGCATCCTGACGAACGACGACGTGACAGAACTACTGACCCGGTACCGGGAACGGGGACGCGAGGAGCTGCTGAGCAGATAGAGAAAGAGCCCCTCGCGACTGCGAGGGGCCCTTTCCTGCCATGGAGCGGCGGCTTCCGCCGGTTCGACCCTCGCCTTTGTGAACTGGTACGACGCGGTCACCCGGGCGGCGCGAACGGCCGGCCGCTGGTGAAGAGTCTCGCCGCTGAACAGTCCACTGACCCCGCGTCATGCCTCAGCCTCGATGAGCTCGCCACGGCTTCATTGCCGCCGATGGAGCACCGGATTCTCACACCATCATTGGCAAGGGGTCTGAGAACCAAGTAGCCGTGCTTCCCGGGTTGTTGATGTCTACGGTTTCGCCCGAGAGTCGCAAGTCGAGGCCGAGATGGCCGGTGTACCGCCCCTTCGGGCCGTTGTCCCACTCGATGGTGACCAGAAAGTCGTCGCCTCGGACGAACCCCTGGCAGCCGCCGTGAGTGCCGTTGACGAAGGCGTCCCCCGATACGTTTCCGGCCTTGTCCTGGTCCAGGTTCATATGCACCGTGGCGCCGTTGGTCTGGTGTGCCGCCCAGTTGCCTCTGGAATCGACTGTCATCGGGCTCTCCTTCTTTCCTCATGCTTTCCTGCTCATGGCTTCTTACTTCGCCCAAGGTCAGGCAACGGGCTGACTGCGTGTCAGGGGGGCTGTCGTACCGTCAGATGAGCAGTCGGCGCCCACAAGGTGGCTGCCGGAAGAATTTGTCGCACCAGCGAGACACCTCAGGGCTGTTTCGTTTGCCGTCTTGTGGAGCCTCTTGTTCCAGTAGGCGTCGCGTTCGCGGCGATGTCAACCGGGCGGCTGGCGACGGCGAATGACACAGCGCCCCTGGTTGACCGGTCAATTCACGTGGTGTGACGGCTGGTCGGTGGGCAGTCGCAGGGTGACTATGAAGGTCTTTTCGGATTCGTCATCGATGTTGAAGAGGAATTATTTCCTGCGTAACTCCCTCTCGGTGTCGTCCAATTCTGGTTTCAGTTTCACTATTTGCCGTGTCAACAAGTGGTGATTGGATGAATAAGTGTCGCTCTGCCGCAAAATTTCAGTGAGGTTGCGGAGTTCTTGAGGCGGGAGGAATCTGGTCGTAGTCGCAGAAAGGTAAACTCATCGCTGCGCACAAGGAGATGACGGCCATGGTTCGTACTCTGAGCAGAGAAGGCAGTCACGAGGAGCGGGTGGCCCGGGTCCGTGAGGTACTCGCAGAATCCGGGGCCAACTCGTACGAGGCGCTGGTGAACCGGCTGGCAGACGATGCGCCCCTGCTGTCGCACGAGGATCACGTCATGATGATCGGAGCGACCGACGGGAGCCCCCCGGCGGCCCTGCGGCCGCACCAGCCACCCGAAATGATGGTGGTGATCGACGGCGAGGCCAACGAGCCGGACACAGTACGGGAATTCGACGGTCAACCGCTGTATTCGACGCCTGGGGTCGACAAGAAGGGAAGCCAGGTGCTCTACAGCTTCACGACCCTTCAGGGGCTGAACGATCACCTGGTCGCCGCACCGCCTCACGACATCGGAACGAGCAACCCAGACTCGCTTCCGGAGCTGTCGTACTACTACGAGGACGAGGACGCGGGCGGAGACTGGTTGCAGAACGGACCCGGGCGGGCCTGGCCGGACCTTCGCCGTGTTCCACGCGGATTCCTGCACACACAGAACTGGAACGACATCATCTCCTCAGTGAACTGGTGCCGATGGGATGTCTCGGTCTGGGACACGCCCAACTACCAGGGCTCCCAGCTCTACCTCCGAGCCGGGGTGACCTACTTCCACCTCTCCCAGCTCGGATGGAACGACTGCGTCTCCGCGACCGCCAACTGGGGTCAGCGCTTCTGAGCCACGAACGGTCGGCCACGAGCGGCCGAACTCCACATCGAGGGACTCGAGCCCGAGCAGGTCGCCGCACCGCCGCTCCAGCCGCCCGCGCCCAGATCGTCCGCGTGCCGACGCACCGCCAGGCGTGACGAAATCGTCCCCCGCCCGCGCGAACAACGAGGTCCCGGCCCGCACCCACGGGTCGAGATAAGCGGCGGGCCACCGCCAAAACGCAGCCGCGAACCCCGTCCGTACAGTCGTACGACACAGGCACGGCCTCGACCTGTGTCCCGCTGTCGGGCAGTTCGACGGGCCGCGCGACAAGTGCGGCCCGGTCGTCCTGCGAAGCCCGCCGCCTCCGGCAGATAGTCCCGCAGCAGCCAGAGCTGCTCCCGCAACGCCGGGTGCGGTGCCCGGCACCGACATACGGCCTCCTGTGACCACTCCGGAAGCCGCACTCGAATCTCGTCACGCTGTCTGAACTCGCCCTGATACCACCGCGAGTTCGCCCTTCCCAAGGCAGCTCCCGCTCATCTCTCGGAGGAGCCATGTCACATCACGGCAACCGGTACGACGCCGGCAACGGCCGGCACAAGCCCTCGGCCCAGCAGTCCGGCATGCCCGTCCCCTCGACGTCCGGCACGCCTGCGAGGAGGGCCGGTGACATGCCGGTCCCCGGCGGCAGGCCGGCCTCCGCACGTCCCGAGGCCGGGGGTATGCAGGCGCCCGGCATGAATCCGGCGGCCGCCACCGGGAGGCCCGCCGGGATGCGGGCACCCGGCATGCCCGCACCCTCCGGGGCGCCGATGCCGATGCCGGCCACCGCCAAGTCTGGTCCCAAGGAACCAGCCGAACTGGCGCGGCCGGGCGGCGCACCGGCCGCCCGCGGTCCGTCCACGGCACCGGACGACGGCCACACTCCGCTCCCACGCTTCGGCGGCCCCGAAGGCATCTCCCCTCAAGGCCCGTCGTACGAACCGGGCGTGGTGGAGGTCGAGTTCCGCGAAGGCGTCACCCCGGCACTCGCCGAGCGCGGCGACGGCGCGCCCGCCGAGATACGCAGCCTCACCGAAGGGCCGACGCTCACCGAGTTCAACAGAATCATCGAGGCCAGCAACCTCGTTGCCGCGGAACCGACCTTCGAGATCACCCCCGAGGAGGCCACGGCAGTCCAGGCGAACGCGGCCGCCCAGGGACATGAGACACCGCATCTCGCACGGTTCCTCACCCTGCACTTCGCCGACGACTCCGACACCGTCGCGATCGCGCAGCGCCTGGACGCGCTGCCTGAGGTCCTGCGGGCCATAGCGGTCCCCAGCGCGCTGCCGCCGACGGTCACCGCGGGCGCGGGAACGCTCGCCGCGGCGGGCCCGCTGAGCGAGCCGCTGGTGGGGACGGGCGGCACCTTGGTCGTGGACACATCCACGGGCCTCGAGAACCAGTGGTACATCTTCCGCTGCGGGGTCGATCAGGCGTGGAGCCGTTCCACCGGCGGCGGTGTGGTGATCGCCGACGTCGACTGGGGCTGCCGCACCTCACACCAGGACCTCGCGCCCAACATCGCGCAGACGCACAACGCCTTCGACGGCACCACCGACGTGTCCCACGGCGGCTCGGTCTACCACGGAACCGGGGTCATGGGTCTGAGCGGCGCTTCGACCAACAACGTCGGCATGGCCGGTATCGCGTACGACGCCACGCTGTGGCCGGTCCAGGCGGACTCCGGCACCGGCCCGGATCTCGGCGGCAACGCCTGGGCGCGCGGCATCGACTGGGTGCGCACCACCGATAGCGGCGGCCGACGCAAGGTCATCATTCTTGAGGTCCAGACAAGTGCCTTCGGCAACTACGAACAGGTGCCGTCGGTCAACGCGGCCATCAAGACGGCGATCGCCGACGGCGTGGTTGTTTGCGTGGCGGCGGGCAACGGCGACAAGGACGCCTCGCTGGCCGATGACGGCTCGCAGATCCCGGAGACGGGCTCGATCCTCGTCGGCGCCACGGCGTACGACGCCTCGGTCAACCAGCGCGCCTGGTTCAGCAACTACGGCTCCCGCATCGTCGTCTGCGCCCCCGGTGACAGCTCACACGACCTGACGTGCGACAGCGGCTCCGACACCGCGTACCGCAACGCCTTCGGCGGCACGTCCGGGGCGACGCCGAAGGTCGCCGGCGCGGCGGCACTGATGCTGTCCGCGAATCCCGGTCTCACCCACGCCGACGTGCGCCGGATCCTCCAGGCCACGGGAACGCAGGTCACCCCCGACCCGGACCCGACCAAGCTGGTCGGTAGCCTCCTCAACGCGGGCGCGGCCGTACGGGAGGCCTCGCAGAACGCGGTCGGCCGCATGGAGATCTTCGCCCGTGGCGGAGACCAAGCGGTGTGGCACAAGTGGCAGACAGCCCTCAACAACGGCTGGTCGGGCTGGGAGTCCCTCGGCGGCTGGGTCGACATGGTCACTCACGGCCGCAACGCGGACGGCCGCCTGGAGCTTTTCGTCCGGGGTTCCGACCAGGCCGTGTGGCACATGTGGCAGACGGCCCCGAACAATGGCTGGTCGGGCTGGGAGTCCCTGGGCGGCTGGATCGACAACTTGTCCGTGGCTCAGAACAACGACGGCCGCCTGGAGATCTTCGCCCGGGGTTCCGACCAGGCCGTGTGGCACATGTGGCAGACCGCCCCGAACAACGGCTGGTCGGGCTGGGAGTCCCTGGGCGGCTGGGTCGACATGATCAGCGTTGACCACAACGCGGACGGACGCCTCGAGATGTTCGCACGCGGCTCGGACCAGGCCGTATGGCACAAGTGGCAGATGGCACCCGGCAGCGGCTGGTCCGGCTGGGAGTCCCTCGGCGGCTGGATCGACCGCCTCACCACAGCCCGCAACGCCGACGGTCGCCTGGAGATCTTCGCCCGGGGCTCTGACGGAGCCGTGTGGCACATGTGGCAGACCGCCCCCAGCAACGGCTGGTCGGGCTGGGAGTCCCTGGGCGGCTGGGTCGACATGATCAAGGTCGTACAGAACGCCGACGGTCGCCTGGAGATCTTCGCCCGGGGTTCCGACCAGGCCGTGTGGCACATGTGGCAGACGGCCCCGAGCAACGGCTGGTCGGGCTGGGAGTCCCTGGGCGGCTGGATCGACGACCTCTACGTCAGCCAGAACAACGACGGTCGCCTGGAGATCTTCGCCCGGGGCTCCGACCAGGCCGTGTGGCACATGTGGCAGACGGCCCCGAGCAACGGCTGGTCAGGCTGGGAGTCCCTCGGCGGCTGGATCGACCGCTTGGACGTCGGCCAGAACGCACTCTGACCTCGGCTCCCTCACGGAGGTGCACCTCGCGCGAGGCTCGGTCAGTTCGGGAGTGCCGGAAGCGTGATTGAAAGCCGCGCGAATCTCCTATTGCAAAAGTGGCTCTTCCAGGCGGGTAGGGGGCCCCGGAAACGACCAAAGGCACCCTTCCGATGAGAAGGATGCCTTTGGTCACACACTGTGCGCCGCCAGGGACTCGAACCCCGGACCCGCTGATTAAGAGTCAGCTGCTCTAACCAACTGAGCTAGCGGCGCGTGACTCTCGCCGACCGCTCTCGCGGCTGGCGACAGGAAAAATACTACCTGGTCCGGGAGAGTGCTCCGGACCAGGTGGCAGGGGAGTCGCTGAGGCTAGATCGCCAGTGAGAGCAGTACCGGTCCCGCGCTCCGGTTCAGGCGGTCCGCCGCCTGGCGCAGGCGGTGGGCGTGGCGGAGGGGGAGGGAGAGAGCGAGGCAGCCGACCGTGGCGCCGGCCGTGATCGGGACCGCCGCGCAGACCGTGCCGACCGCGTACTCCTGGAGGTCGAGGACCGGCACCGTGGGTGGCTGGGTCTCCAGGTGGGAGAGCAGGAGCCGCTCGTTGGTGATCGTGTGCGAGGTGAGGCGGGCCAGTTTGTGGCGGGCGAGATGGTCGCGGCGGCTGTTGTGGTCGAGCTGGCCCAGCAGGCTCTTGCCGATCGCGCTCGCGTGCGCGGCCGAGCGGAAGTCGACCCACTCGTTGACCGCGGGCGTCGCCGCGCTGTCGGCGCACTGGGTGATGTGGATCTCGCCGTCGACGTACCGGCTCATGTAGACGGCCGCGCCCACCGAGTCGCGCAGCCGGTCGAGGGTGTGCTGGAGCTGGGCGCGCAGGGCCTGGTCGTGGCCGTGCGTGGAGCCGAGGCGGCTGAGGGCGGTGCCGGTGACGTACGAACCGTCGGCGGCCTGTTCGACGTATCCCTCGCGGCGCAGCATGCGCAGGAGGGGGGTGAGCCGGTCCGTGCCGAGGCGGGTCTGGCGTGCGATTTCGGCGTCGGTGACACCGGCGGAGTGTCGCGCCACCGTTTCCAGGACGCGCAGGGCGTCCTGGGTCGAGTGATGCGGCGCGGTCGGCTCGTGCTTGAGAGCCACGGTGTTCCCCCTGGCTTGCTTTTAGCCGTGATCCGGACAGCCAATCCCCTCCACGATAGCCGCCAAGGGGGCTACGCGGAGGGGGCGTTGACGAGATTGTCGCCGGGGTCGCGGCCTCCTAGCAGGGGATTGTTCAGCTGGCATATGACAGAGGCATCGAGGAGATTGCTCCTCGTGGGCTTTCGTAGCCTTTCGTCGCCTCTCCGGCGCGGTCAGAGCATCGCGCTGAGGAATTCGCGCGTTCTGTCCTGCTTCGGGTCGCTGAAGATCTGCTCCGGCGGACCGGACTCGATCACATGGCCAGAATCGAACATCAGCACTTGGTCGGAGATGTCCCGGGCGAACCCCATCTCGTGGGTCACGCAGAGCATCGTGATGTCGGTGGTGCGGGCGATGTCCCGCAGCACGTCGAGGACGCCCGCGACCAGCTCGGGGTCGAGCGCGGAGGTCACCTCGTCGAGCAGCAGTACCTGGGGGCGCATGGCCAGCGCCCGCGCGATCGCCACCCGTTGCTGCTGTCCGCCCGACAGCCGGGACGGCCGCTCGTCGCACTTGTCGGCGAGGCCCACCAGTTCCAGCAGGTCGCGCCCGCGTGCCTCCGCCTCCTCCTTCGAGAGGCCCAGGACGGTGACGGGCGCCTCGGTGATGTTGCGCAGCACGCTCATGTTCGGGAACAGGTTGAAGTGCTGGAACACCATCCCGATCTTCTTCCGCACCTCGCGGACCTGCTTCTCGGGCGCCGGGAACAGTGCCTCCCCGTCGACGGTGATCGTGCCCGCGTCCGGCTTGGCCAGGGTCATCAGCATCCGCAGGATGGTCGTCTTGCCGGACCCGGACGGACCGATGAGCGTGACATGCCGCCCCGCCTCGACGGAGAGGCTCAGCTTGTCGAGAACGGTCTGCTCACCGAACCGCTTGGTGACCTGGTCCAGCCTGACCAGTTCCGTGGGCGTGTCTGAAACAGGGCTTTTGTCGGTGTCAACTGGCAAGGCGTCGCTCCAGAGCTCGTACGAGGAGGGAGGCGGGGAAGGAGATGAGGACGAAGGCGACGCCGATCACGGTCAGCGGCTCGGTGAACTGGAAGTGCTCCTGGGAGAAGAGCCGCGCCTCCCCGAGCATCTCCAGCACGGTGATCGTCATCAGCAGCGGCGTGTCCTTGAGCATCGCGATCACGTAGTTTCCGAGCGCCGGGACGACCCGGCGCACCGCCTGCGGAAGGATCACGGCCGTCCAGGTGCGCCGCAGGGGCAGGCTGAGCGCGGTGGCCGCCTCCCACTGGCCCGGCGGCACGCCCTCGATGCCGGCGCGGTAGACCTGCATCGTGTACGTCGAGTAGTGCAGCCCGATCGCGAGGACACCGGTGGTCAGCGCGGAGGCGGCGATGCCCCACTCGGGGAGCACGTAGAAGAGGAAGAACAGCTGCACGAGCAGCGGGGTGTCCCGCACGAACTCCGTGACCACCCCGACCGGCCAGCGCACCCAGCGCGTCGGCGTCCGCATCAGCAGCGCCCAGACCAGCCCCAGCGTGAACGAGATCAGCGACCCGAGGGCCAGCGCCTGAAGGGTGACGAGCAGCCCGTCCCAGAAGTGCGGCATGAACTCGCGTACGGCGCCCCAGTCCCACGTCACGCGACACCGCCCTTCAGCCGCTTCTCCAGCCCGCGCATGAGCCGGGTGAGGAGGAAGGCGATCACGAAGTAGATCAGCAGGATGTACGTGTAGATCTCCGCGCTCTCCTGCAGCGCGAGCCGCACCAGGTTGCCGCTGAAGGCCAGGTCGGCCATGCCCATGACGGAGACCAGCGCGGTGCCCTTGAGCAGCTCGATCAGCAGGTTGCCGAAGGAGGGGATCATCTCCGGCACCGCCTGCGGCAGCAGGATCAGCCGCATCCGCTGCCAGGGCGTGAACCCGAGCGCGATCCCGCCCTCACGCTGCGCGGGGTCGACGGCGTTCAGCGCGCCGCGCACGATCTCCGTGCCGTACGCCCCGTAGGTCAGCCCGAGCGCGAGTGTGCCCGCCCACATGGGCACGAGCTGCCAGCCGAAGGCGGGCGGCAGCACGAAGTACACCCAGAAGATCATCACGAGTGCCGAGGTGCCGCGGAAGACCTCGGTGTAGCAGCCGGCGAGGAAGCGCACGGACCGCAGCCGGTGAGTTCGCGCGATCCCGACGGCGAAGGCGACGACGCCACCCAACAACGCGCTGAAGAAGAGGAGTTGGACTGTGACCCAGACTCCCTTGAGCACTAGCTCCCAGAGTCCGGAGGTCATGCGTCGCACAA
This sequence comes from Streptomyces sp. B21-083, assembly GCF_036898825.1. Taxonomy (GTDB): domain Bacteria; phylum Actinomycetota; class Actinomycetes; order Streptomycetales; family Streptomycetaceae; genus Streptomyces. Next base: position 3,791,901 of record NZ_JARUND010000002.1, on the reverse strand, counting down.
CTCCTTCGCCGTGAGATCGGTCATCTCGTCCTGCGTGAAGCCGAACGGCCGGAGGATGCGGAACACCTCGCCGCTCTTCTTCATCTTGTGCAGCTCCACGTTGAAGGCGTCCCGGAGCTTCGTCTCGGGCAGCCGGAACGCGAAGGCGCCGCCGTCGACCCGCGGCTTGCCGTCGATGATCGGGGCGAACGCCTCGGCGGACTCCGCCTTGCGGGAGTTCTTCGCGACCAGCCGGACGGTGACCGCCGTACCGGAGAACGCGTCGACGCGCCCGGCCTCGACGGCGTTCAGTCCGGCCACCTGGTCCGGCACGATCAGAAGATCGCCTTCCTTGTATCCCGCCTCGACGGCGTGCTGGATCTGGGCATATCCGGTACCGGTCGCGAGTTTGGCCTTCTTCTCGACAATGTCCCGATAATTGTGAAGATCCTTGGGATTTCCCTTGCGGACAATGAAGGAATCGAGCATCTGGTAGTCGGGATCGGCGAAGATCACCTGCTCGCAGCGTTCCGGATTGACGTACATCCCGGCGGCCACGACATCGAACTGCTGTGAATTCAGCCCCGGAATGAGCGACCCGAACTCGGTGGGTACGGGCTGGACCCGGTCCACCCCCAGCCGCTTGAAGATGACCCGCGCCAGCTCGGGCGCCTCGCCGGTCAGCTCGCCGTCCTTGTCGATGAATCCCTGGGGAATCTCACCGGCTATACCGAGCCGGACGACGCCCTGCGCCCGAAGCCGGTCGAGAAGGTCACCGCCCGGGACACCGGAGTCGGCGGACACCCGGCTGCAGCCGGTGCCCAGGGAACCGAGCGTACCGAGCGTGCCGAGCGCCGCCACCCCCGCGAGCAGCGACCGGCGTCTGGGACATGGTGGTGCGAGTGGTGATGCGCTTGATGGAGCCATGGCCGCGCTGCTACCCGAGAGGGTGCGAGTTATGCGTCGGGGAATGCGGGGAACGTATGGGTGAAGACCGTTACATTAACCCCGTCATGTTGAACGGGTACTTGAATCCTCCCCCTCATGAATGAGGGAAATTCCTGGCTCAGCCTCCCTCCGGGAGTGGCGCTCCGTGTAGGTACGTTCCGAAAGAGGAAGTGCGTGCTTGCGGTGAGTTCGGCAAGCTCGGTCATCGTTCGCCCCTCCGGTCGGATCAGTGCCCCGGTACGTACCCGCGCTGTTTGTCGACGACGTTCGTCAGTGTCTTCCCCGCGTCCCACCGCTCGTACAACTCGAGGAACTGCGCCCCGAGTTCATCGCGCCAGCCGACCGTGTCGCCGCTCATGTGCGGGGAGACGATCAGCCCGGGCACCTCCCACAGCGGGCTGTCCGGTGTGAGCGGCTCGTGCTCGAACACGTCGAGGGCGGCGCCCGCGATCCACCGCTTCGACAGCGCCTCGGCGAGCGCGGCCTCGTCGACGAGTTGTCCCCGGCCGACGTTGACGAAACGCGCCGAGGGCTGCATGACTCCGAAGCGGCGGGTGTCGAACATGTGGTGCGTGTCGGCGGTGAGGGGAGCGGCGGCGATCACCCAGTCGGCTCGCGCCATCAGCCGGTTGAGGTCGGCGGGCCCGTGGATGCCGGTACGCGGAGTGCGCCCGACGATCGCCGGTGTCACACCAAGTCCCTTGAGATACCGGGCGATCGCCCGCCCGATGGGGCCCGACCCGACGACGCAGGCCTTCGTCCCGGCGACCCGCTGCGACTCCCGGTGCCGCCACTCGCGCTGCTCCTGGAGGTGCAGGGTCATCGGCAGGTCCTTGGCCATCGCGAGGACCAGGGCGGCGACGTACTCGGCGATGGGCTGGTCGAAGATGCCCCGCGCGTTGGTCACCACGGTGTCGGACGCGGCGAGTTCGGGACACAGCAGATGGTCCACACCGGCGCTCGCGGTGTGCACCCAGCGCGGACGCGCCCCCTCGCCCGGCCAGGCGGCCCGCACGGCGTGCGAGGCGAAGTCCCAGACGAGCAGGACGTCGGCGTAAGGGAGTTGCCCGGCGAGGGTGGTCTCGTCGGCGTGCACGATCCGGGCCCGCCCGGTGAGCCGGCCCAGGCGGGGCGGCGGATCGGCGTCCAGGACGAGGAGCGTGGGGAGCGCGGGCATCGGGAGCCGTTTCCGATCGGGAGGCCGGACTGGATGGCGGAGAGGCCGAGAGGCCGAGAGGAGGGTCGGCCGGGTGGCCGGGGTGTGTCTGACATGCGCGGATTGACCACGCTCGCACTCGAACCTACCTTCGTCAACACGGGCGTGTGTACGGTCCGTTGCCCCGTCGTTCCTCACTGTGAGGCCAGTGCCTGTCATGGAACGTCATCGCCCCCGAGATCGTCGCCTACGCCTGCACCTCGGGCAGCTTCGTCGGCGGGGTCGCCGGGGAGCGGGCGATGTGCGAGGCGATGACCCGCGCGGGCGAGGTCCCGTCGGTAATGGCGACCTCGGGAGCACTGCTGGAAGCCCTCACGGAACTGTCCGTACGCCGGGTGGCGCTCGTCACGCCCTACACGGTGTCGGTGACGCGGGCCCTGGAGGAGTACGCGGCCGAGGCGGGTGTCACGGTCACGGGATGCGCGTACATGGGCCTGACCCGGCACATCTGGAAGGTCCCGTACCGCGCTGTGGCGGACATGGCGAGGCGGGCGACGGAGGGGACGCGGCCCGAGGCGCTGTTCATCAGCTGCACGAACCTCCCCACGTACGACGTGATCGCGCGACTGGAGGCGGAACTGCGCATCCCGGTGATCTCGGCCAACCAGGTCACGACAGGGGCGGCGCGGCGTCGACTGGGTACCCGAGCCGTGGGGCCCTACCAGGCGTTGCTGGACGAGTCGGCGCGCACCTGGCCCCCGGCACTGCCGGAAGAACGGTAGGAGCAGCAGGAACAGCGGGAACAGCGCAGGCTGGGCACGTAAGGCAAGCAGGAAGGGCTGGATCATGACGGCACTCGGATTCCTCTACCCGGGTCACTCCGCCGAGGACGACTACCAACGCATCGAGCAGCTTCTCGGCAGCGACATCCGGCTGGATCTGGTCCATACGGACATCGGTGAGGACGCGCACAGGGTGGACGCCCTCCTGGAGATGGGTTCGGCGGACCGTCTCGCGGCGGGCGTGGAGTCGCTGCGGATGTCCGGCGCGGAGTCGGTGGTGTGGGCCTGCACCAGCGGCAGCTTCGTGTACGGGTGGGAGGGCGCCCACGAGCAGGTGCGTGCCCTTGCCCGGGCCGCGGGCCTGCCGGCGTCGTCGACGGCGTTCGGCTTCGTGCACGCGGTACGGGAGCTCGGCGTGCGGAAGGTGGCGGTCGGGGCGACGTACCCGGCGGACGTGACGGGACTGTTCGCGGAGTTCCTGAGGGCGGCGGGGATCGAGGTGACGGCGGTCCACAGTGCCGGGATCGTCACGGCGGCGGAGGTGGGGGAGTGGGGCGAGGCGGAGCTGACCGCGCTGGCCCGGGCGGCCGACGACGCGGACGCGGAGGCCCTGCTCCTCCCGGACACGGCGCTGCACACGGCGTCGCACATCGGGGCCCTGGAGAAGCACCTGACGAAGCCGGTCCTCACGGCGAACCAGGTCTCCGTGTGGGAGGCCCTGCGGCTGGCGACGCGCAAGGTGAACGCCCCCTCCCTGGGCACCCTCTTCGACAAGGAGCCGCTGGTGCAGGTCTGACGGGACCGCGCCGGAATAAAACGGAGCCCCCCTCCTGTTGCCCGGCTGAGGACAGCGCACGGCACCAGACAGCAGCAGGAGGCACCCATCGTGACCGCAGACGCGACGGCACATGTGACGGCAGACGGGACGCCGCCGGACGTGACGACAGACGCGACGCCGGAGGTGACGGCGGACGGGATCCGGGGCGAGACGCGGGGCACCGCCCCCGTCCCCCTTTCCGTCCTCGACCTGGTCACCGTGGGCTCCGGCCACACCGCCACCGAGGCCCTGCGCGCCAGCGTCGCCATCTCCCGCCTCACGGAATCGCGCGGCTTCCACCGTTACTGGGTCGCCGAGCACCACTCCATGCCCGGCGTGGCCTCTTCCTCGCCCGCCGTGATCCTCGCCCACCTCGCCGCCCACACCCGGCGCATCCGCCTGGGCTCCGGCGGCGTCATGCTCCCCAACCACGCCCCCCTGGTCATCGCGGAACAGTTCGGCACCCTCGAAGCCATGGCGCCGGGCCGTATCGACCTCGGCCTCGGCCGGGCCCCGGGAACGGACGGCGCCACCGCCGCTGCCCTCCGCCGCACGGAGCGGCTCAACGAGGGCGCCGACGACTTCCCCCAGCAACTCGCTGAGCTGACCCGCTTCCTGGACGACGACTTCCCCGCCGGCCACCCCTACGGACGTATCCACGCGATCCCCGGCCCGATCCAGTCGACGTCCCCGGGCGGAGTCCAGTCTCCCCATCGGCCGCCCATCTGGCTGCTCGGCTCCTCCGGCTTCAGCGCCCGCCTGGCCGGCGTCCTGGGTCTCCCCTTCGCCTTCGCGCACCACTTCTCCGCGCAGAACACCGTCCCGGCCCTGGACCTCTACCGGGAGTCCTTCCAGCCCTCCGCCGTCCTCGACGCCCCGTACGCCCTCATCGGCGTCTCCGCCCTCGCCACCGACGACGAGAACGAGGCCCGCCGCCAGGTCCTCGCGATGGGCCTCAACATGGCCCGCCTGCGCTCCGGCCGCCCGGGCCTGTTCCCGGCCCCGGAGGAGGCGGAGGCCTACGAATTCAGCCCGATGGAACGGGAGTTCATCAGCTCCTGGATGGCGAACATCATCCACGGCTCGGCGGACGAGGTCCGCACAGGCCTCGACGACCTCCAAAAGCGCACGGGAGCCGACGAGTTGATGCTCGTCTCCCACGCCCACCGGGGCGACATGCGGCTCCGCTCGTACGAACTGATCGCGGACGCCTACGGATTGCCCACGATCACGCAGTGACGTCGCGTCGGCGGATCACCCCTGCCGACACGCACTGCCTCCCATCAGCAAGGAGATCCGGTCCGCGCCCACCGGTCGCGAATAGAGCCAGCCCTGCCCCGTGTCGCACCCGATACGGCGCAGGCGGCCGGCCTGGGCCGCCGTCTCCACGCACTCCGCGGTGACCGTCAGCCCCAGCCGATGCGCGAGTTGGATCATCGCCTCGACGACGATCTCGTCGGCCGGGTTCGGCGCGACCCCCTCACCCTCGTACTGGAACCCCCGCACGAAAGAACCGTCCAGTTTCAGTACTGACACCGGCAGCCGGCTGAGGTAGGCGAGGTTCGAATACCCGGTGCCGAAGTCGTCGATCGCGATGCCCACACCCATGTCACTGAGTGCCTGGAGCGCCTGGAGGGGCCGGCCGGCGGAGCCCATGACCGCCGACTCCGTCAGCTCCAGTTGCAGCAGACGTGCCGGCAGGCCTGTCTCCGCGAGGATCTCCGCGACGTCCGCCACCAGATCCGAGTCCCAGACCTGACGTACGGCGACATTGACGCTCACGAAGATCGGCGGCTCGTCGGGGCGTTCGAGCTGCCAGCGGCGGGCCTGGCGGCAGGCCGTGGCGAGGACCCAGCGTCCCAGCTGCACGATCGAACCGTCCTCCTCGGCCAGGCCGATGAACCGGTTCGGCGTCAGCGTGCCGAACTGGGGGTGATTCCAGCGCACCAGCGCCTCGACGCCGTGCACCCGGCCGTCCGCCATCCCCACCAAGGGCTGGTAGTCCAGGGCGAATTCACCCCGCTCGATGGCCGGCCGGAGGGTGGAGGACAGGGCCTGGCGGGTCATCCGATGGGCGTTGCGCTCGGGGTCGAAGAGCGTCCACCGGGACTTGCCGTCGGCCTTCGCCCAGTACAGCGTCGTGTCCGCGGCCTGCATCAGACCTGTGGGGGTCGTGCCCGCCGCGTGCCGTTCGACGACGCCGATGGAGGCGGAGACGGACATCCGCTGACCGGCGAGGTCGAAGGGGAGCTGGAGTGCCTTCAGCACCGACTCGGCCAGGTCCGCCAGTTGGTCGGTGCCCGTCGAGTCCTCGATCAGCAGCGCGAACTCGTCGCCGCCCAGCCGCGCGACCAGCGGGGCGACCGCGCCGGGGTTCCGCCGGGCAAGACCCGCCTCCTCCGCGCACCGGGTGAGGCGTTGGGCCACGGCGGCGAGCAGCCGGTCGCCGACGCGGTGGCCGAGGGTGTCGTTGATGGCCTTGAAGCCGTCAAGGTCCAGGTAGCACAGGCCGATTCGGCCCGTCCCGCTCTGCTCGTACGACTCCGCCTCCAGCGCCGCGGACAGGCGCTCGAAGAACAACGTGCGGTTGGGCAGACGCGTCACCGGATCGTGCATCTGCAAGTGCCGTAGCCGCGCCTGGAGTTCACGGCGTGCGCTGATGTCGGCCACGGACAGCAGCACACCCGGCGCCGCCTCCGAGGTCTCATTCGGCAGTGGTGTGACCGTGACCTGGGCCCAGAGGGAGTGCCCGTCAGGGTGTTTGAGGCGGCGTGTGCAGCGCAGCCGTGCCGGTCGGCCGCGCAGCACCTCGCGGTACGCGTGCCACGCGCGGGTGTCGGACGCCAGGTCCACCAGATCGGCGGCCACCTTGCCGGCCAGCACTTCCGGGCCGATGCCCAGCAGTTCGCCCAGGGACTGGTTCGCCGTGACGACCAGGCCCTCGCGGTTCACCACGGCCATCGCCAGCGGCGCCGCCGCGAACGCGCCGTCCATCAGGGTGGGACCCGTGGGGGCAGGGGAAGCAGACGTGGACGACGTAGAAGCCTTGGACCAGGCAGAAGCCGTGGATGACGTAGAAGACGACGTGTCGGAGTTACTCTCTGTGACGGCCGGCCGGATGAGATCTACCGCGGGCGCCGGCCCTTCGGACGTTCCGCTCACCGCTCGCTCCCGCAGTGCACTCGGTCTTGATATGGATCCCGTCGGGCGGCCGACCGGGCGGCAATCCGCCGCCCTGGCGTTGTCCGTGCAGGAAAGTGTCAGGGAAGTGCCAGGAAAGTGTGCCGATCATAGAGGCTGGTCCGAAGCCCTTCCAGCCACTGTCCAGTGTCCATGAACGACCGGTGGTTCTGACAGATCGTTTCTGCCCGCGCCTGGACGGGTTCCTTCACCCTCGATCGCTTGTGACGTTCCGTGAGTGTTTCGGGGTGTCGCTCCACGAAGGGTGAGCCCTCACATGCGTGGCCGTCTACCCGGGCGTCCCGCATAGCCCCTGGTCACCTGCCTGATCGTGTGCCGGTCACCCTTCTGGTGCAGACAAACAAGGCATATAAACGCAAGATCACACAGGCTGGGTTGCGGTGTCCCCGATACCGCAACCGGAGGTCTGCGTGCCGCGTCAGCTTCCCCTCAGGGGGCTCACCCATGATGCCCTGGCGGGATTCAGAGGGCTCGCATGCGCCGGGGCGCACCCCCGCTTGCGCAGTACGGCCGCCGTTCTCACCACCATGACGGCCCTGGCCGCGACCTCCCTCGTCGCGGGCCCCTCCGTCGCCGAGCCCTTCTCGGTGCGGTCCTGCGCGCTCCAGCGCACCGAGGCCCACCACTCGGAGGGCCTGGACACCTGGAACGCCGCCTATCCGCGCCCGTCCCGCGCGCTCGACGCCGTGATGGTCTTCCTCTCGTTCCCGGACGCCCGCCCGCGGACCACCCCCGGCGAACTGGCCGCGGACCATTTCCCGGGCACCAGCGACTTCTTCGCCCGTGCCTCGTACGGCAGGTTCACCCTGCGCCCGCACCCGCTCCGGCACTGGCTCCGGATGCCGCGACCGTCCACCGCGTACGCCATACAGCGGGACTGGAGCGCCGCCCACCGTGCCGACTATCTGCGCGACGCGCTCGCCGTCGCCGACCGTGACGTCGACTTCTCGCGCTACGACGTCGTCTACTTCGTGGCCGACCCGGACGCGCCCGGCGTCGACTCCGACGCGACGAAGGTCGTCAACCTGGACGTCCCGCTGCGCGCCGACGGCACGGACATCCGCCGCGTCGTCACCGTCTTCGAGAAGCATCCACCGGACCGGCTCGTCCTCGCCCACGAGACGGGCCATGTCTTCGACCTGCCCGACCTCTACCACCGGCCCGTGGACGGAAAGGGTGACTGGGACACGTACGTCGGCGACTGGGACCTGATGGGCAGTCAGTTCGGCTTGGCGCCCGACCTGTTCGCCTGGCACAAGTGGAAACTCGGGTGGCTGGAACCGCGCCAGGTGGTGTGCGTGCGCGGGAGAGGCTCGACCCGGCTGACCCTGGAATCACTGGAGGCGCGTCCGGCCACGACCGTTTACGCGCGTGGGGGTGCGGGGGCGGGCGCGGACGGGTTCGGCGGCGGGGGTACGGGGGCCGGTCCACCGGCCCCTGGGCAGGGGGACGGGGTCAAGCTGGCCGTCGTGCGGACCGGGGTCGACCGGGCGCTCGCGTTCGAGGCGCGGGGGGCGACGGGCAACGACAGCGCGACCTGCACACAGGGGGTGCTCGTCTACCGGGTGCGCGGCGGGGCCGAGTCCGGCGGTGGCCCGGTCCAGGTGGTCGACGCCCATCCGCGTACCGAGGCCTGCTGGGAGGACTCGGTCTACCCGCCCCTCGCGGACGCGCCCGTCGCCCTCGGCGAGACCTTCACCGTGCCCGGCGAGAACGTCCGAGTCGAGGTGGAGGGCCGCACGCCGTCGGGGGCGTGGACGGTGCGGATCACGAACGCCGTTAGCTGAGTAGGGGTCCGGAAAACGACGTTGGCGAGGCTGTTCGAAAACAGCCTCGCCAATCGACAACGTGCGCCGCCAGGGACTCGAACCCCGGACCCGCTGATTAAGAGTCAGCTGCTCTAACCAACTGAGCTAGCGGCGCCTGCTGACGTCGTAGACCTTAGCACCCTGATCGACGGGAGGAAAAATCGATATCCGCACCCCACCGGCGACCGCGGAACGGGCCGCTCGGACGGCCGCCCAGAGCAGGATTTCCGGGCCCGGAAGCCAGGGGCGACTGGTGTCGGGGGCGACGACCCAGCGGGATTCGGGCCGGGGATCACCCTCGGAGCCGTCTCCGCTCCCGCATCGGGTGGCGTGTCCGATCTCGTCTCCAGTCCCCTCGCCTGTCCCCCCTCCCGTCCTGTCTCCATATCCGGCTCCATTCCCGTCTCCGGTCTCGTCGTTCACCAGGGCGGGGACCGTCACGGCGTCGCCGCGGCCGTGGCAGAGGAGCGGCGGGATCGCGTGGCGCCGTCCGGTACCGCCCTCGCCGGCCGAGCCCCATTCCTCCCACCTCAGGAGCGACGGCAGCCGCTGGGCCGTGCCCAGTGCCGCGAACAGGAGGATCCGGCCCCGGTAGGCCGCCACGGGGCCCGAGCCCGGTCCGCCGTCCCAGAGCCGGTCGAGCATCCTGCGGCCGAAGACGGCGGGCACGTTGACGACGTCGAACGCGGTGCCGCAGGGCAGGACGAGCGGAGCGGTGGGCCGCTCGGCCCAGAGGGAGAGCGTGCTGCGCGGATACGTTCCTGCGGAGGCGAGCCAGGCGGCTCCCTCCGAGGTGACTCCCGAGATGTCCGTGTGTGGGCTGCTCATGGCATACAGATCTACCGGCGGTGACCGGTCGGTCTCCGAGGGTTGCCGGAAACCGGGACGAGAGGGGGCGAGGTGGAGTACCTTGCCCTCCTGAATATGCCGCGCGGACTTTCGGGACCGAAGCAGATCGAGACGGACCGGGTCAGGCAAGAACGGACCGGGTCTGACCGGATCGGGTGGGGCCGGATCGGGTGGGGCCGGCGTGGATCAGACCGGGTCGACGTGGTCGTGACCGTGACCGGGCTCGCCGAGACCGCTTCTGCCGGTCCCGCCGTCCCCGCCGCTGGTGTTCTCCCCGCCGTCGCGCAGCAGCTCACGGCCGTACTCGACCATCTTCCGCGCGTAGTCCTCGGTCCACTCGGCCTGCTCCGCGATGTCGGCCGGCGTCAGCCGGTCGAAGCGGCGCGGGTCGGCGAGCTGGGCCGCCGCCATCGCCTGGAACTCGACGGCGCGGTCGGTCGCGGCGCGGAACGCGAGGGTCAGCTCCGTGGCGCGGGTCAGCAGCGCGCGGGGGTCGTCTATCGACTCCAGGTCGAAGAAGTGCTCGGGGTCGTCGGCCACCTGCGTGGGCTCGAAGAGCAGGGGCGCGGGGCGTAGCCGCGGTTCGTTGCGACGCGGCGTGGGCTCCGCCATGTCTTCTCCTCCTCGTACGGTCCGCACCGTTCGTACGTACCCTCCATGCACCACGGCATGTACGGCACACGGTCGAAAAGGCCCCGCGATCGAGCCGGGCCACCGTCCATTGTCCCCTGCCCGCGCAAGTGGGCCCCGGGGTTCACCCCAGCACGCCCCTGATCTGCCCCTACGACCGCCGGCCCACCCGGTAGCCATCGGCGGGCCGGACTCCGTCCGGTGGTTGGGCGGGGCTCTCCGCTCGGCTGCCGGACAGGCGCCGGAGCGGGGGTCAGGGACGCCAGGTCACCCGGTGCTCGGACAGCTGTGAGAGCACCGCGTGGTTCGCCTCCCAGCCGTCCGGGGCTGTAACTATCGGCCGCCCCCGGCGGCGGGCCGGACTCCGTCCGGTGGTTGGGGGGAGGTTTCTGCCGGTGTCGGACAGGCGCCGGAGCGGGGGTCAGGGACGCCAGGTCACCCGGTGCTCGGACAGTTGCGAGAGCACCGCGTGGTTCGCCTCCCAGCCGTCGGGGAACTTCACCGTCACGCCCAGCTGCACCGGCTCCGTCGACGGATGGTCGTCCAGGAGTTCGGTCACGCCCGCCCGGCACACCACCACGCACGCGTGCCGGTGTCTGGAGGTGAGGACGCAGAGGCGGCCCGTCTCCAGGTGGAAGGCGGTGGCGTCTGGGCGGCCCGACAGGGGGTGCAGGACCACCGTCACGTCGAACTCCCGTCCCTGGAGCCGGTTCGCCGTGTCCACGGTGACGTCCGGGACGCCCAGCTCGGCGAGCGCCGCCCGGACCGCCGCCGCCTGGTCCCGGTGCGCCGTGCCGACCGCGATCCGGTCGGCCGTGAGGGGGGTCGGCTCGGGTCCGCGTTCCGACGTGGCCGCGCCGCCCCGGTCCAGCATGCGGCGTACGACCATGGCGACCGCGCGGACCGCCTCCGGGTCCGTACGAGGGGTGTGCCTGGCGGGGAGTTCCAGCAGGCCCCAGCCCGATTCGGCGGCCTCGTCGAGCACCCGGTCCGGAGTCGAGCCGTCCGACGGGACCGCGAACGCGAGCCGCCGGTCGCCGTGGCCGGTGCCGCTACGGAACGGGGTGTACGGGTAGAAGGCGGCCGAGACGAGCGGCGCGGCCGAGGCCGGGAGCCGCCAGGACACCGGCAGCCGGTGCTGCGGCAGCTCGGGGTTGTGGGCCAGCAACGTCGTGACGGCCGAGGCCGACGGGTCGTACGACAGACCTGCCCACTGCTCCGCGCCGACGATCGAGAAGGGGTCCAACTGACCCGGGTCGCCCACGAACAGGGCCCGCTCGAACAGTCCGGCGACGGCGAGCAGCGCGTCCGAGCGCATCTGGTACGCCTCGTCCACGATCGCGTGCCGCCACGGCTCGTCGACCTTGACGTGGGCCCACTTGGCGGCAGTGGAGATGACCACGTCCAGGCCGGCCAGCTCGGCGGCCTTCGCGGACTTCCGTACGTTCGGCAGGTCGTCCAGCGCCTTGTCGTACGGGTCGGTGTCACTGCTGTGCAGACGGCCCACCGGCAGCTCGGGGTTCTTCTCGGCGAGACGGGCGACGAGGTCGTCGACCTGGGCGTTCGTCTGCGCGATGACCATCAACGGGCGCCCTGCATCCGCCAGTTCGAGGGCGGCCCGGACCACGAGGGTGGACTTCCCGGCCCCGGGCGGCGAGTCGACGACGACTCCGCGGTGCGTGCCGTGCAGCGTGTCGTGGAGGATCGCGTCGGTGGCCCGGCCGGCTGCGGCTCCGGGGTCGAAGGCGGCCCGCGGGGTGTGAGCGGCGTTCACAGCACATCCTCTTCCGTCACCGGGTCGGCTGCCGGCAGCGTCGGCGTCGCTTCCTCGCCCGGAGGCCCGCCGTGGGTCCACGGTGTCTGGTCCGCGTCGGGGAGCTTCGCGCCGCCCCGCTGCTCGTGCTCGAAGAGCGTGAAGCAGACGAGGTCCCCCTTCTCGGGCACCGACCCGGCCTCCGGCTCCTTGCCCCGGCCCATCTTGTCGACCACCCGCAGCACGATCACCGAACCCTCGTCGCCCGGACCGTCCTCATGGCCCACGAACTCCGCCGCCTGCGGCTTGCCGCCCAGCGAGCGGTACACCTTCACCCGCCCTCCGAGCTGCGGGCGGTCGTCCGTGCGGACGGTGACCAGCGGGCGCGGGCTCGGCCGCTTGCCCTCGCTGTACGTCATGACGACGTCCGTGACCTCGCCCGCGAACGCCTCCCCGGCCAGCCGCCGGCCCGCCATCACCAGCGGGTCGTCCAGGGCCTCCTGGGCCTCCAGACGGGCCTGCTCGCGCTCCCGCGTGGCCAGCTTGTTCGCCGCCGTCACCGCGTCGTCGCGGCGCGGCTGCGGGGGCTCGCCCGCGGTGACCCGGTCGCGGTGGCCGGTGAACGACCAGCGGTCGCGTGTCCACCGGTCGGCCGCGTGGGCACCCTCCGGCAGTGCCCGCAGCAGGTCGAGGCCGCGCCACACCGCGTCCCAGGTGGGCCGCGTACGGCTCTCGACGAGGGCGCGGATGTCACGCTCGGCGGCGGTGAGTTCACCGAGCCGGTCGTCCGCCGACTCGCCGTCCTCGGCGGCGGAGAGCGCGGTCCGTGCGCGGTTGTAGTTCTCGATCGCGGGTGCGAGCAGTTTGTTGTCGAACGCGGGGTCGGTCGCCGGACCGGCCGGCGGACACAGCAGCTGCCCCTTGGCGTCCCGCGCCAACTCGGCCCGCAGCGCCGCCTCGGCGCCCGACACACCGTCCGGCGGGTCGATCCAGGCGAGCAGCGCACCCAGGTGCTGGTCCTCCAGCGTGGACTGCCCGGTCGCCCAGTGCCGCGACAACACGTCCGTCAGCGCCAGGAGGAGGGCGGAGCCGGGGACCCGGGCCCGCTCCCCGTAGTGCGTGAACCAGCGGCCGAGCAACGGCACCCGGGGCGGCGCGGGATGCGGCGTCTCCGGGTCCTGTTCCGCCGTACGCCGAAAGCGCATCGAGCGTCCCAGCAGCCGTACGAGCTCGATGCCGGCGCGGCTCGGGACGATCAACTGGGGTGCGTCCGAGCACAGTTCGACCTCGACCTTGACCCGCTTGCCGGTCTCCGGGTCGGTCTCGCCGCGCTCCGCGGCCTCCACGGCGTCGGCGTGGGAGTCGATGAACGGCAGGACGACGTCGGCCAGTTCGGCGAGGAACGCGAACCTGAGGTCGCGGTCGCGTGGTTGCGGTACGACGAGCAGCCGCGGCGCGTCCCGGTCGTCGCCGACCAGCGCGCCCAGCGGAGCCCCGGCCTCACCGGCGGTGATGAGCGGCACGAGGACGAGGGGCCGCTCCGACAGATGGCGGTGCCGGACGGTGGCGGCGGGCTGGGCGCGACCGGTGCTGACGGCTTCGAGACGGGCGAGGGTGGCGATCAACGACATCCGGCGCCCCCCGACTCCAGCCGCAGACCCGACGCCGATGCCGACTCCGACGCAGGCTCCGACTCCGGATTCGGAGAAGCGAGTTCGGCGTCGCGCAGCGCCTCCGCGCGCAGGGCCGCCGCTCTGCGCAGCGCGCCCACGGTCGGGTCCTGGGGGTCACCGGACCGGCCGTGGGCCGCCGACAGGACGTCGTCGACCGTGGTCAGGGCGCCCAGTTCGGCCCGTACCGAACGGCCCAGGGACGTCACCGCGCCCCGCGCGCGGGAACGGTCACGGCAGTGGAAGGCCAGCTCGCACGCGGACAGGCACTCCGGCGCGTACTCGGCGGGCACCGACTCGACCGCCGCTGTCAGTTCGGCGGCGGGCAGGTCCGGGGCGAAGCAGGTGCCCTCGGGGAGGGTGTCGGCGATGTCCTCGATACGGGTCAGCCGGGACAGCTGGCGGCCGGTCACCGCGCGCTGTTTACGGACGTCGACCGCGGACGCCGCCGGAAGGTTGGAGAAGTCCTTCGGGCAGACCAGCAGCACACGATGGCGCACGACCGGCGCCGGATCGCCGCCCTGTGAGAGCCGGGCGGCGACCTCCTCCAGGGCCAGCACGTACACCGCGGCCTGGCGGGCCGCCGCGCCCACCTTCGCGGGGTCCGCCGAACCGTCCAGCATCGGGAAGGACTTGATCTCCACGACCGTCCAGCTGCCGTCCGGGTGCACGACCACCGCGTCCGGCTCCAGGAAGGCCGGGGAGCCCGCGACGTCGAGGGCGAGCATGGGGTGGTCGAGGAACGTCCAGCCACCGGCACCGGTGCCGGCCCTAGCCGTCGTGGCCTCACGCAGGGCCAGTGCCGTCCTCGCGGTGCGGCCCTCCGGTCCGGTCGCCGTGAGGTCGGGGACCTCGGCCTCCACCGGCGCCGGGGCACCCGGGTCCAGATTCTCGTGCACCAGCCGGAGCAGCTCTGCGCCCCCGTCGGCCTTGACCCGGGCCTCGAAGGTGTTGCCGCGCGCCAGGGCGAACTGGGACTGTCCGAAGGCGGACGGTGAGCCCAGCGCGCTCGCCAGCGTCGCCTTGTTCACCCCCGCGCCGTCCAGGATCGCGCGCCTTCTGCACCCGGGGTTGGCGGCGAGGGCCGCGAGGGCACGCGCGTCCAGTGCCTTCGGCGGGACCGAGGGACCGCGCAGCTCAGCGAGCCGCTGCCGCAGCGCCGTCCCCCGCGTCCGCGGAAGCGGCACCCGGCTCGGCCCCTGGTCCGGCCCCGGGTCCGGGAACCGGCCCGAAGACGGACTCGCGCTGCCTTGGAATTCGCTCACGCGGGGAAGTCTGGCATTCACCACTGACAATCGGGGCCTCCGCGCCACGAGAGCGCGCCCCGACGGGCGTGGCGCGAGCCGTGATCCACACCCTCACCCGGTCCGCGTTCCGGATGACGAGCGGTGCCAGCAGCAGGCCGAGGCCCATCACGGCCGCACCCGCGACGGCGTCGAGGAAGTAGTGGTTCGCGGTGCCCATCACCACGATCGTCGTGATCGTCGGATAAGCGACGGCCAGGACCTTGGTGGTGCGCGTACCGCCGTACCGCCACAGCATCACCCCGCACCACAGGGACCAGCCGACGTGCAGACTCGGCATCGCCGCGTACTGGTTCGTCATACCGCCGAGCCCGCGCGGCGCACTCGCCTCGCCGCCCCACCAGCCGTACGAGCTGTACTGGGCCATCGTGTCGACGAAGCCGTGACCGGCGTCCAGCAGACGGGGCGGGCAGGTGGGCAGCAGGGTGAAGCCGACCAGGCCGATGAACGTCGAGGCCATCAGCCAGGTGCGGGCCGCCCGGTAGCGGACGGCATGGGACCGGAAGAGCCAGATCAGGATGGCCGGGGTGACGAGGTAGTGCAGCGACGCGTACCAGAAGTCCGCCGGTACGCCGATCCAGGGCTCGCGGGTGAACAGCCGGTTGAGCGGATGCTCGGCGTTCAGCCGCAGCGCCTTCTCGAACCGGAGGATCGCCAGGCCGTGGTCCACGGCGGTCGACTCGTTGCCCCGCACCAGCAGGCGTCCGCCCGAGTAGCACGCGTAGACGAGCAGGAGCAGCGGCAGCTCGGTCCACCAGCGGAGCCGGGAGGGTGGGCCTGTCTCGGTCCGTGCACTGTCGGTCCGCGGCATCCGATCGTTTCTCCCACTCTGTGTTCCCGTTGAGCTGCGCCTCCGGTCGTCGGTGGCCTGCGGTTCGTCCGATTTTACGGTGTACGTGAACGCGCTGGGCGGCGCCCCTGTCCCAAGACGCAAAGATCGACCCCCCGGTTGCCCCCCGACAGCGTGCGCGATGATGGAGGGGTTCCGCCTTGCTTTTCCGCCATTCGGTACCCCTGATTCGCTTCGGCGTCCCCTTTCGTTCGTCTCTCGCCTCATTTGCCACGCTCACCGTCTCCCCCCGGAAGGGGTCCTCATGGCATCGCGCATCCTGCTGGCCCGGCACGGACAGACGGAGTGGTCGCTGTCCGGCAGGCACACCGGCAGGACCGACGTCCCCCTTCTCGACGAGGGACGGCGCGGTGCCAAGCTGCTCGGCGAACGGCTGCACCGGGCGCCCTTCGACGGGCTCCCCGGGGTCGAGGTGCGCACGAGTCCGCTGGCACGCGCGCGGGAGACGTGCGAGATCGCCGGGTTCGCCGAGCGTGCGACCGGGTGGGACACGCTCATGGAGTGGGACTACGGGGCGTACGAGGGCATGACCCCGGCCCAGATCCAGGCCGTCCGGCCCGGGTGGCTGATCTGGCGGGACGGGGTCCCCGGGGGCGAGAGCCTGGAGGCGGTCACCGCGCGCGCGGACGAGGTGGTCGCGTGGGCACGGTCGGCCGAGCGCGACGTACTGGTGTTCGCCCACGGCCACATACTCAGGTCGATCGGGGCGCGCTGGCTCGGCCAGCCGATCGACTTCGCGGCCCGCATCAGACTGAACCCGACATCACTGTCGGTGCTGGGATGGGCCTACGGCGAGCCGGCCGTGGAAACCTGGAACGACCAGGGTCACCTGGAGCGCCCTTAAGGGGCGCGGGGAACTGCCCGACCAGCCCCCACGGGCCCGCAGCCGGGGACAAGCCTCAGGCCGTGCGCGGCAGACTCGCATGCCTCTCCAGGAACGCCGAGACCCCCGAAGCCCGCCGGTGAGGCAGAAGCACCCTCGCCGTGGCCGCCAGCATCGTCTGGATGCGGGAGGACTGGACCTCGTCCAGCAGGTCCAGGACACGCATACCCGCGACCGCCGCCTCGTCCGGGTGGCCACCGCGTGCCAGGTCGTCGGTGAGTTCGGCCGTGTACAGGGCGATGTTCCTGGTGAAGTGCGGGTTCTGCAGATGGGCCGCGCGGCGGGCGTGCCGAGCCGCCCGGGGCCAGTCGCCCAGCGTCGACCAGCACTGCGCCTCCAGGCCCTCCAGCTCGGCCTCCCCGTAGAAGCTCATCCACTCGGGGTCGGCCTCGGACGGACCGCGTTCGAACAGCGACTGGGCCCGCGCCAGGGCCTGTTCGCAGCCGGCGCGGTCGGCGAGCCCCGCCCAGCCGCCCGCCTCGCGCAGCGCCAGCAGCGACATCAGCCGGGGTGAGCCCAGGGGCCGTGCCACGCGCTGCGCGGCCTGCGCCGCTCTGACCGCCTCGCGTGGCCGCCCCGAGTCACGCGCGAGGAACGCGGTGTTGCAGAAGGCATGCGCCTCCAGGGCCGCGTCCCCGGACACTCGGGCGGTCGCCAGCGCCTCCGCGTAGTGCGAACGCGCGTCGTCGAAGCGGCCCGAGTCGTGCGCCAGCCAGCCCACGGAGATGGCGAGTTCACCGGCGCCCGAGTGCAGCCGGTCGGCGGTGGACTGCCGTACCGCGCCCGCGTCCAGCAGTTCGTAGGCGGCCCGCAGTGGTTCCGCCGCGCGCCGGTAGAGGCCGTCGGCGCCGTGCCGGTCGTCGAGCAGTCTGATGCGGCGTACCGCCTCTTCCAGGGCCCCCGCCTCACCGGCTCCGACGCGGCGCACGGGACGACCCGCGGCCGAGGCCGACGCTTCGTAGGTGAACCCGAAGGGGCTCAGGGAGGCGGCTGCCGCTGTGGCACCGCCCGTCATGAATGCGCGACGCAGCACGTCGCTCTCCTCGTAGTTGTCGTGCGTTCCGTACGGGTCCTGCGCGTCCTGCATCTCATACGGCTCATCCGCCCCCGGCGTCTCACCGCTGTCGTACGTCGGGCTCGCGGTGGGCACGGGGGGCGTGTCCTCCGTGTCGCGCGCCCCGCGTCCGCGTACCGACGAGCGGGGCGCGAACCCCAGGTCGGCCAGTGTCCGGCCGGGGAACATGTGCAGGAACACCCGCTCGTACGCGTAGTTGGGACAGCGGATCTCACCCGCCTCGACCCGACCGACGTAACGCGCGTCACAGCTGACCCGCTCCCCGATCTCGCGGGCGGCCCGCCGTACCGCCGCGGCGAACTCGCCCGGAGAGCGCTGTCCGCGCAACTGCCGAAAGGCGAGGTTCGGCCGTGGTGGCCGGGGGGCCTCCGACGAGGTCACTGCTGACGACGTCATGGCCGGGCCCTCTCTGCGAACCGTCGAACCGTGCCGGATTCCTGACGAGTTGGAACAGTTATCCATCGGACGTCCTGTTTCCGGCGGGCAAGAACGTACCGGCTGCGCACGACCCGCCATGCGGGGTTTGGCTACAAACCGGATATCTCATCCACGATCCGCCATGAACTGCCATCCTTTGCAGCGGTCTTTGCCGTAGCCGTTGACGCTGTGGCGCGTTGAACCGGATGGACCGGGAGCCACCCGAACTCCCGACCCGTTCGTTTCAGGAGGGGTTCCGTGGTGGAGGTCGGGATGGAGATCAGCCCAAGCATCGATCCGTGTACGCCGGTCAGGGCGCACACATCAATCGCGTTGCCCGCATCGTCGGCGTCAAACGCGGCGCCCAACTGTGATCTGGTGACGGTTCCGGCGCGGCAGGGGCTGGAGGCGGTGGACATCCTGCGCCGGGGAGCCGGCGACGCGGTCGGCCCCGTACTGCACGACGACGGCTGCGACACCCTCGGCTTCCTCGTCCCGCCGGGCACCGCCGCCGCCTGGGACGTCCCGGGCAGCACCTGCACGGAGACCAACGGGCGTGGCCTGAGCCTCGCGGTCCCCGATCCCGCGCCCCCCATGGAGGGCTCGGACTGGCTGCTCCCGCCCGGGGACGCGGACCTGGCCACCGACCCGGCGGTGCTCCGCGCGGCGCTCGGTGAGGCGGCGCGGCTCATCGAGGCCGCCGACAACCGTCGCTGACCTGCCGCGACCGTCGTACGGCCGAGGTGTTCACCCACCCCGATAATGGGGGAATGGGAAAGTCCAGAAACGCGCGGCGCGGACAGTCGGCCGTCGAGGCAGTCGTCGAGACGGTCGACGGCGGGCTCGCCGAGCTGATCCCCGACCGGGACCGGGCGCGTGCCTGGACACTGCTCATCGACGGCGCCCCGCAGTCCCACGTCGACCTCGACGACCCGGCGTACCTCTCCTTCGAGTACCAGCGCCGCCTCGGCCATGTGATCGACCTCGTCGCCCCGCCCGGCAAGCCCGTGCAGGTCGTGCACCTCGGCGGCGGCGCCCTCACCCTCGCCCGGTACGTCGCCGCGACCCGCCCCCGGTCCACCCAGCAGGCCGTCGAACGGGACGCGGCCCTCGTCCAACTGGTCCGCCGTGAGCTGCCGCTGGACCCGAACGCCCGGATCCGGGTGCGCTCCACCGACGCCCGCGAGGGCCTCGCGAAGGTCCCCGACGGCTGGGCCGACCTGGTCATAGCGGACGTGTTCAGCGGGGCGCGCACCCCGGCCCATCTGACGTCGGTCGAGTTCCTGACCGACGTACGCAGGGTCGTGAACGACGCGGGCTGTTACGCCGCCAATCTCGCCGACGGACCACCCCTCGCACATCTGCGCGGCCAGATCGCCACCGCGGGTGCCGTCTTCCCCGAGCTGGCCCTGATCGCCGACCCGACGGTGCTGCGGGGGAAACGGTTCGGCAACGCGGTGCTCGTCGCCTCCGCGCACCCGTTGCCCATCGCCGAGCTGACCCGCCGTACCGCCTCCGACCCGTACCCCGCCCGCCTCGAACACGGCCGCGCCCTCACCGACTTCACCGGCGGGGCCGTACCGGTCACGGACGCGGCGGCGGTCGCCTCACCGGCACCACCACCGTCGGTGTTCCGCTGACACCCAGGACGTGAGGAGCCGTCGGGGGCCGTAAGGGCCGTACGCGGCTCAGTAGTTGCCGATCTTCACGTGCGGCGGGCCATCGTGCCAGGTGCAGAACACCGTCAGCCGGTCCGCGCCCGCAGCGAACTCCATTCGAATCTACGACTCCGTCTCCCACCTGGTTTCCGGGCAGGGTGCCTGGTCCTTCAGAGCTGGGGTGAATGCCCGCTCCCGAGCGGCGGGGCAGGCGTAGCCGGGTCGTGGTCAGGGCGATTCGGCGTATCAGCCGGCTCGACCGCGAGGCGCACGACGTGCACAAGGTACTGGCCGATACCGATTCCGGCGTCCCTCTGTCGTGCGGCCGTACATGTGAGCCCCCGCTCACCGGCGCCGATGACGGAGGAAGCCGCCCTGCTTGCCGTCGGTCGATACCCCGGGACATGCCCGGGCCGGGGCGCGGCACCCCCCTCAGGTGTCGCGTCCCGGCCGGACTCAGAACCCCCGCTCAGACCCCGTATACAGAACCCATATACAGAACCCGGGTTCAGAACCCCCGCCCAACCCCCGGAGGGTCACTCCGTGTTCGTCGGCGGCAGGGTGCCGCTGCGGGCCGCGCGGCCGTACCAGAGGGCGCTCGACTTCGGGGTGCGGCCCAGGGTCGCGTAGTCGACGTACACCGCGCCGAAACGCTTGCCGTAGCCGTACGCCCACTCGAAGTTGTCCATCAGGGACCACAGGTAGTAGCCCCGGACGTCCGCGCCCTCGGCGATCGCGCGCCGGACCGCCCGCAGATGGCCGTGGAGGTAGGCGATCCGCTCGGGGTCGTGGACGCGGCCGTCGGACTCGGGCTTGTCGTCGTAGGCGGCGCCGTTCTCCGTGACGTAGATCGGCAGCCCCGGAGCCTCCTTCGTGTACCGCATGATCAGGTCGTGCAGGCCCGTCGGGTCGATCGACCAGCCCATCTCCGTGCGCTCGCCCGGAGACTGGTGGAAGAGGACCTCGTCCGCCCCCGGCCACGGCGAGAAGTCGCTCGCCCCGTGACCGTCGGCACGCGGGCCGCTCGGCCTCTCCTCGGCCGCCGACACCAGCGTCGGCGTGTAGTAGTTGAGGCCCAGCGCGTCCAGCGGCTGGTTGATCAGCGCGAGGTCACCGTCGAGGACGTACGACCAGTCGGTGATCGACGAGGTGGCGGCGAGCAGGGTCTCCGGGTAGGCGCCGTGCAGCATCGGGCCGTGGAAGACGCCGTTGGCCAGGTCGTCGATCTTCCGGACGGCGGCCAGGTCCTCCGGGGTCTGCGAAAGCGGCCTGACCACCGACGAGTTGAGGCTCACCGCGACCGTGTTGCGGGCCGGCATCGCCGCCCGCAGGGCTGAAGCGCCCAGCCCGTGCGCCAGGTTGAGGTGATGCGCCGCCCGGAGGGAGGCCAGCGGCTCGGTACGGCCCGGCGCGTGCACACCCGAGGCGTAACCCAGGAACGCGCTGCACCAGGGCTCGTTGAGCGTGATCCACTGCTCGACGCGGTCTCCCAGGGCCTCGCCCATGATCTGGGCGTACTCGGCGAAACGCAGCGCGGTCTCCCGCTCCGGCCAGCCGCCCGCGTCCTCCAACTCCTGCGGGAGGTCCCAGTGGTAGAGGGTGACCGCAGGCTTGATGTTGTGTTCGAGCAGTTCGTCGACGAGGCGCCGGTAGAAGTCCAGACCGCGCTGGACCGCCGGTCCCCGGCCCGTCGGCTGCACCCGCGACCAGGAGACGGAGAAGCGGTACGCGGTCAGGCCCAGGTCGGCCATCAGCTGAACGTCGTCGCGGTAGCGGTGGTAGTGGTCGACAGCGATGTCACCGTGCTCACCGCCGGCCGTCTTGCCCGGCGTATGGCTGAAGGTGTCCCAGATCGAGGGGGTGCGGCCGTCCTCCCGCACCGCCCCTTCGATCTGGTACGCGGAGGTCGCCGCGCCCCAGAGGAAGGCGGGAGGAAAGGTCACAGGCGTAACGGATTCAGGCATGGAAGCGCTCCCATAGGAGGTCGTGGAGACCGACGGGTCGGAGATGAGGGAAGTGGGGGGAGAATGCGAGGGGGCCGAGGCGGCGGTGACCCGGCCCCCGAGAGTTCCCGTACGAAAGTCCCTGACGAAAGTCCCGTACGAAGGTCCTGTGCGGGTCAGCCCTTGATCGCGCCGTTCATGATGCCGCCCACGATCTGCTTGCCGAACAGGAGGAAGGCGATGAGCAGCGGCAGCGTGCCCAGCAGCGCGCCCGCCATGATCACTGCCTGGTCGGGGACGTAACCGGTGCCGAGGCCGTTCAGGGCGACCTGGACCGTCGGGTTCTGCTGGTTCAGGGCGATGATCGGCCACAGGAAGTCGTTCCAGGCGAACACGAAGGTCAGCAGGCCGAGCACGGCCATCGCGGGCCGAGCCGCCGGGAAGACCACGTGCCACACCACGCGCAGGCTGTTCGCGCCGTCCACCCGCGCCGCCTCGATCAGCTCGGAGGGCAGCGCCTGCACCAGGTACTGCCGCATGAAGAACGTACCGAAGGCGGTGACCAGCGTCGGCAGGATCACGGTCTGCAACTGGTTGGACCAGCCGAGGTCGGCCATCCACAGGTACAGCGGTACGACGGCGAGCTGCGGCGGGATCATCATCGTGCCGATGGTCAGCAGGAGCAGCGCGCTGGAGAACCTGAACCGCAGCTTGGCGAAGGCGAATCCGGCCAGCGTCGAGAACAGCACCGTACTGACCGTGATGGCGCCGGCGACGAGCGTGCTGTTGAGCATCGCCGTGCCGAGTCCCACCTCGTCCCACGCGGCCTGCATGTTCTTGAACAGGTTCGCCCCGAACCACAGCGGCGGCGGCGTCTGGGCGAGCCGGGTGTTGTCGCGGGAGGCTGCGATCGCCGTCCACAGCAGCGGGGCCAGCGAGACCAGCGAGAAGACCGTCAGGACGACGTAGGTGACCGGGCCCGCGTGCAGTTGCTTGCCCGCGCCGACCATCCGGCGGCGCCGGGAGCCCCTGTCGTCCTTCGGCTTCGGCTCTGTGTCCGTGTCCGTGTCCGCCTGAGGCAGCGTCAGATCACTTGTGGTCATTGGGATTTCCTCAGACGTCGGTTGATCAGCATGTTGACCGCGGCGACGATCAGCAGGATCAGGAACATCGACCACGCGATCGCGGACGCCTTGCCGAGGTTGCCGATGATCCAGCCCTGGTCGTACATGTACAGACCGAGCGTCTGGTACTGGTGCTCGGAGCCGCCCTTGGACCCGCCGAACAGCAGGGGCTCACCGAAGAGTTGGGTCGCGCCGATGGTGGACACGACCACGGTGAACAGGATCGTCGGCCGGAGCATCGGGATCGTGACATGGCGGAACTGCTGCCAGCGGTTCGCGCCGTCGAGAGCCGCCGACTCGTACAGGTCGGAGGGGATCGCCTGCATCGCCGCGAGGTAGATCAGCGCGTTGTAGCCGGTCCATCGCCAGATCACGATGCTGGAGACGGCGAACTGACCGCCCCAGTCGGACTCGCGCCAGTTGATCGGGTCGACCCCGACGAAGTGCAGCAGCCAGTTGATCATGCCGCCGTCCCACGAGTACAGCAGCGTGAAGACCAGCGTCGCCGCGGCCACCGAGGTGGCGTACGGGGTGAGCATGACCACCCGCCACAGGGTCGAGCCGCGCAGCTTGTAGTTGAGCAGGTGCGCGATGCCGAGCGCCAGGAGCAGCTGCGGCACGGTCGAGATCAGACCGATGGTGAAGGTGTTCTTCAGGGCGTTCCAGAAGAAGTCCGAGGACCACAGGTTCTTGTAGTTCTCCAGGCCCACCCAGGTCTGGTTGTCCAGCGAGGACAGCTGCACGCTGTGCAGCGAGTACCAGCCCGTGTAGAGGAGCGGGACCAGTCCGAAGGCCCCGAAGACGAGGAAGAAGGGGGTGATGAACGCGTACGGCGACGCCTTCATGTCCCAGCGGTACAGCCGACTGCGCCACGAGCCGGGGCCGGTAGGCGGCTTACCGCGACCTTGAGCGCCCCGGACCGCGCCCGGCTGGTCGCCGGGCGCGGTCTCGGCACTCGGCGCGGGATGCGCGAGAGCCTGCTTGGAGCTGGTCACTGGCCGAGCACGTCCTTGATCTCGTTCTTGGCCGCGTCCCATCCCTGCTCAGGGCTCTTGCCCTTCTGCTCGACCTGGATGATGCCGACGTCCGTGATCGCGGTGCCGATCGGCTGGTCCTTGACGCCGAAGTACTGGACCGGGATGGTCTTGGCCGACGCCGCGTAGATCTCGGTGATCGGGGCGTTCGAGAAGTACTCGACGGTGGCGGCCTGCGGCTTCAGGGTCGCGTACGCCGACGGGGCCGACGGGAAGCTCGCCTGCTTGGCGAAGACCTTCGCCTGCTGCTCGGGGGCCGTCAGCCACTTGGCGAGCGCGATGGCCTCCTTCTGGTGCTTGCCGGCCGTCGGTACGCCGAGGAACGCGCCGCCCCAGTTGGCCGCGGTCGGCGCCGCTGCCACGTCCCAGTTGCCCTTGCCGGACTCACCGGACTTCTCCTGGATGTAGCCGATCATCCACGCGGGGCAGGCCACGGTCGCGAAGGTGGCGTTCGAGAAGCCCTGGTCCCACGGCTTGTCGAACTGCTTCAGCTTCGCCGACATGTTGCTGGTCGCCACCTGCATCGCGGCGTCCCAGGCGTCCTTCACGCCCTTGGACTTGTCCCAGATGACGTTGCCGTCCTTGTCGTAGTAGCGCTCGCTCCCGCCACCCAGCGCCGCGTTGTAGACCGAGGAAGCGGAGTCCACGAACTTGGTGCCGCTCGGCGCCTTCTTCATGTAGTCCTTGCCGACGCCGACGAACTTCGACCAGTCGCCCGCCCACTGTGCGGCGAGCTTGGTCCGGTCCGTCTCCAGACCGGCCTTCTTGAACAGGTCCTTGCGGTAGCAGATCGCCATCGGGCCGATGTCGGTGCCGAGCCCGATCTGCTTGCCGTCCTTGGTGGTGGCCTGGGCGTTCTTCCAGTCCAGCCACTGGGACTTGTCGACCTCCTTGCCGAGGTCGACGAACTTGTCCGCCTGTGTCTGTACGGCCTCGGCGACGTTGCCGATCTCGATCGCCTGGATGTCGTCGACACCGGAACCGGCCTGCAGACGGGTGATCGTCTTGGGCCAGTACACGTCGGTCTTGGTGGTGACGTTCTCCTTGATGCTGACGTCCGGGTGGAGTTTCATGTACTCGTCGTAGAGACCAGCCTGCTTGTAACCGAAGACACCGAAGGTGCCGATGGTCAGCGCGGTCTTGCCGCCGCCGCCACTGCCTCCGCCGTTGCCTCCGCCGCTGTTCGACGAGCCGTCGCCCGAGTCGTCGGCGCAGCCGGCCAGCAGCCCCGTCGTCAGTGTGGCGACGACCGTGAGGGTCATCAGTCTGCGGGACCTGCGGGTACTCGTGCGCATTGCGTCCTCCTGTTGCCTGACGTGCCGACCCCCCGGCCAACTGCGTTGCTGGGCCCGTTAGTTCTGATGCGGCGGCTCGGGCGGGGAACGTGCGGGATGTGTATGTGTCAGGTACCGTGGGAGCGCTCCCACAGGTGATGTGTTGAAGAGTCGTCGGTCTGGGCGGGGGTGTCAAGGGTGGAGACGCGGGGATGTGTCTTCGGTTATCGGGCTGTTAACTAAAGCTCCTGAAAGCGGAACGGAAGGCTTCGGAAGGCCGGGAACCGACCGGGATCCGACCCCGGAAACGTAGCCCCGGGCGCCGCGGGATCCCCCGCGGACCGTGGAAGGGGTGCCGCCAGGTCTCGCTGGGCCTGTTGCCGGACTTCGGTCCGCAAAGCGTGCTGTTAGATTCCAGAGCAGACCAGAGCGGTGACGGGAGACGGACCATGGTGGGCCACGGAGTGCGGGGCCGGAGTGGCGGGCGGCCGACCCTCGAAGAGGTCGCCGCGCGCGCCGGAGTGGGCCGTGGCACGGTCTCCCGGGTGATCAACGGCTCACCGAGGGTCAGCGACGTGACCCGGGCGGCGGTCGAGGCGGCGGTCGCGGAACTCGGCTACGTCCCGAACACCGCGGCCCGCGCCCTCGCGGCGAACCGCACGGACGCGATCGCGCTCGTCGTCCCCGAGCCGGAGACCCGCTTCTTCGCGGAACCGTACTTCTCCGACATGCTGCGCGGTGTGGGCGCCGCGATCTCGGACACGGAGATGCAGCTCCTGCTGATCTTCGCGGGCAACGACAGGGAGCGCCAGCGCCTCGCCCAGTATCTGGCCGCCCACCGGGTCGACGGCGTCCTCCTGGTCTCGGTCCACGCGGACGACCCGCTTCCCGACCTGCTGGCCCAGCTGGAGATCCCGGCGGTGATCAGCGGCCCGAGGTCGGCTGCGGAAAACCTCACCTCGGTGGACTCCGACAACTACGGAGGCGGCCGGCAGGCAGTCGAACACCTCCTCTCCCGGGGCCGCCGCAAGGTCGCCCACATCACGGGCCGGCTGGACGTGTACGGCGCCCAGCGCCGCGTCGACGGCTACCGCGAAGCCCTGGAGGCGGCCGGCCACGAGGTGGACGAGGACCTGATCGAACCGGGCGACTTCACCGAGGAGGGCGGCCGTAGGGCGATGACCCGACTCCTGTCCCGCTGCCCCGACCTGGACGCGGTCTTCGCCGGCTCCGACGTGACGGCGGCGGGCGCCCGCCAGGTCCTGCGCGAACGGGGCCGCCGTATCCCGGAGGACGTGGCCCTCGTCGGCTACGACGACTCGGCCATCGCCCGTCACATGGACCCGCCCCTGACCAGCGTCCGCCAGCCGATAGTGGAGATGGGCCGGGCCATGATCGACCTCCTCCTGGAGGAGGTCGCGGACCGCCGCCCGACGGCATCCCGGGTACTGGAGCGCCGCCAGGTGGTGCTTCCCACGGAACTGATGACTCGTACGTCGTCCTGAGCCTGCGGGATAACACCTCGCAGGCGTACGGGAGTTCACGTACGGGCGCGGAAGCGGTGTTCCTGGGCGGTTCCCGTGATGTTCCCGGGAGTCGGGATACGACTGAGGGGCTGAACCGTTTTCACGGTTCAGCCCCTCAGTCGATCAGGGTGAGTGACGGGACTTGAACCCGCGGCATCCTGGACCACAACCAGGTGCTCTACCAGCTGAGCTACACCCACCATGACCGGCTTGGGAAGTCCGAGTGGTCTTCCTGACCGGCCGAGAAAAAGTGTACAGGGTCCGAAGGGGTGCTCGCGCCCGGCTTTCTCGGGGCTGTCGCGAGCACTGTCGCAGGCGCTGTGGCAGTCGCCGTCGTACGGCTACTGCGCCGCGGGCAGGACGTGCTTCGCCGCGATCGTGCGGGCCGTGTCCGAGTCCGGGCCGGGCTGCGGTACGAAGATCGCCTCGCGGTAGTAGCGCAGCTCGGCGATCGACTCGCGGATGTCGGCGAGGGCGCGGTGGTTGCCGTTCTTGTCAGGGCTGTTGAAGTACGCCCTCGGGTACCAGCGGCGGGCCAGCTCCTTCACCGAGCTGACGTCCACGATCCGGTAGTGGAGGTACGCCTCCAGGGTCCCCATGTCGCGCAGCAGGAAGCCGCGGTCGGTGCCGACCGTGTTGCCGCACAGCGGGGCCTTGCCCGGCTCCTTGACGTGCTCGCGCACATATGCCAGGACCCGTGCCTCGGCGTCCGCCAGCGTCGTACCGCCGGCCAGTTCGTCGAGGAGTCCGGACGCGGTGTGCATCTGCCGCACCACCTCCGGCATCGTCTCCAGCGCCGAGTCGGGCGGACGGATGACGATGTCCACCCCCTCGCCGAGTACGTTCAGCTCGGAGTCGGTGACCAGTGCGGCCACCTCGATGAGCGCGTCGTCGGACAGCGAGAGACCGGTCATCTCGCAGTCGATCCACACCATGCGATCGTTCATGCGTCTCACCTTACTGCGGGGGGTTGGGCGCCCGGTGTCGGTGTAGGCCTCGGCTGGGGGCTCCGCCCCCAGGCCCCCGGTCGCGCTGAACGCGCTCGTCCTCAAACGCCGGACGGGCTGAATGGTGCGCCGGGGATGGATGGTGCACCCGGCATGGGTGGTGCGCCCGAGGCTGGATGGTGCGCCCGGCATGGGTGGTGCGCCCGAGGCTGGATGGTGCGCCCGGAGTGGGTGGTGCGCCCGGAGTGGGTGGTGCGCCCGGCATGGATGGTGCGCCCGGCATGGATGGTGCGCCGGGCTGAATGCGCGCTCGGGGTGGATGCGCGCCCAGGGTGGATGCGCCCGAGCGGATGGCGCGCAGGGGCTGGATGGTGCGCCCGAAGTGGATGGCGCACCCGGGTCGGCTGGCGCGCCCGGGTCGGCTGGCGCACC
Source organism: Streptomyces sp. B21-083 (assembly GCF_036898825.1). Taxonomy (GTDB): domain Bacteria; phylum Actinomycetota; class Actinomycetes; order Streptomycetales; family Streptomycetaceae; genus Streptomyces. Next base: position 3,763,841 of record NZ_JARUND010000002.1, on the reverse strand, counting down.
CGGGCCGGAGGGTGCGCCCGGGCCGGAGGGTGCGCCCGGGCCGGAAATGTCGGACGGGCCGGGGGTGTCGGACGGGCCGGGGGTGTCCCCCAGCCCGTCCGGCGTTCACAAGCCACCTGCCGTTACGCGCCGTTACGCGCCGCTCCGCTGGCTCGGCAGGCTCGCGCGGTTTCCGGCGTACGGATCCCGCCCGTGGTCCGCCGACAGGCCGACCGAGCTCGCCGTGCGGCGGGCCTGGATCGGGACCGGGCTGTCCGGGTGCGGGGCGCGGTCGTGGCCGTGGTTCGGGCCGTGCTGTCCGTGGCCCTGGCCCGCCGTGGTCGGCGTACCCATGCCCCCGGGGCCGCCCTGCGCCCCGGTCACCGCTCCGTCCGGCTCCTGCACCCGCTCACTCTGCGGCCTGCGTGCCCGGTACGCCGCGCGGTACGCGGCCGGGGACGAGCCCAACTGGCGGCGGAAGTGGCCGCGCAGGGCCACCGGGGAACGGAAGCCGCAGCGGCCCGCGACCTCGTCCACCGAGTAGTCCGACGTCTCCAGGAGACGCTGGGCCTGCAGGACGCGTTGCGTGATCAGCCACTGCAACGGCGCGCTTCCCGTGAGCGAGCGGAAGCGGCGGTCGAACGTACGACGGGACATGTACGCGCGTGCCGCCAGCGTCTCCACGTCGAACTGCTCGTGGAGGTGCTCCAGCGCCCAGGCGACGACCTCGGCGAGCGGGTCGGCGCCGATCTCCTCTGGTAAAGATCGATCGAGGTAGCGCTCCTGGCCGCCCGATCGGCGCGGTGGGACCACCAGTCGGCGGGCCAGCGCACCGGCCGCCTCGTTGCCGTGGTCCGTCCGCACGATGTGCAGGCACAGGTCGATGCCTGCCGCCGTACCGGCGCTGGTCAGTACGTCGCCGTCGTCCACGAAGAGTTCGCGTGGGTCGACATGGACGGACGGATAGCGCTTCGCCAGCGTCGGTGCGTACATCCAGTGTGTCGTCGCCGGCCGGCCGTCCAGCAGGCCCGCCGCCGCGAGGACGAACGCGCCTGTGCACAGGCCTACGATCCGCGCACCTTCTTCATGGGCCCGGCGCAGTGCGTCGAGCGCTTCCTCCGGCGGCGGCGCGGTGATCGAACGCCAGGCGGGCACGACGACCGTGCCTGCCCGTGCGATCGCTTCCAGGCCGTTCGGTGCGGTCAGTTCCAGCCCGCCGGTGGTCCGCAGCGGACCCTCTTCTCCGCCGCACACCAACAGTCGGTAGCGCGGTACGCCGGCGTCCTGGCGGTCGATCCCGAACACCGAAAGTGGAATGGAACTCTCGAAGATGGGGCCGCCGCTGAACAGCAGCACCGCGACGATCTCCTTGCGGCGTCGCCCGGAGAGTTTCCGGGCCGCGGCTTCCGGCGCGGCAGTGGAGTCGTGGCTCATACTGCTAAGCCCCCCTCGGTGGTCGCGTCGCCCCTATCTGGTCGGGTCTGTCGCTCCAACACGTTTCCCCTCGGTCCTGCACGAGTCCCCCGCCGTAGACAGTCAAGATCGAATCTACTGTGTCCCATGATGCCGAGGTGACCAGTTGGTCACTCGACAGATTGTCGACTTGGCAACTTGGCGTAAAGCATTCGATCACGAAGCGTTGCACTCGTGGGGCGTGCAGGGAAGTGCGCCTCGTCCTGGTGGCCAATCCGCGTAGGGTGCGCGGCCCCGGCTGGACCCTTTCAGTGCAGGTGGAACAGGGGTTTGGGGGTTGTTCGGCCAAGGGGTGCACGGTTACCGGAAGTTGGCTGAAAAGCATCGGGCGCGTGCGCTAAAACAGGTCAGTCGACCGGTGTACTTCCGCCGGAGTGTCGACCGCCCCGGTGGGGGCCGGAACCGGTCCTCCCGTGCCGCCCCCGGGAATGGACGCCCTCCTCGGCGGGCCGCCCCCGGGGCGGCGCGCTCTCCTCGGCCGGCGGGCGGGTCGCGCACCGCTCGGACTGCCTCAGCAGCACCCGGCACACCCCTGTCACGGCCGCCAGGCCCAGCGCCGTACCGGCCGCGCCGCCCAGTGAGGTGCCGTAGAGGACGAGCACCACGGGGACCAGAACGCAGCTGAACGCCGCCCAGCGGACGAGGTCGGTCGCGGAGTCCTGGGTCGGTGAGGTCATGGCTGCTCCCTGTGACGACGGGTCACCGGGTTCAACGCGTGTTCGAGCGGTCGGTCACTGGTCATGATGTCCGGAAGATGTACGCGATCGCGATCGGCGTAGGCGAGATGTAGGCGAACCCTGCGGAAACAGCCTGTACGTGGCAGCAACCATTGCGTTACGGGCACCCCCTCGTGCATGCTCCCTGGAACCCGTCCGGAGCAGGTGCGGGCTGTGGGCTACGGAGGCGTGCCGCCGTACCCTTGGGGGTATGGGGTTGGGAAGATGATTCCCGGACACAGCTCCGCCGCACACTGTCGTCCCCATTACGTCGTCCCTCCACGAGGATCAAAACGCCGAGAATCCCATGGCCGGTCACGAATTTCTGGAACCCGCGGACCGCAAGCGCCCTGTCGCCGATCACACGGCGGCCGAGCCCTTGGCGGCGGAAGAACCACGTCAGTCCTGCGACCCCGCGTTCAAGCACGGTGTCGTCGTCGGTTTCGACGGCTCGACGTCGAGCGAGCGCGCCCTCGCGTACGCCATCGGCATGGCCCACCGTTCCGGTTCGGGTCTGATCATCGTGCACGTCGCCAACCGGCTGCCCACCACGGTGTGGGCCGGCTGTGAGCCGCCCGTCTTCGTCGACGTGCCGGACCACCGGACCGAGGTCCTCGGGCTCGAACTCGCGTGCGCGGACTATCTGGCCGAGGTGCCCTGGATCCTTGTCGAGCGTGGCGGCGACATCTGCCACGAACTCGAAGAGGTGGGGCGGGAGTACGAGGCCGACGCGATCGTGGTCGGTTCGACCCACGGCATCGTCGGGCGCATCTTCGGATCGGTGGCCGGGCGGCTCGCCAAGCGGGCCCAGCGGCCCGTCGTGGTCATTCCTTAGCTCCCCCGGCTGCCCGAACTCCCTTGCAGGGTGCCTCTATTGCGCTGGGCAAACCTACTTGCGCGTAGAGGTGTTCGTGCGCTTGTGAAGGGCATATACCGGTCACCGCACCCGGGGTGTGACGGCCACGGGGTGCCGCGCAGGCTGGGGGTTGGGCGACTCCCGGCGGTATGAGCGGGCCCCTCGTGTCTGGTGGCAGCACGAGGGGTCCGTTTCTGTTCGTCGGCCGCTGCGGGTGCGTGGGGGCTTGTCGCGCAGTTCCTCGCGCCCCTTGAAGCCACCAGCGGGTCGGCTACTCCACCGTTACCGACTTTGCCAGGTTCCTTGGCTTGTCGATGTCCCGGCCCAGGGCCAACGCCGTGTGGTAGGCGAGGAGTTGGAGGGGAATGCCCATCAGGATCGGGTCCAGCTCGTCCTCGTTCTTCGGGACGATGATCGTCTCGTCGGCCTTCTCCTGGTTCTGGTGGGCCACCGCGAGGATGCGGCCGCTGCGGGCCTTGATCTCCTCCAGGGCGGCGCGGTTCTTCTCCAGGAGGTCGTCGTTCGGGACGATCGCGACCGTGGGCAGCGCGGGCTCGATGAGGGCCAGCGGACCGTGCTTCAACTCCGAGGCGGGGTAGGCCTCGGCGTGGATGTACGAGACCTCCTTGAGCTTCAGGGAGGCCTCGCGGGCCACCGGGTAGCCCCGGACACGGCCGATGAAGAGCATCGAGCGGGCCTCGGCGTACTGCTCGGCCAGCTTCCTGATCTCCTCCTCCTGCTCCAGGATCTCGGAGATCTGCCCGGGCAGCCTGCGCAGGCCCTCGATGATCCGCTTGCCGTCGCGGACCGACAGGTCCCGGGTGCGGCCCAGGTGCAGGGCGAGGAGCGCGAAGGCGACCGTGGTGTTGGTGAAGCACTTCGTCGAGACGACGCAGACCTCGGGGCCCGCGTGCACGTACATGCCGCCGTCCGCCTCGCGGGCGATCGCCGAACCGACCACGTTGACGATGCCCAGCACCCGCGCGCCCTTGCGCTTCAGCTCCTGTACGGCGGCCAGCACGTCGTACGTCTCACCGGACTGCGAGACGGCCACGTACAGGGTGTCGGGGTCGACGACCGCGTTGCGGTAGCGGAACTCGGAGGCCGGCTCGGCGTCGGCCGGGATACGGGCCAGCTCCTCGATCATCTGGGCGCCGATCATGCCCGCGTGGTACGAGGTGCCGCAGCCGAGGATCTTGACGCGCCGCACGGCACGCGCCTCACGGGCGTCCAGGTTGAGGCCGCCGAGGTGGACCGTGGAGAAACGGTCGTCGATCCGGCCGCGCAGGACGCGGTCGACGGCCTCGGGCTGCTCGTGGATCTCCTTGTGCATGTAGGTGTCGTGGCCGCCCATGTCGTAGGAGGCGGCCTCCCACTCCACGGTGGTGGGCTCCGCCGTGGTGCGGGTGCCCTCCGTCGTGTAGGTGCGGAAGTCGTCGGCCTTGAGGGTGGCCATCTCGCCGTCGTCCAGCGTCACTATCTGCCGCGTGTGGGTGACCAGCGCGGCGATGTCGGAGGCGACGAACATCTCCTTCTCGCCGATGCCGAGGACGACCGGCGACCCGTTGCGGGCCGTCACGATCCGGTCGGGGAAGTCGGCGTGCATGACCGCGATGCCGTACGTGCCCTCGATCACGCGCAGCGCCTGGCGGACCTTCTCCTCCAGGGTCTCCGCCTGGGAGCGGGCGATGAGGTGGGTGAGAACCTCGGTGTCCGTCTCGGAGAGGAACTCGACGCCGTCGGCCTCCAGCTTCTTGCGCAGGTCGGAGGCGTTGTCGATGATCCCGTTGTGGACGACGGCGACCTTGTTGTCGGTCGACATGTGCGGGTGCGCGTTGTGGTCGGAGGGGGCGCCGTGCGTGGCCCAGCGGGTGTGGGCGATGCCGGTGGTGCCGGCGAAGCGCTTGGGGACCTTGGCCTCCAGGTCCCGGACCCGGCCCTTGGCCTTGACCATCTTCAGGCCCGTGGCCTTCGGCGAGGTCACGACGATGCCCGCCGAGTCGTAGCCGCGGTACTCCAGGCGCTGCAGGCCTTCGAGGAGCAGCGGCGCCACGTCACGCCTGCCGATGTATCCGACGATTCCGCACATATATAAGTGTCCCTGTCCCTGTCGTACGTGGATGCGTACGTGGATGAGCTAGCCGTAGACGATGCGGCGCAGTTGCCGGAGGGTGAGCTCCGGTGGTGCGACCGCGCGGTATTTCAGGTCCGCCTCGATCCGGTCGAAGATCTCCGCGTTCACCAGTCCCTGGCCCTGGAGTTCGCGGTGGCGGCGACGGACATAATCCTCGGTTGTCTCGTCGAAGTAGGCGAGAACGTCCTGAATCACTCGTAGCGCCTCGCCCCGGGCCAGGGGCGTGGTACGCATCAGATGATCAATGAGGTCGTCGTGCACCTGACGATCCTGAGGTAAAGCGCGGGCAATCGCAAGAATCCTGCCCGATATCGGGCAACGGTCTGTTGAAACTCTTATGGGACCCTGTTCGAGCGCCGTTCACCCTGTGTCCTGCGTGGAGATGGGTACTCAGAGCACCGTTTTCAGCCATGGACACTCCTCGCATGGGCGTACCCGAGCAGCTCGCCGACCGCATGAGCATGGCCGAGCAGCACGAGTACCTTCGCGCCAAGTTCTCGCGGCGCACGATGATCAGAAGCGGCGCCGTCACCGTCGGCGCCGTCGCGGGCGGAGCGTTCGTGCCGGGCGCGGTCGCCCAGGCCGCGACGCGGACCTCCGTACCGACGCAGACGTACGCGCAGGCCGAGAAGGTCGACGGCGCGCTCGTCGCCCCCTTCGGCCGTCACCTCGCCTGGGGCAACGACCCCCGCACGGAGATCACCGTCTCCTGGCAGGTCCCGGTCGCGGTGAAGAAGCCCTTCATCCGGATCGGCGCTCACCCGTGGGACCTCTCCCGCAAGATAGAGGCCGAGGTCCGCACCCTCTACACCCCGGCCGGTGTCGGCGCCAGCGGCGACCACACCCAGTACTACCTGCACGCCAAGCTCACCCACCTGCGCCCCGGCAGGACGTATTACTACGGCGTCGGCCACGCCCGCTTCGACCCGGCCGAGGCACACCTGCTGGGCACGCTCGGCACCTTCACCACCGCCCCCGCCCACAACAAGCCGTTCACCTTCACGGCCTTCGGCGACGAGGGTGTCAGCTACCACGCCCTCGCCAACAACAGCCTGCTCCTCGGCCAGAACCCGGCCTTCCACCTGCACGCCGGTGACATCGCGTACGGCGACCCGGCCGGCCAGGGCAAGACCTCCGACACCGGCTTCGACTCGCGCGTGTGGGACCAGTTCCTCGCCCAGACCGAGTCGGTCGCCAAGTCCGTCCCGTGGATGCCGGCCTACGGCAACCACGACATGGAGGCCTGGTACTCGCCCAACGGCTACGGCGGCGAGGACGCCCGCTGGACCCTCCCCGACAACGGCCCGGACAAGAAGAACCTCCCCGGCGTCTACTCCTTCGTCTACGGCAACACGGCGGTCATCTCGCTCGACGCCAACGACATCTCCCTCGAGATCCCGGCCAACCTCGGCATCTCCGGCGGTACGCAGACCAAGTGGCTGGAGGCGCAGCTCAAGAAGTTCCGCGCCTCCAAGAACGTCGACTTCGTCGTCGTCTTCTTCCACCACTGCGCCTACTGCACCTCCACCGCGCACGCCTCGGAGGGGGGCGTGCGCCAGGAGTGGGTGCCGCTGTTCGAGAAGTACACGGTCGACCTGGTCATCAACGGCCACAACCACCAGTACGAGCGCACCGACGTCATCAAGGGCGGCGCGGTCACCAAGAAGCTCCCGATCGGCGGCACGGCGTACCCCGAGTCCGAGGGTGTCGTCTACGTGACGGCGGGCGCGGCCGGCCGCAGCCTGTACGCGTTCTCCGCCCCGCTGTCCTACGAGGGCCACGAGAACGAGGTCGACTCGGTCGAATCCTTCATCAACACCAAGGACGGCAAGGTCAACGAGACGGTCACCTGGTCGCGCGTGCGCTACCTCGACTACTCGTTCCTGCGCGTCGACGTCACCCCCGCCGCCAAGGGCCGCCACGCCACGCTGACGGTGCGCGGTATCGCGGAGACAGGCGAGGAGGTCGACCGCTTCACGGTCGCGCGCCGCGTACGCTGAGCATGCGCGTATGCCCAGAAGGCAGGGCGTACGAGTGAGTTACGAGTGACACCAACAGGCGGTTCTCCGGCGTGAGTCGCATGTTCCTTGCATGCGTCTCTACATGCGCTTGAGGATCGCCTGTTTGGCGTGCGCGAACTCGTCGTCCGTGAGGACGCCCGTCCGGTGCAGCTCACCGAGTTCGCGCAGACGGCGGAGGTGGGCGTCGTGGTCGTGTTCGGCCGACGGTGAATTGTCGGCCGTGGGTCCGGCGATCTCCTTCTGCCGCTGTGGGGGTACGTCCGTCACGGGCGCCGCCGGATGCGGCAGTCGGGCCTGGACGGCCGCCGCGACCAACGCCATCAACGGGTCCTTCTTGAACCCCCACAGCTCGACGGAGTTGGGGTCGTACTTCGGCGGGGCCTTGGTCGGCGCGCGGCGCACACCGAAACGCAGGTGGCCGTTCTCCAGGCCCACCGCCGGATGCCACTCCACGGCCGTGATGTCGGCGACGGCCAGGGAACGGGGGCCGGCGGCGGCCTTCGCGTCCTCCGTCTTCCAGTTCCACTCCAGCCGGACGTGCTCACCGTCGAAGGTGGCGGTGCCGTCCCCGGCCGACACGGACAGCGGTACGGCGGGCCCGGGCAGCAGATACCGGTCCACGGCACCGGACGGCACCTCGTCGAGCAGCAGCGCGTTACGCACTTCGTCCACGAAGTACTCGGCGACGCCGTAGCGGTCGGACTCCACGTTCAGCTGGTACGGGTCGTCGGTGTCCGTCAGTTTGCCGCCGGTCGCCTGGAGCAGCGGGTCGGCGCCGTCACGCAGCCGGAGCCTGAGGCGTCCCGCCTTTCTGCCCTGCTCGAAGGAGACACCGGCCAATGCGTCCAGGGGGACGGCGAGTTCGCCCAGGTCCTTGCGGAGCAGGCTGATGTTCCTGTCGCGCCCCGGGGTGAGCCGGAGGGCGTCACCGTCGAAGACCCATGTGCCGTCCTTCTGGATGATTTCCGCCATGAAGGAGATTGTTCCCGATGCCCGAGACGACGGGCACCTCGAAGGACCGTACTCCGAGGTGCCCGTCTGTACAGGGGAGTGCGCGGGGTGTGCTTACCGGCCTGCGATCGGGTTCTTCAGGTTGCCGACGAGCTGGAGGGCGCCTGCCGGGTCCGCGAGGTCCACCATCTGCTTGTTGTCGCGGAGTTGGAGCCGGTTGAGGCAGGACAGGGCGAACTCGGGCGCGAACATGTCGTACTGCCGGAACTTGTCGGCGAGTTCGGGCGCTGACGCCTGGTATGCGCGGGTGACCTCGGCGACCGTCCGCCAGAAGTCGTCCTCCTCCAGGACGCCTTCGGTGGCGAGGTTCGCGGCCAGGAAGCGGAGGAAGCAGTCGAAGACGTCCGTGAAGACGGACAGGAGCTTCTTCTCCTCCGGGACGTCCACCCGCAGCCGCTCGACCGTCGGCGGCAGTACCGCGTCCGGGTCCATGACGGCGATCTCCTCGGCGATGTCCTTGTAGATCGCGCGCTGGACCGTGCCGTCCCGCAGGACGAGGATGACGTTCTCGCCGTGCGGCATGTAGACCAGGTCGTAGGCGTAGAAGCTGTGCAGGAGCGGGGTGAGGTAGGCGCGGAGGTAGCCGCGCAGCCACTCCTTCGGGGGCAGGCCCGACTGCTCGACGAGCGCGGCGGCGAAGGAGCGGCCCTCGTGGTCGACGTGGAGCAGGGAGGCCATCGTCGCGAGCGACTCGCCCTCCGCGAGGGACGGCACCGGGCTCTCGCGCCAGAGCGCGGCCAGCATCTTGCGGTAGGGGGAGTAGCGGTCGGTGGCGGCCTCGTACTCCAGGTGACGGTAGCCGACGGCCGCGCGCTCGCGGATGATCGACAGGCCCGTCGACTTCAACACCGGGTCGTTGTCGATGAGTTGGGCGAGCCAGTCGTTGATGGCCGGGGTGGCCTCCATGTAGGCGGCCGAAAGCCCGCGCATGAAGCCCATGTTGAGGACCGAGAGAGCCGTTTTGACGTAGTGCTTCTCGGGGGCTGACCGGTTGAAGAAGGTGCGGATGGACTGCTGGGCCAGGTACTCGTCGTCGCCCTCGCCCAGGCAGACCAGGTGCTGCTGGGCGATCTCGGCGGCGAAGGTGACACTGAGCTTGTTCCACCACTGCCAGGGGTGCACCGGGATGAAGAGATACTCGGTGGGGTCGAGGCCCTGGTCGGACAGTTTCGTACGGAAGCGGACGACCGTCTCATGCCCCAACTCCGCGCGCAGGAAGGCCTCGTACTCGATACCGACGCCCGCCGTGAACGCGGCGCGCGAGCGGTGCGCGGCGAGCCACACCAGCCGGACCGGGCTCGCGGTCTCGGGTGCGTACGAGAGGTACTCGTGCACGCCGAAGCCCAGCCGCCCGTTGTTGGCGACGAAGCAGGGGTGACCCTCGGTCATCCCGGTCTCGATCTCCTGGAAGCCGCTTCTCACGAGCTCGGCGACGGGGATCTGCGGCTTGGTGAGCTTGTAGCAGGTGCCGGAGAGGGTGGAGGAGATCTCCTCCAGGTACACGGGCAGGACCTCGTCGCTCAGGCCGAGCGATTTCCGCAGCTCGATGAAGAAGTCGAGGGCGGCGAGCGGGAGTTCGGCTCCGTTGCGGTGCCGGGTGATGGAGTCGGCGTCGACCTGCCAGTGGTCGAGGGCGTGGCGGGTGGCGGTGAAGCGGTAGCCGGTCAGGCCGTCGTCGCCGAGTACGACGTACCTGTCCCCGTCCCCGTCCCCGTCCCTATTCCCGTCCTTGTCCTGCTCGGGCTCGGGGGTGATCAGGCGTTCGTGCGCGAACTCGGCGAGGGCCTTGCGGATGAGGAGGCGGTTGGCCTGCTCCCAGCGTTCGGGGGAGAGATGGGCCGTGGCGTCGGCGAGGCTCATACGGACATCGCCCTCTCGAACTGCTCGCGGGTGCAGAAACTCAGCAACGCCTTCTTCTCCGGCTTCTGTATCTCGCGCTCGGGCACGAACCCGACGGCTTCGTTCAGGGCGTGGACGGCCTTGTTGCCGACGTCCGGCTCGACGACGACGCGGGCGGTACGCGGGTCCGCGAAGAGGTGTGTCATCACGGCGGTGATGACGGCCCTGGTGAACCCGGGCACCGGTGTGTCGGTCGCCGGCACCAGGAAGTGCATGCCGACGTCGCCGGGCTCGGGCTCGTACAGGCCGACCAGCTCGCGGTGGACCGGGTCGTACCGCTCCATCAGGAAGGCGGGTTCGCCGTCCCGGAGACCGAGCAGGGCCTCCTGGTGCTCGTCGGCGGCGACCTCCATATAGGCCCGCTCGACGTCTTCGAGCCGGGAGTCCTGCATCATCCAGTAGGACGCCTTGGGGTGCGTGAGCCAGCCGTGCAGCAGCTCGGCGTCCTGGAGGGGGTCGAGCGCGCGAACGGTCAGGCTGCCTACGGCGGTTGAGGTGCTCATACGGCGAACTCCTGGAAGGCGATGGTCTTCTCGACCGGGTAGTACTCGCTGCCGAGCAGCTCGCCGATGATGAAGCTGTTGCGGTACGCGCCCATGCCCAGGTCGGGTGAGGTGATCGAGTGAGTGTGGACACCGGAGTTCTGCAGGAAGATCCCGCGTCCGGTCGTGTCGATCGAGTAGTTGCGGGCGATGTCGAAGTTGCCCTGGGTGTCGTAGCGCAGCCGGTCGCGGACGGGCCTGAGGAACTCGGGCTCGGCGTACTTGTAGCCGGTGGCGAGGATCAGACCCTGGGTGTCCAGCGTGTAGTCCTTCTCCTGCTCCTCCTGGCGCAGCCCGAGGGTGTACGTCCCGCTGCTGCTGCCGTTTTCGTTGCCGCTCTCGTAAGTCACCGTGTTCAACGCGGAGTTGGTGAGCAGACGGGTGGGGACCGGGCCGCCGAGGTTCTTCCGGTAGAGCAGGTCGAAGATCTCGTTGATCAGCTCGCCGTCGATCCCCTTGAACAGGCCCTTCTGCTCCTGCGTGAGGCGGTAACGGGTCCGCTCGGGCAGCGCGCGGAAGTAGTCGATGTACTCCGGGGAGGTCATCTCCAGCGTCAGCTTGGTGTATTCGAGCGGGAAGAAACGCGGCGAGCGCGTCACCCAGTTGAGCCGGTAGCCGTGGACGTCGATCTCGCTGAGGAGGTCGTGGTAGATCTCGGCGGCGGACTGACCGCTGCCGACGAGCGTGATCGACTCCTTGGTCTGCAACTCCCGCTTGTGCCGCATGTACTGGGAGTTGTGGATGAAGTCGCCGGCCAGGTCCGCACACGCCTCCGGGACGTACGGGGGAGTACCGGTGCCGAGGACGAGCTTGCGCGCCCGGTACACATCACCGGCCACCGTGCGGACCACGTACAGCTCGTCCTCGTCCTCGTAAGTCACCTCCGCGACCGTGGTGTTGAAGCGGACGCTGCGGAGTTTGCCGGCGGCCCAGCGACAGTAGTCGTCGTACTCGACGCGCAGGGGATAGAAGTTCTCGCGGATGTAGAACGAGTAGAGACGGCCCGATTCCTTCAGATAGTTGAGGAAGGAGTACGGGGAGGTCGGATCGGCGAGGGTGACGAGGTCCGACATGAACGGCGTCTGGAGATGTGCGCCGTCGAGGAACATTCCCGAATGCCATTCGAAGTCGGGCTTCGATTCGAGGAAGAGGCCGTCGAGTTCGGCGATCGGCTCGGTGAGACAGGCGAGTCCGAGGTTGAACGGGCCGAGACCGATCCCTATGAAGTCGTAGGTGTGGTTCGTCTTGGCTGCGGCTTCAGGAAGCGACGCGGTCAACGGATGCTCCAAGGTACTGCTCGGCATGGCCGGCGATCAGGTCGAGTACGGCGGTGATGTCGTCCGTCGTCGTCTCGGGGTTGAGCAGGGTGAACTTGAGGTAGTGCCGTGCGCCGACCTTCGTCCCCGCGACCACGGCCGCACCGGAGGCGAACAGGGCCTTGCGGGCGTACAGGTTGGCGCGGTCGATGTCCGCGGGGTCGGTGACGGCGGCGGGGATGTAGCGGAAGACGAGGGTGGAGAGGGAGGGCTCGACGACGACGTCGTAGCGCGGGTCGGCGGCAAGGATCTCCCAGCCCTCCTGGGCCAGGTCGCAGACCTCGTCGAAGAGTTCGCCGATACCGTCGGCGCCCATCACGCGCAGGGTCATCCACAGCTTGAGCGCGTCGAAACGACGGGTCGTCTGCAGTGACTTGTCGACCTGGTTGGGGATGCGCTCCTGCACCATGCGACGCGGGTTGAGGTACTCAGCGTGATAGGTGGCGTGCCGGAGCGTGGCCGCGTCCCGGACCAGCACCGCGCTCGAACTCACCGGCTGGAAGAAGGACTTGTGGTAGTCGACGGTTACCGAGTCGGCGCGCTCGATGCCGGTGAGAAGGTCCCGGCGCTTGACCGAGGCGAGCAGTCCACAGCCGTAGGCGGCGTCGACGTGCAGCCAAGTGCCGTACTGGGCACAGAGTTCGGCGATCTCGGGGAGCGGATCGATGGAGCCGAAGTCGGTGGTGCCGGCGGTGGCGACGACGGCCATCGCGACCAGCCCGTCGCGTCGGCAGCGCTCCAACTCGTGGGCGAGGGCGACAGTTTGCATGCGCTTGTCGTGGCCGACGGGGATGGAGACGACAGCGTCGGGGCTCAGTCCGAGGAGCTTCGCGGACTTCTTCACGCTGAAGTGGCTGACCTCGGAGGCGAGGATACGCAGGTCGGCGGTGGACTCGCTCTTCGCCTCCTCCCGGGCCAGCAGCAGCGCCTGGAGGTTGGACTGGCTGCCGCCGCTGGTGAAGATGCCGTCGGCGGCGGGGCCGAGGCCGATGCGCTCGTTGGTCCAGTCGATCAGTTTGCGCTCGATGAGGGTGCCGCCGGCCGACTGGTCCCAGGTGTCGAGGGAGGAGTTGACGGCGGAGAGGATGGCCTCGCCGAGCACCGCCGGTATGACGACCGGGCAGTTGAGGTGGGCGAGGTAGCGCGGGTGGTGGAAGTAGACCGCGTCGCGCAGATAGACCTCTTCGAGCTCGTCGAGGGCGGCGGCCTCGTCGAGGAGGGGGCGGTCCAGGTCGATCCGGTCGATGCGGGGGGCGAGGGCGTCGACCGTGACGCCGGTGAACGGACGGTCCGTGGTGGCGAGTTTCGCCGCCACCCGCTCGACTCCTTCGGTCACGGAACGGCGGTACCGCTCCGCGGTCGTGTCATTGAGCAGGTGCGAGCGCATCGGGGGAGCCTCCGGGAAACAGAGAGGGCAGGTGCTGGTTCAGCATGCCGAACGGCCGAACGATTAACTTAGGTTAGCCTAACCTAAGTTTCTGTGAATCACCGGTCCCACCGTCACGGCTGTGACCTGGGCCTCTCCCGTCATTCGGGCTGCTCACGCAGCTGTTCCTCGCTCAGCCCGCGCCGCCAGTAACCGACGAAGGTGACGGCCCGACGGTCGACACCGCGCTCCCGTACGAGATGCCGGCGCAGCTCCTTCACGGCGGACGACTCGCCCGCGATCCAGACGTACGGCCGCTCGGCGAAAGGGAGTCGGGCGGCCCGGATCGCTTCCAGGGCGGTGGGGGTGCCGACGCCCGCACCGGTGACCGCGCCGCGCACGAGCCAGGTGATCTCGGCGTCGGCGGCGGTCACCAGATCCTGCATGTCGCCGGCGTGCCCGGCCTCCAGCCAGACCTGGGCCCGGGTGCCGGCGGGCAGCGATTCGAGGATCGCGGAGGCGGCCGGTACGGCGGTCTCGTCCGCCCAGATGACGACGAGATCGGTGCCGGTCGGCGGGCAGAAGCGGATCGCGCGGTTGTCGGCGATCGCCGGCCCGAGCACCAGGACCCGGTCCCCGACGCCCGCCCGGGAGGCCCAGAGGGAGGCGGGCCCGGCGGGGGCGACGGCGCCGGGTTCGACGCCGTGCAGCACGAAGTCGATGTCGATCTCCGTCGTACGACCGTGAGCGTCGGCGCGCAGAGCGCGGAGCGTGTACGAGCGCAGCACCGCCCGTACGTCGTCCGGGAGTTCACGCCACCCCTGCCACCATCCGTCGCCCAGCTCGACGGGCACGGCGGGGGCGTCCTGCCCCGGGTGCGGAAGAAAGAGGGAGAGACTCTGATCGCGCCCGTCGGAGAAGAAGTCCGACAGATCGTCCCCGGCGAAGGTGATGCGGAGGAGGGATGGCCCGAGGCGGGCGGTGCGAACTACTTGGAGGGCGAAGAACCGGAAGGGGGCGGCGACGGCGGTCGTCATGAGTCCTCCTGAAGTGGGGTCAGGGGGCGCGGATGGCACGCCCCTGAAAGGGGCGCGGGGAACTGCGCGACCAGCCACAGCGGACGCGCGGCTCCCCACGAACGAGCACACTCACGGCGCGAATCAAGGTGCCCGGTGTCAACCGACCTTCTTCGCGTTCTCGATCGCCTCCGCGAGGCTCGTGAGAAGCGGCACGCACTTGTCGTACGACAGGATCGGCTCGGGATTACGCGCGATCACCTGACCCGCCTTCACCGCAGGCAACTGCTTCCAGGTCGCCTCGGTGATGTCGGCGGGCTGAATGGCCGACGTACGGTTGTCCATCATGATCACGTCGGCCTTGTACTTGTCGACGTTCTCCCAGCTCAGGCTCTCGTACCAGCCGCCGCTCGCCTTCAGGACGTCGGCGGCGGGCTCGACGAAGTTCACGCCGAGGGCCTTGAAGTACTCCAGGTCGACGGAGAGGTTGGAGCCGGAGACGTAGAAGATGTCCTGGCTCGCGGAACCGACCAGCACCTTGACGTTCGGCTTGGCCCTGGTGGCGGCGCGCAGTCGGGCGGCGGCGTCCTCGAATGCCTTCTTCGCGGCGGTCACCTTGGCGGAGGTGGTGTCCGCGCCGAGGGTCTTCGCCAGCTCCAGCATGCGCCGCAGCGGCTGGTCGAGCTGGACGTCGAACACGGAGATGCCGACGGTCGGGGCGCCGACGGCGAGGATCTTCTCCTTGGACTCCTCAGGGACGTACCAGAGGGTGCCCGCGCTGTCGAACATCGTGGTGACGAGGAGGTCCGGGGCGAGGGCCGCGTACTTCTCGATGTTGAACTGGCCCCACTCGTTGCCGAGGACGGTCACCTTGGTGACGTCCATGTCGCCGGCCTGGACGTCTGCCTTGCCGTCCTTGGTCGTGGTCGGGCCGAAGACGCCCCTGACCTCGACGCCGTAGTCGTGGAGCGCGGCGGCGACACCGGTGAAGGCGACGATGCTGGAGGGCACCTTGTCGGCCTTGGCGGTCTGGCCGCGGTCGTCCTCGAACGTCCAGGGCCCGGCGGGGGGAGTCGCGCCGGCCTTCGACGCGTCCGCGCCCGCGCCACCGTTTTTCGCGTCCTCGTCCCCGCAGGCGGCGAGGACGGCACCGAGGCCGAGGGCGCCGCCTGCGGCGAGGATGCCGCGGCGGGAGAGGTGGGTGGCACGGGCGTTGGGCATGAGATGGCTGCTTTCGAACGGGGCGGTTCGGTCCGCCGGACAATCCGCTAGGAAGGTTAGCCTAACCTCACTTGAGGTCCAGGGGTCGGCCCAGGTCTTCCGTCTTCGCCGTCCCCTCCACCTTCACCGTCTTCACCACCTTCATCGTGTTGGCCCGTGACCGGCATGCGCGGCACCGGCGTGGCCGCCGTCTCGGTCCATCTCACCGGCGGCGCCGAGACCACGCAGTCGTCGACCGACCTGCTGTCGTTCCTCCTGGTCATGCTCGCGGAGGACGGCTGGGACAGGGCGGCACGTGTGTAGTTCCGCCGGTGGGGGCAGCCCGCGGCGGCGGCTTCCGGGCATGCCGGCGGGCGTACCGGCGGCATGGGTGGCGGCGCCGCCTCCCGCTCCGGGGCGGCTCACCTGAGTCCGGCCGACCGGCCGACCACTCGCACACCGGCCCATCGTGACGCCGTACGAGATCATGTCCGCCATGACCACCACCTCACGGCGTCACCTGCTCACCGCCATCGCAGCCACCGCGGCCTCCGTGCCGTTGGCCGGTCTGACCGTTGCTCCGGCCCGCGCCGCCGGCTCGTCCGTGTCCGTCCCGCCCTTCGCGCCGACGACCGGCGTGGCAGCGAACGCCCTTGCCGCAGGCGCCCGTTCGGCAGTGACCCTCCCCCCGCTGAACGCCTCCTACTTCGCCTCCCTGACCCTCGGCGCCGCGCTCACCGCCACCGTCCTCCCCGGAACCCCGTCCCGCACCGAGGTCACCTCAGGCGGCAAGCGCGTCGCGCTGCTCACGCACGGTGCTCGGTCCGTCGTACTGCCGGGCCCGCAGCGGACGTTCGCCGAGAACAAGCGACTCTTCGTGGACGACTTCCAGCGCACCCTGCCGGATCTGTCGCTGCCGGAGACGAGCCGGGCGTACTGGGGTACCTCGCCCGGGGGCGGCAGTTGGTCCACACTCGGGGGTGTCGACACCGACTTCTCGGTCGTGCCAGGGGTCGGGAGAATCGCCCTGACCACGGAGAACGTCAGTCGGCACGCCAGCCTGCGGGACGACGAGATCACCGACGTCGACGTGCGGGCGGTGGCGTCGTTCGACAAGGTGCCTGCGGGGGACGCGTGTTCGTACGCGCTGTCCTTCGGTTATCAGAACACGCACAACAACTACCGGGCCCGGCTGTCCTTTCTCACCACAGGCGCTGTCCAACTGCGCGTCGAGAAGGAAGTCGCCGACGTCGTAGGGCAGTTGGCCTCCCCGGTGACCCTTGCCACCGGGGTGTCCGCAGGCACCCGTTGGACGATCCGGGTGCGGCGGGAGGGGGCGGTCATCCGGGCCAAGGCGTGGGCGTCGGCGTCGGCGGAGCCGTCCGCCTGGGCCGTCGAGGTCAGCGACTCCACCTTCGGCAAGGGACGCGTGGGACTGCGCGCGCTGGCCGCAACCGGGTGCACCAACCTGCCGGTCACACTCGCCGTCAGCCGTTTCCAGGTGGACGCCGCCAACTGGGACACCCCGCCGAGCGTCACCCACGGCGACTGGGTACGGGTGCTGCCCCAGCCCTTCGACGGCAACTGGAACGAGGAGACAGAAGCCGTCATACGTACGTGGGCCGGATCCACTGCCCCTGACGTGCTCGCGTACGCCGCCATGTTCCTCGGCGACGCGCCCGCGGTGACGGCCGGGGCCGGACCGGCCCAGGGCAAGCAGGTGCTGGGCGAGGCCGGGTACGGGTATCTCGATCCCCAGGGCTACCGGTACGAGGGCGCCGACTTCCACGAGTACATGAACGTCGGCTGGACCTTCGACGACGGCGTCCACACCGGGCCGTCCAGCAAGCAGGTCGGCAATCTCGACTGCTCGGGGTACACGCGCATGGTCTACGGCTACCACCTGGGCGTTCCGATGGCCGCAGGCGAGGACACCACAGGGCTCCGGATCCCGCGCAAGTCCCGGCACATGGCCGACCACGCCCCCGGCGTACGCATCGACCGCACCGACGGCACCAACCCGCCCGCCGCCGCGCTGCTCCAGCCCGGCGACCTGGTCCTCTTCAACGCCGACTCCGGTGACGACACCCCGAACGACCCGAACAACCCGACAGTCACCGTCGATCACGTCGGTATCCACCTCGGCACGGACGCGGCCGGCAAGCGCCGGTTCCTCTCCAGCCGCAAGACCGTCAACGGGCCCACGATGGGCGACCTCGGCGGCGCCTCACTCCTGGACGGCACGGGAACCTACGCCACCACCCTGCACACGGTGCACCGGATCTGAGCTGTGCCGGGCCCTCACCGGGGGCGGACGAGAGGTGGTCCCTCGTCCGCCCCCGGTGGGGGAGGATGAGCCGGTGACCGATCACTGCTGTACGGAGATGGCCCGCCGTGTGGACTGGGACTGCGACGTCCATGCCGATCCGTACGCCTGCCCGGACGCGCTCGTCGGCTTCGTCGCGAAGTTCCAGGAGTACGGGCTGATCATCCACGACGGCGGTACCGCGACGACTGGCATCCTCTTCTGTCCGTGGTGCGGCCGGCGGTTGCCCGAGTCGCAGCGAGACCGGTGGTTCGACGAGCTGGAGGCTCTGGGCATCGATCCGTGGGAGGACGACGTTCCCGTGGAGTTCGAGGGCAGCAGCTGGCTGCGCCTTCGGCCGCGTGGCGTTTAGGGGACACACGCGATCGTTCTCATCGGTGAGTCCGGGCACGCGGCCGGTGTCGGCTCCGGCGGTTATGCCTGGGTGAACAGCTCCTCCGTGGCGGCGCTGTGAGTGACCGGTCGAGCCGGCTGCCGAGGGCGTCCAGGTCGGTGCAGGCGCTGATGCGTCCCGGGCGGCTTCGGAGACGTCGATGCCGCGAAGGTCGAGGATGCGCAGGATGTCCTTCGCGCGGCCCTTGGCTTCGCCTTCGGCCTCACCTTGGGTGAAGCCGTTGATGCGGTATTCCTCCACGATGGTGCCGCTGCCCGGGAAGCGGCTGGGACGCATGGCCACGAGGTTCCCCCGGAGCGCGCGGGCCGGGGTGTCACCCAGGCCGATTCCGGTGTATTCCCGCCCAGTCGTCCAAGGCGTTGCCGCCGACATTGGCCAGCACCGTCGCCAGTGCTTCCAATATCGCAGGGAGGGCCGGGTCCTTGGCGTGGGTGAGTGCGGAAAGGACCGCCAGGGGATGTCCTGTTCCGCTTCGGCCGGGTCGATGATCATGGGCAGGTTGTCGGGTCCCAGGACCAGGGGGAAGACCGCGCTGCTGGTATGGGTCGGCAGGCCGATGGGGATCGGGTTTGTCAGAGGGGTATGGGTCTGTTTGGCGTGCTCAGTGGCTGAATTCCGCCACATCGGCCACCCCCCTGTCCTCGAACTCCCTTGCGAAATATGTCAGTTGCGATCACGCTTCTGCAGTCGACGGGGGTCGGGGGCGGGAGCAGGAAGTGGAGGCTGGGGCGGGTATGGGTGCCACGGAGAAGGTCGCTGGCGCGGCTGGGGAAGCGTCGGACGCGGTAGCGGGGGTGGTGCGGAGTGACGCTTCTCTGCTGGAGGACGATCTGGCCGAGTTTCTCGCGTCGTTGACCGCACCTGCGGGGGTTCCCGCGCAGTCCGTCTACGAGGCCGCTCTGCGGCGCTCCCTCTACGAGCCCGTCGCCGACGCCGTCGGATCCAAGGTGGGGCAGGAGGCGTTGCCCCCGACCGCCGGAGCGCCCGGCGGTAACCGGGCCCCGTTGCGGCCGTCGATGGTGTACTGGGCCTACCGCAACTACCGGGGCTTCCCCGACGAGACCGGGATCGGGAACGGGACGGGGGGTGACGTTTCCTCTGCCGACCTGGCCGTCGTGCGGCGGGCCGCCGTCGCCGTGCGGGTCATGCTCAAGGCATTCGTCGCCATCGACGACATCCAGGACGGCAGCGACGTCCGCTACGGCGAACCCGCCCTCCACGTCACCCATGGTGTGCCGCTCGCGCTCAACACCGGGTCCTGGCTGATCGCGGCCGTCCTGCGGCACGCCGCCGACCCCGTCGTCGTGGACAGCCTCGCGCGGGCCGTCGAGAGCGGCTTCACCGGACAGGCCGTCGACCTGTCCACGCATACGCCCGAGACCCGCGCCGAGTTGCTGGCCGCGCCCCTCGAAGAGCGCGTGGCCTACTGGGAGTCACTGGCCGCCCTCAAGACCGGAACCCTCTTCCGGATGCCGCTCGACTCGGCTCTCGCTGCCCTGCGCGTCGTCGACGACGAGCAGTACACCCTGGACGCCGCCATGCGCCAACTCGGCCTGGCGAGCCAGCTGTTCAACGACCTCACCGACTTCGTACCCCAGTTCGGCGGCGGCCGGATCCACGAGGACTACGACGGGCTCAGCAACCGGGTCTTCCTCGAACTGCTCGACCCCGAGTCGTCCCGACCGGCACTCTCCGGGGAGCAGTTGAAGTCGTACGTCCTCGGGCATCCGAAACTGGAGCCGACGCTTCTCTCACTCGCCGCCGAAGCGGTCCGGCTGAAGCGGGAGGCCAAGGAGAGCGTGTACCGGGTGTGCCGGTCCGACCGCAGCGCGGCCTACTTCGACCTCACCATCGAACGCAAGGGGCATCTCATCGACCGTCTCCATGAGACCCTCCTGCAGCGGAGCGGCGCATGACGGCGGCCCCGGTCACGATGGTCGAGCGGCTGCGGACGAGTACCCGTGACTGGCACGACGCCCTGGAGGCCACCCCGTTCGCGAGCGCGATGCTCGCCGGGACCCTGCCAGTCGAGCGGTACGTCGGCCAACTCGCCGCCTACCGGGTGGTGTTGGGAGCCCTGGAAGGGGAGCTGTCCCGGCTCGCGGAGTCGGCTGCATCTGACCGCGTATGGTCACCCGACCTCGTCAAACTCCCCCTCATCGATCGCGACCTGGCCTACTTCGCGAACCTCGGCACCGCACCGAGTACCGCGTCGCCGAGTACCGCGTCGCCACGTACTGCTCTCGCCCCCTCGGCCGCCGCCGAAGCCGAAGCGTTCGCGGCGGAGATACGGCAGCGGGCAGCCGAGGCCGACCTTCGCGGTCTCCCCTCCCTCCTCGGGTTCCTCTACGTCATGGAGGGCTCGACGCTCGGCGCCCTCTTCCTGCACCCGTACGTCACCGCCGCCTACCACCTGCCCGGAAGGGACGACGGCACAGCCGGCGTCGCCTACTACACCAGCGGTGACCGCGACCGCTGGGCCCGCTTCACCTCCCGTATGAACCAGGCCCTCACCGACCCCGAGGCGCAGGAACAGGTCGTCACGGCGGCCCGGGTCGCCTATCGGCACACCGCCGCGATCACCGGGGCCCTGTCCGTGGGCCTCAGCCCGCCATCTCCAGCCCCAAGCCCAACTCCCGTGCGATAAGCATCCGTTGGACCTCGCTCGTGCCCTCCCCGATCTCCAGGATCTTGGAGTCGCGCCACATCCGGGCCACCGGGTACTCGTTCATGAAGCCGTAGCCGCCGTGGATCTGGGTAGCGTCGCGGGCGTTGTCCACGGCGATCGTGGACGAGTACAGCTTGGCCAGGGCCGCTTCCTTCTTGAAGGGCTCGCCCGTGACCAGACGGGAGGCCGCGTCCCGCCAGGCCAGGCGGGACGTGTGGGCCTTCATCTCCATGTCCGCGATCTTGAACTGGATCGCCTGGTTGGCGCCGATCGGGCGCCCGAACGCCTGCCGTTCCTTGGCGTACTTCACGGACTCGTCCACGCAGCCCTGGGCGAGTCCGGTCGCCAGCGCCGCGATCGCGACGCGCCCCTCGTCGAGGATGCGCAGGAACTGGGCGTAGCCGCGCCCCTGCTCGCCGATCAGGTTCGCGGCCGGGACCCGTACGTCCGCGAAGGACAGCTCGCGGGTGTCCGAGGCGTTCCAGCCGACCTTCGAGTACGGCGCCGCGACCGTGAAGCCCGGCGTGCCCGACGGGACCAGGATCGCGGAGATGAGCGGCCTGCCGTCCGGCTTGCGGCCCGTCACCGCCGTCACCGTCACGAAGCCCGTGATGTCCGTGCCGGAGTTGGTGATGAAGCACTTCGTACCGTTGATCACCCATTCATCGGTGTCCGGGTCCAGGCGTGCCGTCGTCCGGGTCGCACCCGCGTCCGAGCCGCCGTCCGGTTCCGTCAGGCCGAACGCGCCCAGGATCTCGCCGGCGCACAGGCGCGGGAGCCACTCGCGCTTCTGCGCCTCGGTGCCGAACAGGTGGATGGGCATCGCGCCCAGCGAGACCCCGGCCTCCAGGGTGATCGCCACCGACGAGTCGACCCGCGCCAGCTCCTCCAGCGCGATGCCCAGCGCCAGATAGTCGCCGCCCATTCCGCCGTACTCCTCGGGGAACGGCAGTCCGAACAGGCCCATCCTGCCCATCTCGCGGACGATCTCGTACGGGAACTCGTGCCGCTCGTAGAAGTCGCCGATCTTCGGGGCCACGACGTCGTGCGCGAACGCCTCGACCGTACGGCGCAGTTCTTCCAGTTCGGGAGAGAGCTTGTGGTCCATGGTCCTCACGGCTCCTGGGATTCCGCGGATTCCTCGGAATCCTGGTGGGAAAGGGCTCGTACGGTGCGGGACGGGCTCGGGCGGCCGAGCTGGTCGGCCATCCACGTGCTCGTGGCGACGAGGTGGCCGAGGTCGACTCCGGTCTCGATGCCGAGGCCCTGGAGCATCCACACCAGGTCCTCGGTGGCCAGGTTGCCGGTCGCCGACTTGGCGAACGGGCAGCCGCCGAGGCCGCCCGCGGAGGCGTCCACGGTGGTGACGCCGTGCTGGAGCGCGGCCAGGGTGTTGGCGAGGGCCTGGCCGTAGGTGTCGTGGAAGTGCACGGCAAGGGCCGACGTCGGTACGGAGGCCTCGTTCAACTCGACCAGCAGGCGCCGCACATGACCCGGCGTCGCGACCCCGATCGTGTCGCCCAGGCTCAGTTCGTCACAGCCCGTGTCCAGCAGCGCCCGGCACACCCGGACGACCTGCGCGACGGGCACGGGGCCCTCCCACGGGTCGCCGAAGCACATGGAGAGATAGCCGCGGACCGACGCGTTCTCCGCCTTGGCCCGGGACACCACCGGCTCGAACATCGCCAGCGCCTCGTCGACCGTCCGGTTGAGGTTGGCCTTCGCGAAGGACTCCGTCGCGCTGGCGAACACGGCGACCTGGCGTGCGCCCAGCGCCAGGGCCCGGTCCAGCCCGCGTTCGTTCGGAACGAGCACCGGCAGACGTACGGGCAGATCGCTGACCTGCGGGTACAGATCCTCCGCGTCCGCGAGTTGGGGCACCCACCTGGGGTGGACGAAGCTGGTCGCCTCGATCGTCGTCAGGCCCGCGGCGGCCAGGCGGCGGATGAACTGCGCCTTCACCTCCGTCGGGACGGTCGTCTTCTCGTTCTGCAGCCCGTCACGTGCGCCGACCTCGTGGATCCTGACCCGCGCGGGCAGATCCGGGGCCGGCACGACCATGGGAAGCGTCATTTCTCCTCCTCTGCCGAGGGCTGTGGCAGGGAATCCACAGGCGTGATCACGGCGAGTACCTGGTCCATGGCGACGGTCGTCCCCGGGGTGACGTCCAGCTCGGCGACCGTGCCCGCGTGCGGGGCGGCGATGACGTGCTCCATCTTCATCGCCTCGACCACCAACAGGCTCTGACCGGCGGCCACTTCGTCCCCGACCGCCACCTTGACCACCGTCACCGTGCCGGGCATCGGGGCGGTCAGCGAGTCGGCTCCCGCGTGGGCGGCGCCGGTGAGCGAGGCCGCCACCGGGTCGTGGTCGCGCACCTGCCACGCGTCGCCGTCCCGGCCGAGCCAGTCGGCGGCGCGGTGGAAGGTGTGCCGGACGCCGTCCAGGACCACGGACACCTGGGTGTCGGTGACCGTGTGGGTGCCACGGGGGACGTACTCCACGGGGTCCTGCACCCGCAGCCAGAAGGCCGGCGGCTTGGGCGTGCCCCCCAGCCGCCAGCCGCTCGGCACGGAGAAGGGGTCCGTCCAGCCGCCCTCCGTCGCCTTCGGCCGCAGCGCCTCCTGTCGTACGGCCGCCGCCGCCTCGTAGACCTCCTCCGGAACGCCGTCCGGGACGAGGGAGTCGACCTCGCGCTCCACCAACCCCGTGTCCAACTCCCCCGCCACGACCGCCGGATGGGCGAGAAGGCGGCGCAGGAAACCGGCGTTCGTCGGCACGCCCAGCGTGACCGTCTCCGCGAGGGCCGCCCGGAGCTTTCTGAGCGCCGTCGCCCGGTCGGGGCCGTACGCGATCACCTTGGACAGCATCGGGTCGTACAGCGAACCGACCTCCGTGCCCTCGCTCAGTCCGGAGTCGGTGCGTACGCCGTCACCGGAGGGTTCGCGCAGGGCGAGCACGGTGCCGCCGGACGGCAGGAACCCTCGCGCGCCCTCCCGCACGGAGACCGTCTCCGCGCAGATACGGGCCTCCACGGCGTGCCCGGTCAGGCGGATCTCCTCCTGTCCGAAGGACAGGGGCTCGCCCGCCGCCACCCGCAGCTGCCATTCCACCAGGTCGAGGCCGGTGACCAGCTCCGTCACCGGATGCTCGACCTGGAGGCGGGTGTTCATCTCCATGAAGTAGTACGACGACGGGTCGCTGCCAGGGACGATGAACTCGACCGTGCCCGCGCCCTCGTACCCGCACGAGCGCGCCGCCTGGACCGCCGCCTCGCCCATCGCGGCCCGGGTCCGCTCGTCGAGGAGCACGCTGGGCGCCTCCTCGATGAGCTTCTGGTGGCGCCGCTGGAGCGAGCACTCGCGCTCGCCCAGGTGCACCACATCCCCATGGGCGTCGGCCAGGACCTGGATCTCGATGTGCCGGGGCCGGTCCACCCACCGTTCGACGAGGAGCGTGTCGTCGCCGAAGGAGGCGCGGGCCTCGCGCCGCGCGGCGGCGATCTCCTCGCCCAGGGCGGCAGCGTCCCTGACCAGCCGCATACCCTTGCCGCCGCCGCCCGCGCTCGGCTTGAGGAGCACGGGCATGCCGATCTCCCGTGCCGCGTCGGCCAGTTCGGCGTCCGTGAGGCCGCTGCCGCTCGACCCGGGGACCACCGGGACCCCGGCCGCCCGGACCGTCTCCTTGGCGCGGATCTTGTCGCCCATGAGGGCGATCGCGTCCGCCGGGGGGCCGATGAACGCCAGCCCTGCCTCGGTGCACGCGCGCGCGAAGGCGGCGTTCTCGGCGAGGAAGCCGTACCCGGGGTGCACCGCCTGCGCGCCGGTGCGGGCGGCGGCTTCGAGGAGACGGGGGACGGACAGATAGCTCTCCGCCGCTGCCGCCGGCCCGATCCGTACCGCCGTGTCGGCCTCCCGGACGTGCCGGGCGTCGGCATCCGCGTCGGAGTGAACGGCCACCGAGCGCACCCCGAGGGAGCGCAGCGTACGGATGACGCGTACGGCGATCTCGCCCCGGTTGGCCACGAGGACTGTGTCGAACATCGTGCTGAAGCCCTTCATCGTGCCTTTCATCGTCGTGGAGCCCCTCACATCCGGAAGACGCCGAACTGGGGGTCACCCAGCGGCGCGTTGGCGCAGGCGGTGAGAGCGAGTCCCAGTACCTGGCGGGTCTCCAGCGGGTCGATGACCCCGTCGTCCCAGAGCCGGGCCGTCGCGTAGTAGGCGTTGCCCTGGCGCTCGTACTGCGCGCGGATCGGGTCCTTGAAGGCGTCCTCGTCGGCCGCCGGCCAGGTCTCCCCGCGGGCCTCCAACTGGTCCCGCTTGACGGTCGCGAGGACGGACGCGGCCTGCTCGCCGCCCATGACCGAGATCTTGGCGCCGGGCCACATCCACAGGAAGCGCGGCGAATACGCCCGGCCGCACATCGAGTAGTTGCCGGCCCCGTACGACCCGCCGACCACGACCGTCAGCTTGGGTACGCGTGTGCAGGCCACGGCCGTGACCATCTTGGCGCCGTGCTTGGCGATGCCACCCGCCTCGTAGTCCCGGCCCACCATGAAGCCGGAGATGTTCTGGAGGAACAGCAGGGGGATGCCGCGCTGGTCGCACAGCTCGATGAAGTGGGCGCCCTTCTGGGCGGATTCGGAGAACAGGATGCCGTTGTTGGCGACGATCCCGACCGGGTGGCCGTGGATACGGGCGAAGCCGGTGACGAGGGTCTGCCCGAACTCGGCCTTGAACTCCGAGAAACCGGAACCGTCGACCACGCGCGCGATGATCTCCCGTACGTCATAGGGGGTGCGGGAGTCGACGGGCACGGCGCCGTAGAGCCCGTGGGGGTCGACCTTGGGCTCGACGGAGGACCGGACGTCCCAGGGCAGTGGCCCGCGCGCGGGAAGGGTGGCGGCGATGTTGCGGACGATGCGCAGGGCGTGCGCGTCGTCCTCGGCGAGATGGTCGGTGACGCCCGACACGCGCGCGTGGACATCCCCTCCGCCCAGCTCCTCGGCGGTGACGACCTCACCCGTGGCGGCCTTCACCAGCGGAGGCCCGCCCAGGAAGATGGTCCCCTGGTTGCGGACGATGACGGCTTCGTCGCTCATGGCGGGAACGTAGGCACCGCCGGCCGTGCAGGACCCCAGCACGGCGGCGATCTGCGGAATGCCGGCGCCGGACATCCGCGCCTGGTTGAAGAAGATCCGCCCGAAGTGGTCACGGTCGGGGAAGACCTCGTCCTGCATGGGCAGGAAGGCGCCCCCGGAGTCCACGAGGTAGATGCAGGGAAGCCGGTTGTCGAGGGCGACCTCCTGCGCGCGCAGATGCTTCTTGACGGTCATCGGGTAGTACGTGCCGCCCTTGACGGTGGCGTCGTTGGCGACGATCACGCACTCACGCCCGCTGACCCGGCCGATCCCGGCGATGACACCGGCGGCGGGCGCCTGCCCCTCGTACATCCCGTCGGCGGCGAGGGGAGCGAGCTCCAGGAAGGGCGACCCGGGGTCGAGGAGCCGGTCGACCCGCTCCCGGGGAAGCAGCTTCCCGCGCGCGGTGTGCCGGTTCCGGGCCTTCTCGCCCCCGCCCAGCCGGGCCGCGGCCAGCTTTCCGCGCAGTTCCTCGACCAGCGCGCGGTGAGCCGCCTCGTTGGCCCGCCAGGCCTCCGACGCGGGGTCCGCCGCGCTGTGGAGCTCCGGTGCCTCCTGCATCCTGCGGTCCCCTTACCCAGGTCACCCAGTGGTTGGCTGATGGTCGACAAGTTAATGAGCGTTAACCCAACCCCTTCAGGTTAACGACCGCTAACCTCCGTGTCTAGAATCATTTGCATGGCCACGAGAACCGACGCCCCGACCCGCCGCGAACAGATCCTCAAGGAGGCCGCGAGGCTCTTCGCCGAGCGCGGTTTCCACGGTGTGGGTGTGGACGAGATAGGGGCGGCCGTGGGCATCAGCGGCCCCGGCCTGTACCGCCACTTCCCGGGCAAGGACGCGATGCTCGCCGAGCTGCTGGTGGGTATCAGCGGCCAGCTTCTGACCGGCGGCAAGCGGCGGGTCGCGGAGGCCGGCGGGGACCCCGAGGCGCTCCTCGACTCCCTCATCGAGGGTCACATCGACTTCGCCCTCGACGACCGCCCCCTGATCACCCTCCACGACCGCGAACTGGACCGCCTGCGCGACAGCGACCGCAAGCTGGTGCGCCAGCTTCAGCGGCAGTACGTCGAGCTGTGGGTGGAGGTGGTGCGCGAGGTGTACCCGGAGCTGCCCGAACCGGCTGCCCGCTCGGCCGTCCACTCGGTCTTCGGCCTGCTGAACTCGACCCCCCACCTGGGCCGCCCGGGCGGCCTCCCGGGCCGGGCCGTCACGGCCGGCCTGCTGCACCGAATGGCGCGCGGCGCGTTCGGCGCGGCGGGGGAGTGATGAGCGTTACGGCGCGACTCCTCTGGACGGCGATTCGTACTCGCGGGTACGGTTGATCTGAGCAAGCGCTTAGCCGTCGGGAAGCGATCTGGAAGAGAGAGGTGCGGGCCGTGCGCCGTACTGTGTTCAACGAGGACCACGAGGCGTTCCGGGAGACCATTCGCGCCTTCATCGAGGCCGAGGTCGTTCCCGTCTACGACGAGTGGTTCGCCGCCGGCCAGGCGCCGCGTGACTTCTACTACAAGCTCGCCGAGCTGGGCGTCTTCGGCATCCGCGTCGACGAGGAGTACGGCGGCGCCGGCATCGACTCGTACAAGTTCGAGGCCATCCTGTACGAGGAGACCGCGCGCGCGGGTGTGTCCTTCGGTGGCTCCGGTGTGCACGTGCTGCTCGGTCTGCCGTACGTCAAACTGCTCGCCAACGACGAGCAGAAGAAGCGCTACCTGCCGAAGTTTGTCTCCGGTGAGGAGATGTGGGCGATCGCGATGACCGAGCCGGGCACCGGCTCCGACCTCGCGGGCATGAAGACCACCGCCAAGCTGAGCGAGGACGGCACGCACTACGTCCTCAACGGCTCCAAGACCTTCATCACCGGTGGCGTCCACGCCGACCAGATGATCGTCTGCGCCCGCACCGACGCGCCCAGCAGCGAGGACCGCCGCCACGGCATATCCCTCCTCGTGGTGGACACCAAGTCCGAGGGCTACTCGATCGGCCGCAAGCTGGACAAGCTCGGCCTGAAGACCTCCGACACCGCCGAGCTGGCGTTCGTCGACGTCAAGGTGCCCGTCGAGAACCTCCTCGGTGAGGAGAACAAGGGCTTCTCCTACCTCGGCCACAACCTCGCCTCCGAGCGCTGGGGCATCGCCTACGGCGCCTACGCGCAGGCCAAGGCCGCCGTCCGGTTCGCCCAGCAGTACGTCCAGGAGCGCGTCGTCTTCGGCAAGCCGGTCGCGCACTTCCAGAACACCAAGTTCGAGCTGGCCGCCTGCAAGGCCGAGGTGGACGCCGCCGAGGCCGTCGCCGACCGCGCCACCGAGGCGCTGGACGCGGGCGAGCTGACCCCGGCCGAGGCCGCCAGCGCCAAGCTGTTCTGCACCGAGGTCGCGCACCGCGTGATCGACCGCTGCCTCCAGCTGCACGGCGGCTACGGCTTCATGAACGAGTACCCGATCGCCCGTCTGTACGCCGACAACCGCGTCAACCGGATCTACGGCGGCACCAGCGAGATCATGAAGTCGATCATCGCGAAGGACATGGGCCTCTAAGGACACGAGTCCACGAGGCTTTCGCAATCACTGACCCGTAGAAATGACTGCATGAGTCAGGCACTTCAGTCTCTCCTCGATCTGCTCGACCTTGAGCAGATCGAGGAGAACATCTTCCGCGGCCGGTCCCGGCCCGCCATCGTCCCGCGCGTCTTCGGCGGGCAGGTGGCGGCCCAGGCGCTCGTCGCCGCCGGGCGCACGGTCCCCCCGGACCGCCCCGCGCACTCGCTCCACTCGTACTTCCTGCGCCCGGGCGACCCCGGCGCGCCGATCGTCTACACCGTCGACCGCATCCGCGACGGCCGTTCCTTCACCACCCGCCGGGTCGTCGCGATCCAGCACGGGCAGCCGATCTTCCACCTCTCGGCGTCCTTCCAGGCGCACGAGGAGGGCCTCGACCACCAGGCCCCCATGCCCGCCGCCCCCGACCCGGCGACCCTCCCCACGGCCGAGGAACAGCTCCCCCAGTACGCGCATCTGGACGCGGCGGTCGTCGAGAGGTTTTTGCAGTCCCGCGAGGCCGTCGACATCCGCTACGTCGACGACCCGCCCTACGGCAGGTTCGGCGAGCCCCGCGAACCGCGCTCCCAGGTCTGGTTCCGTACGAACGGCAAGCTCGGCGGCGCCGTCGACGAACCGCTGCTCCACGTCTGCCTCGCCACGTACGTCTCCGACTACACGCTGCTCGACTCCGTCCTGCTCGCGCACGGACGGGGTGGCTGGGCGGTCCACGACGTGGTCGGCGCCTCCCTGGACCACGCGATGTGGTTCCACCGCCCGTTCCGCGCCGACGAGTGGCTGCTGTACGACCAGGAGTCACCGTCCGCGTCCGGCGGCCGGGGCCTCGGCCAGGGCCGCATCTACACGCAGGACGGACAGCTGGCCATCACGGTCATCCAGGAGGGCGTGATCAGGATCCCCCGAACGCCCTGATCAGGAGTTCTACTTGATCAGCGCTTGTTTTCTACTCGCTGATCAGTTCGGCCTCGTTCAGCAGGAACGCCGTCAGCGGGTCGTAGAAGCGCGGGCTCGTCACATGGTCGTCGAGCGGAACGGCCACCTGGAGGGTGCCCTCCGCCTCGGCCAGGAACAGCGCCGGGTCGTTGCAGTCGGCGTAACCGACGGAGTCGATGCCGTGCTGTCCCGCGTACCCCGCCCAGCCGTGGTCGGCGACGACCAGGTCGGGCAGCGGGCGGCCCTCGCGCTCCAGGCCCGTCAGGATCGCGCGCATCGGCTCACCGGAGTGTGTGTGCCACAGCGAGGCTCCGTGCTCCAGCACCGCCACGTCCGCGAACTGGAACACGTACCCCTCGTCCGTCGTCAGACCGTCCGGGATGACGACGATCTCGCAGCCGGCGGCCCGCAGTGCCTCGGCCGTGGCACGGTGCACGTCGAGCAGACCGCCCGGGTGACCGGTCGCGAACAGCACCCGCTGCTGCCCGTCGGCCGCCTTGCGCAGCCGGGCCGCCAGGCGCTCCAGCCCGGCGATGGTCAGTTCGGGGTCGATGGTGTCCTGGCCGTACCGGTGTTCGGGATCGTCGCTCACGCCGACCCGCTCGGCCATCACCGCGAGCACGTCCTGCTCGTCGCTCCAGCGGTCACCCAGCTCCAGCCCGAGCCAGTAGTGCCGTTCGCCGTTCGCCAGCTTGCGGTAGTGGGAGAGGTTGTTCTCGCGGGGCGTGGCGACATCGCCCGCGATGCGGGTTCTGACGAGGTGATCGACAAGCTCGGCGCGGCTGGGAATCCCGGGTATCGGCATGCCTCCCATTGTGAGGCAGACGACACCGCGAACACCCGGACGTCCCGGCCGCTGGGACGCAGGTCACGCCACCTGAATTTCCTGGGCTCACCTGGGCCACCTACGCTGGCGCGAGCGCCGCACGGACCACGCTATCGAACACGCATCCGAACCAAACCGAACCGGTCCTGGGCCAGGAAGAAGGCAGACGGTATGACCAGCAGCCCCGAGACGCCCAGCAGCCCCGAGACACTCCGCAGCTCTGAGACGCCCCGCGGCCCCGTCGACTCGTCCCGCATCCCGAGGTACGCCGGTCCCGCGACCTTCGCGCGGCTGCCGCGCCTCGACGAGGTCGGCGGACGGGCGGATGTCGCCGTGGTCGGGGTGCCGTTCGACTCGGGCGTCTCGTACCGGCCCGGAGCACGCTTCGGCGGCAACGCGATCCGCGAGGCGTCCCGGCTGCTGCGGCCGTACAACCCGGCGCAGGACGCGTCCCCGTTCGCCCTCGCCCAGGTCGCGGACGCCGGAGACATCGCCGCCAACCCGTTCGACATCAACGAGGCCGTGGAGACGGTGGAGGCGGCGGCCGACGAGCTGCTGGGGACAGGCGCGAGGCTGATGACCCTCGGCGGCGACCACACGATCGCGCTTCCCCTGCTGCGCTCGGTGGCGAAGAAACACGGCCCGGTGGCGCTGCTCCACTTCGACGCGCACCTCGACACCTGGGACACCTACTTCGGCGCCGAGTACACGCACGGGACGCCGTTCCGCCGGGCGGTGGAGGAGGGCATCCTCGACACCTCCGCCCTTTCGCACGTCGGCACGCGCGGCCCCCTGTACGGCAAGCAGGACCTGGACGACGACGCGAAGATGGGCTTCGGCATCGTGACGTCGGCGGACGTCATGCGGCGCGGTGTCGACGAGGTCGCCGACCAGCTCCGCCAGCGCATCGGCGACCGCCCCCTGTACATCTCCATCGACATCGACTGCCTCGACCCGGCCTTCGCCCCCGGCACGGGCACGCCCGAGGCGGGCGGTATGACGTCGAGGGAGCTGCTGGAGATCCTGCGGGGCCTGGCGTCCTGCAACCTGGTCTCCGCGGATGTCGTCGAAGTCGCCCCCGCGTACGATCACGCCGAGATCACGTCGGTCGCGGCGTCGCACACGGCGTACGAACTGACGACGATCATGTCTCGTCAGATCGCCGGGGCGAGGGCCCAGGAGAAGGCTCAGGAAATGGCTCAGGAGAAGGCTGCGAAGTGACCCACGACCACGACCTGGTGCTGAAGCCGACCGCCGCACAGACGGAGGCCGCGCTGAACCCGCCCGCCGGCCGCACCGGCGGGGACCTGGTCGTGGAGACGCTGGCAGGCCTCGGCACGACGACGGTCTTCGGCCTGCCCGGCCAGCACGCCCTGGGCCTGTTCGACGCGCTGCGCCGCTCGGACCTCCGGTACATCGGCCTACGGGTGGAGAACAACGCGGGGTTCGCGGCGGACGCGTACGGCCGGATGACGGGCGAGGCGGCGCCGCTGCTCCTGTCGACGGGGCCGGGCGCGCTGACGTCACTGGCGGCGCTCCAGGAAGCTGCAGCCGCCTCCGCCCCCGTCCTGGCGATCAGCAGCCAGATCCCGACAGCGGGGCTGGGCGGCGGCCGACACGGCTACCTCCACGAACTCCCGGACCAGCAGGCGTCGTTCAGAGCTGTGGTGAAGTCGGTCCACACCGTCCGTACGCAGTCCCAGATCCCCTCGGCGATCGCCGACGCCTGGAAGTCGGCGCTCACGGCCCCGCACGGCCCGGTGTGGGTGGAGATCCCGCAGGACGTTCTGACCGCCGAGACGCTGATTCCGGTGGTGACGGGCGGCGACGCCTTCCCCGAGGAGTTGCCGCCGCGCCCCGAACTGACGGCGCTGGCAGCGCACTTGCTGTCGAACGCCGAGCGACCGGCGATCATCGCGGGGGGCGGGGTCGTACGGGCGGACGCGGCGGGCAAGTTGAGGGCGCTGGCGGAGTATCTCCAGGCGCCGGTGGTGACGACGTACGGCGGCAAGGGCGCGTTCCCGTGGACGCACCCCCTCTCCCTCCAGTCCTGGCTGGAGGACCGGCACATGACCGACTTCCTGGAGGACGCGGACGTCCTGCTGGTCGTCGGCTCGGGCCTGGGTGAACTCTCCTCGAACTACCACACGTTCAAGCCGCGCGGCCGGGTCATCCAAGTCGAGGCGGACCTCGGCAAGTTGGAGTCCAACCACCCGGCACTGGGCATCCACGCGGACGCCCGACTCGCGCTGCAGGCACTGCTGGAGACGGTGTCGGCGGCACGGCAGGACGAGTCGGCGGAGGAGCGGGTGAAAGGGGTCCTCGACCGGGTGGGCGAGCGCCTCGCTGCCCAGGAACTCACCCTGGAACAGGGCCTGTTGAAGTCGATCAGAGCGGCGTTGCCACCCCGCTCCCCATCCTTCTGGGACATGACGATCCTGTCCTACTGGGCCTGGTCGGCCTTCGACCCGCGCGGAACCAACACCATGCACTCGGCCCAGGGAGCGGGCGGCCTCGGCTACGCCTTCCCGGCGGCCCTGGGAGCCGCGGTGGCCGACCCGACGTACCCGGTGCTGGCGGTCTCGGGCGACGGCGGCGCCCTGTACGGCATCGCGGAGCTGGCCACGGCCAGGCAGTACGACCTGAACGTCACCTGGCTGATCGTGGACGACGGCGGCTACGGCATCCTGCGCGAGTACATGACCGACGCGTTCGGGGAAGCGACGGGGACGGAACTGACGCGGCCGGACTTCGTGGCGCTGGCCGAGTCGTTCGGCGTACCGGCGACACGAACCACACCGGAGACACTGGACACGGACCTCGCGAAGGCGCTGGGCGAGCCGGGGCCGTCGGTGGTGGTGCTTCCGGCAGTGCTGCGGATGTTCGCGGCTACGCATTTGGGGTGATGGACGGGGACTGTCCGGCGCTGGAAGCCAGGTCGGAGGGGCCGTCGAACATCGCACGTGTGAGTGTGGCCATCGCCTCGGAGTCCTCGCCGAGGGAGGACGAGAAGGACCTTGTTGAGTTGGCCCAGCTTCCGAACGTGACTTTGCAGGTACTACCCTTCACGGCAGGAGCCTGCCAGGGCGGGCCATATCCCTTCCTGATCTACAGTTTTCCTCCCCCGGCGGGGCTGGAAGTTGTCCTCCTGGAGAACTTCGCGAGTCACGCGTACCTGGAGACCCGGGAGGACACGGCTCGGTTGGGCGGCGCCTTCGACCACCTCCGTGCCGCAGCTCTCAGCGCGATGGAATCCGAGTCCCGGATCATCGGGATCGCCGAGGGGCTGCCCGATTCGTAAGGAAGAGCAGCCCATGTCGTCGGAGCGGACCACTTGGTTCACGAGCAGCTACAGCGGCCAGAACGGTGAATGCATAGAAGCACGCAGTCAGGTGGCCGGTATCGACGTCCGCGACTCCAAGAGTTCGCGCGGCCCTGTCGTCAGGGTTGGTGCAGCGGCGTGGGCCCTGTTCCTTGGCGGGGTGTATTCCGGGTTCGTACCCTTGGGCAGCTGAACAGGTACGGCGTGTGGCTCGCGCTTGGGTGAACTCGCGGTTACGCAGATCGAGTTCACCCGTTGCTCCGAGGATATTCGGTTGCCGGTCGGTGAGATGGCGGATGCAATGTCCGGCATGGTGACCCAGGTTCGTGCACCGCGTCCGGACGAGATGACTGCGTACTACCGGGCATTGCCGTTCGCGAACGGGCTGCCGCACTGGGAGCCGGCGGATGCCGCGTGGCACGGGGGTGCCGAGCCGTGGCCGCCGCCGCGCACCCCCGCGACCGTGGAGCAGCTCGATCGGTGGGCGGAGGCTGACGTCAAGGATGAGTCCTTTCACCCCATAGCTACGTTCGTCGACAGCACGTGCGTCGGCGCATCGGCCACCATCTCCTTCGGGGTGACGGTCCCCGGCGGGGGCACGGTCAGGATGGCCGGCGTCACCTCCACCGGGGTGATCGCGACCCACCGCCGACGCGGGTACCTGCGGCAGATGATGCAGGCCATGTTCGAATCAGCCCTGGGCCGAGGCGAGCCCCTGGCGATGCTCAGCGCGAGTGAAGGCAGCATCTACGGGCGGTACGGGTTCTCACCGGCGACCTATCGCGTCCGGTGGGAGCTGGCTCGTCACGAAGCCGCCCTCCTCCCGGCGGAGACGGATCCCGGGTCGCTGGAGCTGGTCGGTGCCGCGCAGGCGAAGCAGGCCTGGCCCGCGGTGCACGCGGCCGTGCGTGCGTCCCGCGTCGGTGAGCTCACCGCCCTTCCCGGGCGTTGGGACGGGCTTTCCGACGACGCGGCCGGCACGAATGGACCGTTGCGGTATCTCGTCCACCGTGACCAGCACGGCGCTGTGGACGGCATCGCCAACTTCCGACTGCCCTGGTCCTCGACAGCGGGCAATGCGGGAACCCTTGTCGTGGAGGCGCTTGAGGCGGCCGATCCGGTGGCCTACCGCGCCTTGTGGAGTCTGCTGATCGACTTCGACCTCACCAAGACCGTCGTGGCGCCCGGCCGTCCGCGCGACGAACCCCTGCGGTGGATGCTCACGAACCCACGGGCGATGCGCGTGACCCGCCAGTCGGACAACCTGTGGGCACGCCTGCTCGACGTCCCTCGCGCCCTGACGCAACGCTCGTACGAGACCGCCGGCGAGCTGCGGTTCACCGTCGACGGCGACCGGATGTGCCCGGCGAACAACCGGACGTGGTGCCTACGGGCGGACGGTGACTCAGCGACATGTGTTCCGACCGAGCAGCCGCCAGACCTGACCATCACGGTCCCGGCGCTCAGTTCGCTCTACTTCGGCGGCATGTCGGCACACGACCTGGCGTACGCCGGCCGCATCACCCCGCACGCCGACGGTGCGATCGGGCGGCTGGCCCGGATGTTCCGGAGCGATCCCGAACCGCACAACTCCTTCGGCTTCTGACAAGCGGGACGGGAGTGTGCGAACCCCTCGGCTCGCGCGCGTGCAGGCATGGGGCCCACTTCGGACCACAACGTGACGGAGCCCGGGAGCATGTCCAGCTCCCGGGCTCCAGCTTGCCACCCATTTGCGCACACCGACGGCGTTTAAGAACCGCGGGTCATATTGAGATCGACGTGTTCTGCCTTTGAACTACAGCGCCACGAGAGAGGCGCCGAGGGGACTTGAACCCCCATCCGTCGATGTTCGCCCACGCTCGGTCGATCCGGTGTTCGGCGGCGAATACTGAGACTGGAGCGAGAATCTGAGTTTCACGGGGCCGCCTCTGCCAGGCTTGGGCCACCCCCGCACGTGGTGCGGGGAGAGGGATTCGAACCCCCAACTGACACCCCTTGATCAGCTTCAACATCAGTTTCAGCTTGCGCTCATCGCGCACCCTCCGCTCGCGACGGAGGGCGTATGTGGGGGCTACCGGAAGAGGTAGCCGAACACCGCGTCGCCGACCCGCTGGTCGGTGACCTCGGTGTTGTTCGCCTCCTCGCGGGCGAACTTGACGGACTGCTGGAGCTTCTCGACGCGGTCGAGGAGCTCGTTGACCCGCCGGGCGGGCAGCGCGCCGGAGAACTTCACCGTGGTCCAGTAACCGACCGGGACGTCCTCGTAGTACACCTCGACCTGCGCCGGGTGCTTCTCCGTGGCCTCGGCCTTCACGTGGTTGCGCGGAACCTTCTTCGTGCGGATGGTCCGCACCGGGTCCGTCTTCCACGAGTCCGTCGAGGGGTCCAGGTTCCACGACTCGGAGGCGTCGAGCACCGGCAGCTTGCGCACGAAGGTGTGCAGGTCGGTGAGTTGCTTCTCCAGGAACAGCAGGTACGGGACGGGCACCTGGGGCAACAGCACCGTACCGTCGACCACCACGTCCGCGACCGCAGACCGGTTCGCCCAGTCCTTCGTGGCGGTCACGTCGAAGAGCCGCGTCAGCGTCCCGGCGGTCGCCCGCAGAGCGTCCTCGGCCTTGATCTGCACCCGCGTGGACTCGGGCGGCAACTGCTCGCCCTCCTCGTCCTTGGGCTGGTAGGTCCGGGAGATGCCGGCCAGCAGGGCGGGCTTCTGCACGTCCTGGTGAGCCTGGGTGAGCTCCTGGAGAGCCTTGGACTTGACGCCCTTTTCGACGGCGATGATCTGATTCAGCTTCGGCACACGGCGAACCTAACAACTCCGCGCTGCACGCACATCCGATTAAACGCCTGCCCCGTCCCTTCCGGCCGAGAGGGTCGCCCTGTCGTATCTGGCCTGGGAGACGGTTCAGCCCGTGGCGCCCCGCAGCAACTCCCCGAGTTTCAGTGCCGCCGGCAGCGGGGCGGCAGGCAACGCCATGTGGACCGTGCGGCGGAGCGCCGGGTCGGTGACTCGGCACAGGGCGAGTTCGGCCGGGAGCGCCCAGGTGGCCAGTGACGGGACGAGGGCCACTCCCAGGCCTGCGGCGACGTAGCCGAACTTGCCTGTCCACTCCGCGATTCTGATGATTTTGCGGGGGCTGAAGCCGGCCCGGGCGCAGGCGTCGGCGAGCATGGTGGGGCGGTCGCCGTACGTGTCCTGGAGCCAGGTCTCGTCGCGCAGGTCGCGCAGGTCGACCGACTCCGCTCCTGCCAGGGGGTGTTCGCGGTGGAGGGCGACGAGCAGTTCGTCCTCCCGTAGTACGGCTGTTGTGATGCCGGCGGCCGTGGGGAGGCAGGAGGGGTTTGGAGCTGCTACCGCTGGAGTGCGTTCAAGAGCGTTCTGGTGAGTGGGAGTGAGTGCAGGGGAGGGTCGTGTCGCGCACCTTGTCCGTGGGACTGGTTCAAGTGGCGAAGTCCCCGGACTGGTGTGCTTCTGGTGGCTGGGCCGCTTCCCGAACTTCAGCGAGATTCTTGTGAGGAACCCCAGGCGTTTAAGGCTGGGAGGAATCGCATCGTGTGGTGGCGACGCGGAGCGTCGCGGTGTCCGGGAGTTCGGGCGCGGAGCGCCCGTGGGGCTGTCCGGCGGAGCCGGGGTAGTTCGAACGTGCAGTCGACGGATCGCTGGATGGTGGGACGGTTGTGCGGAAGACGTCTGTGTGTACGGAGGGGTGTGTAGGTTCGGGTGTCATGAAGCTGGTGGTGCAGGTCAAGCTGCTACCGACGCCCATACAGGCGGCGGCACTTGAGGCGACCCTGCACGCCTGCAACGAGGCCGCGTCCTGGGCGTCCGAGGTCGCCTTCGCCAAGGATGCGAAGCGGAACTTCGCGCTGCGTGAGCACACCTACGCCGAGATCAGGCAGCGGTGGGGTTTGGGGGCGCAGGCCGCCCAGCACACCGTCAAGAAGACCTGTGACGCCTACCGGACGCTGGCCTCGAATCTGAAGGCCGGGAATCTGGGCAGGCCGTGGTCGAAGCGTTACCGGCGGGCGGCGGAGAAGCCGATCACGTTTCGGGCCGAGGGTGCTCAGCCTTATGACGACCGGATGCTGTCCTGGCAGATCACCGACCGGACCGTCTCCCTGTGGACCCTGTCCGGGCGGATGAAGCAGGTGGCGTTCACCGCTTCCCCGGAGCAGCTGGCCCGCCTGGCCTTGTACCGCAAGGGCGAGTCCGACCTCGTCGCGCGGGACGGCATGTGGTTTCTGCAGGCCACCTGCGAGATCCCCGAAGCACCCCTGAACACCGACCCCGACGGCTTCCTCGGCATCGACCTGGGGATCGTGAACATCGCCACCACGAGTGACGGCCAGATCATGGCCGGGCGTGAACTCAATCGGGGGCGGCTGCGTGAACGCACACTGCGGACCAAGCTGCAGAAGAAGAACACCCCGTCCGCCAGGCGCCGCCTGAAGAAACGGCGGCGCAAGGAGGCGCGGCGGGCGAAGGACATCAACCACAAGATCGCGAAGCATGTGGTGGCCGAGGCAGAACGCACCGGACGCGGAATCGCCCTGGAAGACCTGGGCGGCATCCGTGAACGGGTACGGCTTCGCAAGCCCCAACGGGCCACCCACTCCAGCTGGAGCTTCGCCCAGCTGGGGTCGTTCATCGCGTACAAGGCCCGTAAGGCAGGGGTGCCGGTGGTGTACGTCGATCCGGCGTACACCTCCCGCACCTGCGCCGAATGCGGCCACATCGACAAGGCGAACCGGGTCTCCCAGGCCTGGTTCGCGTGCCGGTCCTGCGGATTCGTTGATCACGCAGACCGCAACAGCTCCCGCAACATCCGCGCACGCGCGGAAGAGTTGTGGCGACGCGGGGCGCAGTCAACCGCCCCAGACCCACCCCCCGAACCCGGGCGTGGGACCGGATGCAAGCGCAGCACCACAACCAGTGGCGCCCGCTCTGCAAGCCCAGGACTTCAGTCCCGGGTACGTTGACCAGGAAGCAGGCATCCAAGCGTCTCCACCTGTTCGAGCACGGCATGATCGTGCAACCGCAGTTCGGGGACGGTATGACCGCCTTCCGCTGGGATTCCGCGAAGCTGTACCAGGACATCACCCAACTGATCGTCAACGGCATCCCCACCCCCACCAAGTACGTCTACTCCATATCCGCCCCGAGCTTCGGCGGCATGGAGATCACGGAGTTCTACGAGAGACCCGAGACGTGGGGGCCGTTGCTGCAGGAAGCGATACTCCGGGCCCAGGGGCAGGCGGTCCTGGACTCGGTGCGTGCGGACGGGACGGTCGACTTCGGTTCTTTCACGGTCTCGCGCACGGGCGTGGTCATCCGTGGGAAGAAACCTCTTCCATGGTCCGAGGTCCATGGGGTCCAGGTGAAGGGAGGCGCGGTCCACGTCATGAAGTACGGCACGTCCAGCCCCTGGTTCACCGTCCCGGCCAGCGGCGTCACGAATCTCCACCTCTTCCTGGCCATCGCCGAGAACCTCTACCGCAAATAGCCGGTACCGGTCGGTGACGCACTTGAACGCCCCGTGGATTACGGGGCGTTCAGCGTGAGTTCAGAGTGAGAAGGAACTACTACCAGATCGCCTCGACCCACTCAGGGTGGTCGATGAACGGGTTGCGGTTGTGCTGGTAGGTGTCGTAGATGACCTGGTTGCGCTTCTCCTCGAAGGCGCTGGGCGGGTCCGCCTCGCTCCAGGCCTTGAGTACGGAGAGCTTGCCCATGTAGGGGTTGGAGCCGTTGCCGACCTTCTCGTTGGGCTCCAGGTCGGCCCAGCCGTCGTCGCCCTCGTAGCGCACGGCCATGTAGAGGATCATGCGGGCGACGTCGCCTCGGTCCGCGGCGCGCGGCGCGAAGGAGTCGGAGTCGACGGTGCTGCCGCCGCCGTTGGTGACGGCGCTGCCGCCGTTGTCGAAGTCCAGGTTGCCGCGGATGCTGTTGACCTGGACATCCGCCGGGCGCAGGTGGTGCAGGTCCGTGCCGGGGCCGGTCGCCTCGCCGAAGTCGCCGTGGGACTTGGCCCAGGTGTGCTCGCGGTTCCAGTCGCCGACGTCGCCGCCGTTGAGGGACTTGGCGCGTGAGACACCGCTGTACAGCAGGATCACGTTGTTGCTGTTGTTCGGGTCCTGGTCGGTGACCTTGAGGGCGTTCCAGACCGCGGAGTACGAGATCTTCGTCTGGCTGCTGATGATCGTGTGCAGCGAGGACTTGAGGCTCGTACCGGTCTTGCCGATCGCGTTCTTGTAGTACGTGGAGTCGTACGCCGTCGTCGTCGCGCCCGCCGGGGTGGCGGTCATCGTGGGGATGGCGAGGGCGGCCAGGACGGTCGACGTGGCGAGTGCCACCGTCTTCCAGCGGAGGGTGCGTATCTGCGTCGCGGGCATCGGGGGTGTCCGTTCTACGCGTGTCGAATGGGGGAGACATCCGGGAGCGTGACATGGACATGCGTTTCAGGCAATGAACTGCGTGTGTCTGTTGAGTGACGTGATCCGGCAACTCGGGTGATTTCGCCGTGATTTGACGCGCGTAGAGCCCGTGGACACGGGAGTGGCCCCTTACCGGCGTCGCGGTCAGGGGCCACTCGGGGTTCGGTCGCTGTCAGTCGGTGTCGGTCGGGCTCAGCTGACGTCCGACGCGTCCAGACGGTAGATCGACGACGTGGACTGTGTGCTGCCGGACTCCGTCGTCGCGCTGTTGTTGCTGGTGCCGCTGCTGTACTCGCTCTCCTTGACCGCCGTACCGTTCTTCTGCACCCAGGCCGTGACCTCCGAGCTGAGGTCGGCGCCGCCCGCGCCGCCTCCGCCGCCCATGCCGCCGCCGAGCTGGATGTAGTGCAACTCGCCCTTCTTCACCAGCTCCTTGAGCCTGGCCAGGGTCATCGCCTTGTCGGTGCCGGACCAGCCCCACATGGAGATCACCGGCTCGCCGCTGCTCAGGATCAGCTGCGCCGCACTCTGCGAACCGGACACCGCCAGCAGCCACTTGGCGCCGTCCTGGTGCTTCTTCAGATACGTGATCAGCTGGCTGTCGGCGCCGCCGCTCATGCCGCCGCCACCGCCCAAACCCCCGCCACCCATGCCGCCGGGCTGC
The DNA here is from genome assembly GCF_036898825.1 of Streptomyces sp. B21-083. Lineage (GTDB taxonomy): Bacteria > Actinomycetota > Actinomycetes > Streptomycetales > Streptomycetaceae > Streptomyces. The sequence continues at coordinate 3,723,040 of NZ_JARUND010000002.1, read as the reverse complement.
CCGCCCTGCTGCTGACCGTCGGCCTCGGCGTTCGTGTCACCGGTGCCGCCCGTGCCGCTCGGAGGCGTGCCCGTGCCGCTGTCCTGCTGGCCGGTGCCGCCGGGTGCTCCGCTGGGCATACCGCCACTGGGCGGCGTACCCATCTGACCGCCCTGCTGCTGTCCCTGCGAAGGCTGACCGTTCTGCCGGCCAGGGTCGCCGCTGCCGCCGGGGAAGCCGCCGCCCGCGCGACCGCCACCGCCCCCGGGGCCGCCCATTCCGCCGCCCGTCGAAGGGCCGGCCGTCGGGTTCGTGCCGCCCATGCCGCCGCCCGTCGCGGAGGTCTCCGCCAGGGCGTACGCGGCCGGGCCGGCCATCGCCGCGACGATCGCCGCCACCACCGACACCGCCAGCAACCGCACTCGGCGCCCGGTGCGGAAGACCAGCAGACCGGTGATCGCCAGCGCCATGACCACGGCGATCGCCGGCCACAGCCACGCGTTCCAGTCGGACGTACGGCGCAGCAGCACGACCGACCAGACGCCGGTGACGCCGAGGGCCAGCGGGAGCACCCACACCCACCGCTTGTCGGTGCGGAACGCGCGCAGCAGGAGCACTCCGCCGCCACCGCACAGCGCCGCGATGCCGGGCGCGAGGGCGGTCGTGTAGTACGGGTGCATCGTGCCTTCGGCCATGGCGAAGGTGAGGTAGTGGAGCAGCGTCCAGCCGCCCCACATCAGCAGCGCGGCCCGGGTCGCGTCCGTACGCGGGGCTCGGCCGACCAGCACCAGGCCGCCCACCAGCGCGATGCCCGCGAAGGGGATGAGCCAGGAGATCTGGCCGCCGAGGATCTCGTTGAACATACGGCCGATACCGGCGGTCCCGGAGAAGCCGCCGCCCCCGCCTCCGCCGCCCCCGCCGTTGCCCTCGCCGCCGAGGACACGGCCGAGGCCGTTGTAGCCCATGATCAGGTTCCAGGCGCTGCCGTCCGTCGAGCCGCCGATGTACGGGCGTTCGTCGGCCGGTACGAGGGACACGGCCGTCGCCCACCAGAAGCTGGAGACCGCGAGCGCGACGCCCGCGAGCAGCAGGTTCACGATCCGCTTCACGAGGCCCAGGTCGGCCGCGTACAGGTAGACCGCGAAGACGGCGGGCAGGGCGATATAGCCCTGGAGCATCTTCGTGTCGAACGCGAGCCCGAAGCACACGGCCGAGCCGAGCAGCGGCAGCAGCCTGCCGTCGCGGGTGGCGCGCAGGGCGAGAGCCGCGCCCGCCACCATCAGGCAGACGAGCAGTGTGTCGGGGTTGTTGTCGCGGTTGATGGCCACGGTGATCGGGGTGAGCGCCAGGACCAGCGCGGCCAAGGTGGCCGCCGCGTGACCGAACACCCGCTTCACGGAGGAGTGCAGGATCCAGATGGTGCCGAGCGCGGACGCGATGAGCGGCGCCATCATCTGCCAGGTGCCGTAGCCGAACACGCGGCAGGACAGGCCCATGACCATGAGGACGAAGGGCGGCTTGTCGACCGTGAGGAAGTTCCCCGCGTCGAGCGAGCCGAAGAACCACGCCTTCCAGCCCTGCGTGCCGCTCAGTACGGCCGCGCTGTAGAAGCTGTTGAGGCCGGAGGAGGAGAGGTTCCAGGAGTACAGGACCCCGGCCAGCAACATGATCGCGAGCAGCGCGGGGAGCGACCAGCGCGGCGCCTTCTCGGGCGTGTCTGACGGGGTGGGGGCCGGTGGAGCCATGGGTGCCGCGGGATGGGCGGCGACGGGGGGCTCCGGGGCGTGGGGAAGGGGGTCGGTGGCAGAGGTCACCGTCGAATCGTCGGGACGCGGGGTGGGTGCGCGCTGTGGCGTGGCTGGGGGCCACCTGTGAATCGGGGCAACAGCGCGTTTCGGGCGGTATGGCCCTCCCCTGAGAGAAGTCCCCAAGGGAAGTCCGAGAAGTCCCCGAGAGAAGTCCTCACGAAAAGTCCGCAAGAAAAGTCCGAAAGATAGTGCGAGTTGGCGTACAACCATTCGGATGCGCGCGTGGTCACAGAGAGACCAGCGTGCCGGGGGCGCGTTGACGCCGTTCACGGGGATGGGGAACCTCCATGACTCACCACATATCCAGATCCGCGCGTGCCCGCATACTTGGGGGCGCCGCCGTCTGCGCCGCCACCGTGCTGTCACTCGCGGCCACCGCGACACCCGCCAACGCGGCTGCGGCGGCCGTCAGTTGTACGTCCGCCAAGCCCGCCCTCGCCACCAAGCTGAAGCAAGACATCACCACCGCTCTCTCCGGGCGTCGGGGCTCCATCAGTGTCGGCGTCTTCGACCGGTCCACCAAGACGACCTGCGTGTACCGGGCGCAGACCGCCTACGACTCCGCCAGCGTCGTCAAGGTGACCGTCCTGTCGACCCTGCTCTGGGACGCACAGAAGACCAACCGTGCTTTGACGGCCACCGAGAAGAGTCTCGCCAAGGCCATGATCACCAAGTCGGACAACGCCTCGACCACGAAGCTGTGGAACCAGCTGGGTCTGACGAAGATCAGGAACTTCGTCGCGGCGGCCGGCATGACCCAGACCAAGCCCGGCACGAACGGCTACTGGGGTCTCACCCAGATCACCGCCCGTGACGAGCAGAAGCTCCTGGCCCTCACCACCATCACCAACACGGTGCTGACCGACAACTCGCGTGCCTACATACAGCAGTTGATGAGTGAGGTCATCTCCTCCCAGCGCTGGGGCACGCCGAAGGGCGCGCCCGCGGGTGTCTCCGTGCACGTCAAGAACGGCTGGCTGGAACGCGCGACGAACGGCTGGCGGGTGCACAGCGTCGGCACGTTCAAGGGTGGCGGCCACGACTACATGATCACGGTGCTCAGCCAGGGCAACAGCACCTGGAACTACGGCATCGCGACCATCGAGGGCGTCGCCAAGGTCGTCCATCGGGATCTCGCGGCGAGCTGACCGCGAGCCGACTTCACCCGCTGTCGGCTTCGCCGAGGTGATGCGAACGCGTGTGCCTGTGATCGCTGGTCGGGGTGATGGCTGTGGGATCGGGGTGCGTTTGTGCGGCTGCCGTACGTATGGTCCCTCGGAGGGTTCGGGACGGCACGGCGTCCCGGCAGGGGAGCGTGAGGGGGCGAGATGGCGCAGGTGGGGGCTGGTGCGGCGGCCGGGCATGCCCGCTACACGTACCGGCTGCGCGTTTCGTCCACGGCCCGCACCGCCCTGGCGGCGGAGTGGGACCGATGCCGGTGGGTGTGGAACGAATGTGCTGCCAAGTCCAGGGCCGTGCACCTGCGCAACAAGGCCACCGGCCAGAAGGCCACGTGCGGCCCGGCTCAGCTCGACAGGATGCTGACCGAGGCCCGCACCCGTACGCCGTGGCTGCGTGAGGGATCGTCGGTCGTCCAGCAGCAGGCCATCCGTGACTTCGGCCGCTCCCGCACCAAGGCACACAAGGACATCGCCGAGCGCCTGCCCATTGCACGCCGGGCGGGGATGCCCGCCTACAAGAAGAAGCACGAGGCACTGGCGACCCTCAACTACACCAAGCGCGGATTCCGGCTGAAGTACGGCCGACTCCACCTGGCGGGCGGCATCATCCTGACCGTGGTGTGGTCGCGGGAACTGCCGGCCGAGCCCTCCTCGGTGCGCGTGTACCAGGACAGCCTTGGGCACTGGTACTGCTCGTTCGTCGTTCCCGCCCAGGTCCAGCCCCTGCCGGAGACCGGCCGTGCACTCGGCATCGACTGGGGTGTGAAGGAGACCGCGACCACCACATCCGACTTGCACGACCTGCCGCACGCCGGGCATGGCAGGAAGGCCGGGACGAAGGTGACCCGGTATGACCGGATGATGGCCCGCCGCAAGCCGAAGAAGGGCCAGCCCGGGTCGAAGGGCTACCGTGAGGCGAAGAAATGGCGGGCGAAGGCTTACAAGAAGGTCGCGAGGCAGCGTGAGGACACTGGTCGCAAGTGGGCCAAGAAGGTTGTCCGCGACCACGATGCCATCGCTGTCGAGGACTTTCGTCCGAAGTTCCTGGTCAGGAGCACGATGGCCCGCAAGGCTGCTGACGCCGCCATCGGTGCGACTAAGGCCGCGCTGATCGAGATGGGCCGCAAGCACGGGCGGGACATCCGCCTCGTCCACCCCGCGCACACCACGATGGACTGCGCGCACTGCGATGCGAGAGCCAAGCACCGCCTGCCGCTGGGTGAGCGCACCTACACCTGCACCGCGTGCGGAAACGTGTCCCCACGGGACAAGAACTCCGCACACGTCATGCTCGTCCGGGCTGGTCTCAACCCGGCTGGCGCTGATGGCGGAAGACCTCCTGGAGCGCTGCTCCAGGAGGCAGCCTGAGCCAGGAATCCCTTCCCGCCAGGGAGGGGAGGATTCAATGGGAGCGACCGCCAAGCAGCCCCAGCCGAACCCCCTCCTCGACAACATCGAGGGCATGGTGATCACCGGGCACACCGGGAACCGGCTCGACGTCCTCCTGGTCAGCGACGACAACCAGAGCGCCGCACAGACGACCCGTTTCTACTTCCTGCGGGTGCGCACCTGACAGCTGCCCGGACCGAACGGACACCGAACGAACGTCATCCGAACGCTCGCGCGATTTGTTGCGGAGGGATGAAATCCGCTTCCGCCCGTGTTGGTGCTTACCGGCGGAGTGCGGAATCGCGGATCTACGGAAGGCGCCGGAGTGGCAGAGCAGCGGGGGCGGAAGCCTGGACACGAACCGGAACCCATAACGGCATCGGAACCGGCATCGGAACCGGTGTCGGGGCCGGTGTCGGCATCGGACCCGGTATCGGCACCGGGCTGGGCGCGGCGGCTGGTCGGATACGCCTGGCGGTATCCGAAGGACGTCGTGCTCTCCCTGGGCGCGTCCCTCGGCGGTATGGCCCTGATGGCGCTGGTCCCGCTGATCACCAAGGTGATCATCGACGACGTGATCGGCGACAAGACCCGGTCCATGGCCCCCTGGGCGGGCGCGCTCGTCGTCGCCGCCGTGCTCGTCTACGTCCTCACCTACATCCGCCGCTACTACGGCGGCCGGCTCGCCCTCGACGTCCAGCACGACCTGCGGACGGAGATGTTCGAGACGATCACCCGGCTCGACGGCCGCCGCCAGGACGAGCTGTCGACCGGCCAGATCGTCGGCCGGGCCACCAGCGACCTCCAGCTGATCCAGAGCCTCTTCTACATGCTCCCGATGACCCTCGGGAACGTACTGCTCTTCGTGATCTCCCTGGCGATCATGGCCTGGCTGTCCATCCCGCTCACCCTGGTCGCCCTCGCCGTCGCCCCCGCCCTCTGGTTCGTCGCCAAGCGCAGCCGTACGAAGCTCCACCCGGCCACCTGGTACGCGCAGGCCCAGGCCGCCGCCGTCGCCGGTGTCGTCGACGGCGCGGTGACCGGCGTACGCGTGGTGAAGGGGTTCGGGCAGGAGGACCAGGAGACCGGGAAGCTCCGGGAGGTCGGACGGCGGCTCTTCGCGGGGCGGCTGCGGACCATCCGGTTCAACTCCGTCTACACCCCGGCCCTGCAGGCGGTGCCCGTGCTCGGGCAGGTCGCCATGCTCGCCGTGGGCGGCTGGCTGGCCGTGGGCGGGCACATCACGCTCGGTACGTTCGTCGCCTTCTCCACCTATCTCGCCCAGCTCGTCGGGCCCGTGCGCATGCTCGCCATGGTGCTGACCGTCGGACAGCAGGCGCGGGCCGGCACCGAGCGTGTCCTTGAGCTCATCGACACCCGGCCGTCCATGACGGACGGCCACAAGGACCTCCCCGCCGATGCCCCCGCCACCGTCGAGTTCGACGACGTGTCGTTCGGATACGACCCCGAGCGCCCCGTCCTCGACGGGCTCAGCTTCGAGATCCGGCCGGGCGAGACCCTCGCCGTCGTCGGCTCCTCCGGTTCCGGCAAGTCGACCGTCTCGCTCCTCCTGCCGCGCTTCTACGACGTGACGCGCGGCGCGGTCCTCATCGGCGGTCACGACGTCCGCGAGCTGACCCACGACTCGCTGCGGGCCGCGATCGGGCTGGTCCCCGAGGACTCGTTCCTCTTCTCCGACACCGTCCGCGCCAACATCGCGTACGGCCGTCCGGACGCCACCGACGAAGAGATCCTCACCGCCGCGCGCGCCGCCCAGGCGGACCGTTTCATCGCCGAACTGCCCCTCGGCTACGACACCAAGGTCGGCGAGCACGGCCTCACCCTCTCCGGCGGCCAGCGCCAGCGCGTCGCCCTCGCCCGCGCCATCCTCACCGACCCCCGGCTCCTCGTCCTCGACGACGCCACCTCCGCCGTGGACGCGCGCGTCGAGCACGAGATCCACGAGGCGCTGAAGCAGGTCATGGAGGGCCGGACGACTCTCCTCATCGCCCACCGCCGCTCCACCCTCGGCCTCGCCGACCGCATCGCCGTCCTCGACGGCGGACGCCTCGCCGACCTCGGCACCCACGACGAACTCCAGGCCCGCTCCGCCCTGTACCGACGGCTGCTGACCGACCCGGACGAGCTGGGCGGCGTCTCGCCCGGCCGCGCCCTGCCCACCCCGCAGCCCGAGGACACCTCCGTACGGGAGGAGCTGGACGCCGAGTTCGACGCCGAGCGCGGGGTCACGCCGAGGCTGTGGACCGGCGACCGTGAGCGCAAGGACACCGCGTTCGACGGGATGCCGGCCACGCCCGAACTCCTCGCCCAGGTCGAGGCGTTGCCCCCGGCCGCCGACACCCCGGGCATCGACGAGGCACGCGCGGTCACGCCCGAGGAGTCGTACGGGCTGAAGCGGCTGCTGCGCGGCTTCGGGGCACCTCTGCTGGTGAGCCTCGCGCTGGTCGCCGTGGACGCCGGGGTGGGGCTGCTCCTGCCGATCCTGATCCGGCACGGCATCGACTCGGGTGTCTCCCAACTCGCCCTGGGTGCCGTGTGGGTGGCCGCCGGACTCGCGCTGGTGTCCGTCGTCGTCCAGTGGGCGGCGCAGATCGGCGAGATGCGGATGACCGGCCGTACCGGCGAACGCGTCCTGTACGCCCTCCGGTTGAAGATCTTCGCCCAGCTGCAACGCCTCGGACTCGACTACTACGAACGGGAGTTGACCGGGCGGATCATGACGAGGATGACGACCGACGTCGACGCCCTCTCCACGTTCCTGCAGACCGGGCTGGTCACCGCCTTCGTCTCCGTCGTCACCTTCTTCGGCATCATGGTCGCCCTCGTGGTGATCGACGTGCAGCTCGCCCTCATCGTGTTCGTCACCATCCCGGTGCTGGTCGTCGGCACCGTCTACTTCCGCCGGGCGAGCGTGAAGGCGTACGAGCTCGCCCGTGAGCGCGTGTCGTCGGTCAACGCAGACCTCCAGGAGTCGGTGTCCGGGCTGCGGATCGTGCAGGCCTTCCGGGGCGAGCGGACGGGCTCCGAGCGGTTCGCGGAGGGCAGCGACAGCTACCGCCAGGCGCGCGTGCGGGGCCAGTGGCTGATCTCCGTGTACTTCCCCTTCGTGCAGCTGCTGGCCTCGGTCGCGGCGGCGGCGGTGATGATCGTGGGCGCGGGACGGATCGACGACGGGACGCTGACGACCGGTGCGCTGGTCGCCTACCTCCTGTACATCGACCTGTTCTTCGCACCCGTGCAGCAGCTCTCGCAGGTCTTCGACGGGTACCAGCAGGCGACGGTGTCGCTCGGCAGGATCCAGGAACTCCTCCAGGAGCGGACCTCGACCGAGGCCGCCGAGGAGCCGATGGAGGTCATCTCCCTTCAGGGCGACATCGCCTTCGAGGGCGTGGACTTCGCGTACGGAGCCGGTGACGATGCCGAAGAGGCCCTGAGCGGCGTCCGGTTGACGATTCCGGCCGGGCAGACCGTCGCCTTCGTCGGCGAGACGGGCGCCGGCAAGTCGACGCTGGTGAAGCTGGTCGCCCGCTTCTACGACCCGACCGGCGGCCGGGTCACCGTCGACGGCACCGATCTGCGCGACCTCGACATCACCTCGTACCGGCATCGACTCGGGGTCGTGCCGCAGGAGGCGTATCTGTTCCAGGGGACCGTGCGGGACGCCATCGCCTACGGGCGGCCGGACGCCACCGACGCCCAGGTGGAGGCGGCGGCCCGGGCGGTCGGGGCGCACGACATGATCGCCACGCTGGAGGGCGGCTACCTGCACGAGGTCGCCGAGCGCGGACGCAACCTCTCGGCGGGGCAGCGCCAGCTGATCGCGCTGGCCCGCGCGGAGCTGGTCGACCCGGACATCCTGCTCCTCGACGAGGCGACGGCGGCCCTCGACCTGGCGACGGAAGCCCAGGTCAACCAGGCGACCGACCGCCTGGCAGGCCGCCGTACGACTCTCGTCGTCGCCCACCGCCTGACCACCGCCGCCCGCGCCGACCGGGTCGTCCTCATGGACCACGGCCGGGTCGCGGAGGACGGCACCCACGACGAACTGCTCGCCCTGGACGGCCAGTACGCCGAGCTGTGGCGCGCCTTCGTGGGCACGGCGGATGAACCGGAGGAACCGGTCACCTCGGTCCGCTGACAGGCCGGTGGGCCTGGGGGTCGGCGACTGGCGCAACCGTTCGATAGGTGCCGTGCGTCCGTACATCAGTACGGACGCGCGGCTAATGTCGTCGGTGGCAGCTGGAGGGGGAGACGGTGAGTGGTGGTTCGGTACGGCGGCGGATGGCGCTCGGTCTGGCCGTCCTGACCGCGTCCGGGATGCTCTCCCTCGCGAGCCCGGCCACGGCCGAGGCGGCCTCCACCGCCTCCGTGGTCTCGGCCTGCTCCGGCCGCAAGGCACGCACGCTGACGTTCTCCACCGGCGTGGTGCACATCTACCGGCGCAGCGGCTACGTCTGCGCGGTGACCGTGCCCAAGCGGCCGGGCGCCCGCCAGTGGATGTCGGTGAGCGTACGGGCGCGGGGCGGGCGGCCGGTCGTCGACGAGGGACTGTTCTCGAAACGGGCCGGACCGGTGACCGTGCACGCGGGCCGGCGGCAGGTGTGGGTCAAGGGCGCGATAGGGCGAGGATCGGTCAGTTCTGGCTGGATCCGGTGTTGAGCCCCTGCCCAGCGCCCCGCTCGGACCCTACCGACTGATCCACTGCCCGAGGGATTTCCCTATCTCCCCTGGTGCGCCGCCCAGTTGCTCCGATAGCTTCCGGCGCACAGATGTCTCACAGGGGAGGGTGTATGCGCAAGGCGTCCAGATGGCTGCTCGCGCTCGCCGTGCTCATCGGCACGTTGAGCACGGCGGGCGCGGCGACCGCCGCCCAGCCGGAAGCCACCGGCACCACGCGAACGGCCAGCGGTGCGGACATCAAGGACCAACTCCTCGCGATACCGGGCATGAGCCTGATCCAGGAGAAGCCGTACACCGGCTACCGGTTCTTCGTCCTCGACTACACCCAGCCGATCGACCACCGGCACCCGTCCAAGGGCACGTTCCAGCAGCGGATCACCGTCCTGCACAAGGACGTCGCGCGCCCGACGGTCTTCTTCACCGGCGGCTACTTCGTCAGCACGAACCCCAGTCGCAGTGAACCGACGCGGATCGTCGACGGCAACCAGGTCTCCCTGGAGTACCGCTTCTTCACACCCTCCAGGCCCGACCCGGCCAACTGGTCGAAGCTGGACATCTGGCAGGCGGCCGGCGACCAGCACCGCGTCTTCACGGCGCTGAAGAAGATCTACGCCAAGAAGTGGCTGTCCACGGGCGGTTCGAAGGGCGGCATGACCGCCACGTACTACGAGCGCTTCTACCCCCGCGACATGGACGGCGTCGTCGCGTACGTCGCCCCCAACGACGTGGTGAACAACGAGGACTCGGCCTACGACCGGTTCTTCGCGAGCGTCGGCACCAAGGAGTGCCGCGACCGGCTGAACGCCGTACAGCGTGAAGCGCTCGTCCGCCGCGAGCCGCTGGAGAAGAAGTACGCGGAGGTCGCCGCCACCGAGGGCTACACCTTCGACACCGTCGGCAGCCTCGACCGGGCGTACGAGGCCGTCGTCCTCGACTACGTCTGGGGCTTCTGGCAGTACAGCCTGCTCGCCGACTGCGAGTCCATCCCGGCGGACGCCAAGAACGCGACCGACGACGACATCTGGACCTCGATCGACACGATCTCCGGGTTCTCCGCCTACACCGACCAGGGCCTGGAGCCGTACACGCCGTACTACTACCAGGCGGGCACCCAACTCGGCGCGCCCAGCATCAGGTTCCCGCACATCGAGAAGAAGTACGTCCGCTACGGCTACCAGCCGCCGCGCAACTTCGTCCCCCGGGACATCCCGATGAAGTTCCAGCCGCGGGCGATGCGTGACGTCGACAACTGGATCCAGCACCGCGCCCAGCACATGCTGTTCGTGTACGGGCAGAACGACCCGTGGGGTGCCGAGCGGTTCCGTCTCGGCAAGGGCGCGAAGGACTCGTACGTCTTCGCCGCTCCCGGCCTGAACCACGGCGCGAACGTCGCGGGTCTGGTCCCCGAGCAGAAGGCGCTCGCCACGGCCCGCATCCTGGAGTGGGCCGGCGTCGCGTCGACCTCCGTCCGGGCGAACCCGTCGGTGGCCAAGCCGCTGGCGACGTACGACGCGCGGCTCGACAAGCGGAACATCGAGCGCGAGCCCATGCTGCGGCCGTAACGACCTTGCAGAGCATGGGCAGTTGATCGTGGCGCGGCCCCCGGTGACACTCACCGGGGGCCGCGCCGTCGTACGGTCAGCCGCCGATCGCGGTCGGCGGGAGGCCCGCCATCAGCCGGTTGACGAGGGCCACCAGCAGGTCGCGGCTGTCCAGCCGCTCCCGGAGGTCGCCCATGACGACCGGGACGTCCGGGGCGAGGTCGAGCGCGTCCCGCACCTCGTCCACCGTGCGGTCCCTGAGCCCGTGGAAGCAGTTGACGCCGACCACGAACGGAACTCCACGGCTCTCGAAGAAGTCGATCGACGCGAAACTGCTCTCCAGCCGCCGGGTGTCCGCGAGGACGACCGCGCCGAGCGCCCCGTGCACCAGGTCGTTCCACATGAACCAGAAGCGTTCCTGGCCCGGCGTGCCGAACAGGTACAGGACGAGCTGGGCGTCGACCGTGATCCGGCCGAAGTCCAGTGCCACGGTCGTCGTGGTCTTCTCCGCCACCCCGTCGAGATCGTCCACGCCCAGCCCGGCGACGGTCAGCCGCTCCTCGGTGTGCAGGGGCGGGATCTCGCTCACGGCGCCGACCATGGTGGTCTTGCCGACGCCGAAGCCGCCCGCGATCAGTATTTTCACCGCGGCGGGCGCGGTGGGCGTCCCGGCCACGGACACCTGTGACCCGGTCTGTTCGTCAGAGTCTGAGTAGGGCATCCTTCACCGCCTGGAGAAGAGTCATGTCGGGTGTCTGACCGACCCCGACGGCGAGTGGCGGCCGGGCTGTCACCCGGTCGAGCGTGATGAGGTCGTCGACGAGGATCTTCGTCACCGCCACGGGCAGGTTCAGCCCGGCGGCGACCTCCGCGAGAGCCACCGGCGTACGGCACTGCCGCAGGATCATCCGGTGCTCGGGCTGCAGAATCCGGTCGCCGGTCCGTTCGCCGGGCGTCACGGTGGCGATCACCGTGATGAGGGTGAGGTCGTCGCGTACCGAGGCCGTACGGCCATGGGTGATCGTGTACGGCCTGACGAGGCTCTCCTCGGCGTCATCGTCGTCCGGCGACGCGTCCGCCCAGTGGCTCACTCACGCCCCCCGCCCTCCAGGCGCTGGACCCGCACCTCGGTCCCCAGTCGCTGTCCCACCTGCTGGACGAGAGTGTCCATCGCCACGGCCATCACCTCGGCGTCGACCTCCTGGTCCGCCACGACCGCCAGATGGGTGCCCCGGCCGGCCGAGCTGACGAACAGCCAGAGTTCGTCGAGCTCGATGATGACCTGGTGGACGGCCCCGCCGCCGAAGACCTCGCTGACACCGCGGGCCAGGCTCTGCTGGCCGGTGGCGATGGCGGCCAGGCGTTCCGCGTCGACCCGGGCGATGCTGCTGGACTGGCTCACCACCAGCCCGTCGTCGGACAGCACGATGGCGTTCCGGGTCCCCGGAACCTGGTCGACCAGACGATCGAGCAGCCAGTCGAGGTCGGAGTTGGTGGCAGTGGTTCGCAGAGTCATCGTCCGTCTTCCTTCCGGGGCCGGGCGGGTCCCGGTGAGGGGTTGGGGGGCTGGTGGCTGGGCTGGTGATCGGCGTCGGGCCTGAGCCGGGCTGCCTTGGACTGGCGCTGGAAGGCACCGACAGTGGCACCGGAACGGGCGCCGGTCCGGCGGGGGAGCGGCTGCGCGGTGCCGGGTTCGGTGTCGTACGAGGGGGGAGCCTCCCGGAGTTCGGTGGCGAGACTGGCCTGCCGGACGCGCCGGGGCAGGGGGGCGGAGCTTGCGGAGGGAGCCTGGGCGGGGGCCTGCGCGGGGCGGCCCACCGGCGCTGAGGGCGCGACCCAGGGGCCGATGAGGGGACGCTCGTACGCTTCCTGCTCGCCGGTCGGTCCGGTGGTGCCGGTGGGCCCACCTGGCCCGGCGTGCGGCCGGGTGGTCGCGCCGCGCAGGGCGAGACGGTTCGGGAGGGCGCCTGGCTGGGCGCCCGGAACAGTCCGGCTCGGCACCGGCCCGCCCGGGTGCGGCTGACTGTCCGGGGCCGGTCGGCTCCGCGCCGGCTGGGCGGGCCCGGTGTCCGCGGTGGGCCCGGCGTGCGGCCGGGTGGTCGCGCCGCGCAGCGTGAGGCGGTCCGGGACGGCACCCGGCGGGCCGGCAGGGCCCGGCACCGGCCCGCCCGGGAGCGGCTGACTGTCCGGGGCCGGTCGGTCCCGCGCCGGCTGGGCGGGCCCGGTATCCGCGGTGGGCCCGGCGTGCGGCCGGGTGGTCGCGCCGCGCAGCGTGAGGCGGTCCGGGACGGCACCAGGCGGGCCGGCAGGGCTCGGGACCGGCCCGCCTGGGAGCGGCTGACCGTCCGGGGCCGGTCGGCTCCCCACCGGCTGGGCGGGCCCGGTATCCGCGGTGGGCCCGGCGTGCGGCCGGGTGGTCGCGCCGCGCAGCGTGAGGCGGTCCGGGACGGCACCCGGCGGGCCGGTAGGGCCCGGCACCGGCCCGCCCCGGCCCGGCTGACCGCTCCGCACCGACTCGCTCCGCACCGACCCGCCGGGTGCCGGCTGCCTGCCCGGCAGTGGCTGACTGCCTGAGGCCTGCTCACCAGGCAGTGGCTGACCGCCCGACACCAACCCGCCCGGCACCGGCTGACCGCCCGAGACCGGCCCGCCCGGCACCGTCCCACCCCGTTTCGGCTGACCCGTGGAGATCAGTTCCGACGGGACCAGGACGACGACCCGGGTGCCTCCGAACGACGAGGGGCGTAGCTCGACCGTGAGGCCCAGGTTGGCGGCGAGGCGGGCGACGACGTACAGGCCGAGACGGGCGTCGTCGGCGCGGGACATCACGTCCATGCGGGGCGGCGCGGCCATCAGCTCGTTCGCCTCGGCGTACTGCTCGGGGTCCATGCCCATGCCGCGGTCCTCGATCTCGATCGCGATCCCGCGCCCCACCTGGGAGGCGGTCACCTCGACCGGGGTCGGCGGCCGGGAGAAGGACACCGCGTTCTCCATGAGCTCCGCGAGAAGGTGGACCATCGGGCCGACCGCCCGCTCCGACAACCAGGTCTCGCCGTCGGTGTCGATGCGGATACGCCGGTAGTCCTGTACCTCGCCCTGGGCGGAGCGCAGGATGTCCAGCAGCAGAACAGGCCTGCGCCAGCGCCGCTGCGGCGTGCCGCTGCCGAGGATCACCAGGTTCTCCTCGTAGCGGCGCAGCCGGGCCGCCAGGTGGTCGAGGTCGAAGAGCCCTTCCAGGACGTCCGGGTCCTCGTGCCGCCGCTGCATCTCGCCGAGACGTTTCAGCTGCATACCGATCAGCAACTGGGTGCGCCGCGCGATGCGTTGCAGCAGCCGCTCGAAGCCGCGGTACAGCTCGATCTCCCGTACGGCCGTCTCCAGGGCCGAGCCGCGCGCCTCGTTGAGGGCCTGGCCGAGCTGGCCGAGTTCGTCGTCGCCGTGGCGGATCTCGGGCAGTTCGGCGTCGGTGTCGACCTTCTCGCCCTTGCGCAGTCGCTCCACGATGTCGGGCAGCCGCTCCTGGAGTTCGAGCGCCTCGGCGCGCAGGCCGAAGATCCGGCGGCGCAGCGTGCCGGTCAGCCGCAGCGAGAGGATCAGCATCAGCACCACGGCCGCCGTGCTCACCGCGGTGTTGACGATCATGTGGGTCATCAGGCCGTCGAGTTCGTCCTCGGTGGAGGCGACCAGATCCTCGGAGTACGCGTTACTGGCCCCCAGCAGCTGGGGGGTGATCCCCTTGATGCTCTGCCGCCACGTCTTCCCGAGCGCGGCGGAGACGACGGTCGGGTCGTCGGCGCCGTTGCCCTCGGCGTCGAGGATGCTCTGCTCGACCGAGGTCTTCCGCCTCCAGTCGGCGCCGGTCAGCACCGCCCGGTAGGTCTCGGCCCGGGTGTCGGGGAGCAGAGGGACGACCTTGTCGCTGTAGATGTGCTGCTGGCTGCCGACCATCTCGGCGATCTGGAAGCGCTGCTCACCGGTGAGCCTGCCGCTCGCCACTCCGGCGGTGATGATCGCGTCCTCGCGCGAGATCATCTCCTGGCCCCACTGCGCGTCGAGCGCCGGCCGGGTGAGGACGGCCGTCTCACCGACGCCGACGTTGCTGAAGTTCTCGAACAGCTGCATGCTCGACGCGATCGCCTCGGTGTACGCGTCGAACGTCTGCTGCTGGTAGGTCGACCGCCGGTCCACGGAGTCCCGGTAGCCCGGCAGCTTCTTCAGCCCGCGGGTGACCTCCTGGAAGGGCTCGGCGAGAGCGCTCGGGCCGGCGCCGAGCGCGACGAGGCTCCGTACGGACCTGTCGGTGAGTTCACGCTGACGCGTCAGTTCGGACCGGTCGGCCGCGGGGTCCGCGAGGACGGCCGCGCTGAGCCGCCGCTCCTCCTGGAGGTTGAAGAAGACGGTGACGAGCGGGGTGCCGAAGCGTTTCGCCTCGTCGTTGCGGTCATGGACGGTCCGCCAGTCGCCGTGGAGGTGGGCCGAGTCCATCGCGCCGAGGGCCACCAGGGCCAGACAGGGCACCAGGGCCAGGACGAGGAGCATGGTCCGGACGGACAACTGGCGCTTCGGAGCCCGGTCCTGCGGCTGCTGCGCCGTGCGTGCGTGGAGTGCCACAGAGGTTCCCGGCCTGTGAGTGCTGACGGACTGTCCGAAAATAAGCGGTCCGCGCCATGACAGGTGGGAGCCTACCGATTCACGAAATCAGCACAACAGTTGTTCCGGTGAATGGGAGCGACTCGTTACTCGGCCGAAGAAGCCGATGAAATGGAATCCTTCATACCGGTTTCGCGCATCCCACCGGCCGCTCCCCGCCCAACTGCACGTAAAGGGCGGTGGAAGTCGGGCAGTTGAAGCGTTTGGTGACGGCCTCGGTCACCCGGTACTCCGGCTTCTTCTCGCCCTTCCCGTCGCACGCCGTCTCGCGAACCTCCCCGCGCCCGGCGCTGTACACGCAGTCCCCGACGATCGTGCGCGGGCCTCCGCCGCCGCCGGGGTCGCCGGGGTGCGGGGCCTGGAGGTTGCGCATACAGGCGTAGCCCTGCGGGACGGCTCCGTCGCCGTCCTCGTCGCCGGAGGGCCGCTGCTCGCTGATGTGCAGCACGAAGTCGGTGGTCGCCGGGCACGTCGGGCCCTCGGTCACCGTGCCGTCGTACCGGGCCACGACCCGGGCCGCCGCGCGCTCGCTGGTGCAGGGCACCTCGGTGAAACTGGTGGTGCCGAAGGAGCTGCACTCGTCGATGGAGAGGAAGACGCTGCCGTAGCCGGTGGGCCGGGGCGACGCCGGCCGTTGGCCGACCACCGTGCCCGCGGCGGCCCCGGAGGCACCCGCCGACGAGCCGCCCACACCCACTGACCCCTCCCCGCCCACCGCCGAAGCGCCGGACGACAGCTGGCACCCGGTAGCCGTGAACATCGCGACCAGCGTCAGCAGCGCGCAGGCGACCACACGCACACGCGCCACTCCACCGGATCCCGCAGACCCCATAGGCCCCACGGACCGTTTTCCGTACATCGCATCCCCCC
This sequence comes from Streptomyces sp. B21-083, assembly GCF_036898825.1. Taxonomy (GTDB): domain Bacteria; phylum Actinomycetota; class Actinomycetes; order Streptomycetales; family Streptomycetaceae; genus Streptomyces. The sequence continues at coordinate 3,706,921 of NZ_JARUND010000002.1, read as the reverse complement.
GAGTTCCCCCGCCCAGCGTGGCCCGCGACGCCAGGGTCACGCCGGAAGTCCAGCGGATTTGCGCCTATTGGGGGTGGTGCGCCGGTTGTGCGACGTACGCCGAGTACGCCTCCTTACCTCCTGCTCCTAGTACGACAGTCCGTGACCGATCGGATACAGCATGCTCGTGGGGTCGTCCGCGCGCAGCACCGGCACCGGCAGCTTTCCGCGTGGCCGGACCTGCCCCGCGATCACCCGCGCGGCGGCCCGGAGTTCGACATCGGTCCAGGAGTAGGTGGCCAAGTAGGCCTGTACGTCTGGGAGTTGGGCAACGTCGTAGGGGTTCCGGACGGCGACGCACACCACCGGCCGACCGGTGGCGAGGAGTTGGGCGACAAGAGTCCGCTGGCTGCTCCCGCCGCTGAGGTTGTACGTCCCGACCACCACCGCGTCCACCTCCCCGGCGGCGGCGACGGCCCGGGCGACGACGGCGGCCGAGGGGGCGGTCCCGGTCGGCAACGCGGAGGCGGTGAAGCCCAGTTCGGTGAGGGCGTCGGCCAGCACGGAGGTGGGCGGCCCGGTGGTACCCGACGGTGAGGCGGGATCGGCCCCGACGACGAGCACCCGCTTGTGGGTCACCCGGGAAAGGGGCAGCAGCTTCCGCTCGTTGACGAGGAGGGTGGTGCTCCGCTCGGCGATCCGGTCGGCGGCCAGGAGATGGCCCCGGACACCGACGACCCGGTCGACCCCGGCACGGGTGACGTACGGACGGCTCAGCAGCCCGAGCCGGTACTTGAGCCGGAGGACGCGCAGGATGGACGTGTCGAGGCGGGCCTCGGTCAACTCCCCCTGCCGCACTGCCGCCAGGACGGCGTTCCAGGCGATGTCGATCGACGGCGGGTTGAGCAGCTGGTCGACCCCGGCCTTCAGGGCGAGCACCGGAACACGGTCGTCGCCGTACTTCTCCCGTACGCCCTGCATACCCAGCGAGTCGGTGACCACGACCCCGTCGTAACCGAGTTGCCCGCGCAGGATGCCGGTGAGGATCGGGTGGGAGAGCGTGGCGGGGTCGCCGGAGTCGTCGAGGGCCGGGACCATGATGTGCGCGGTCATGATCGAGTCGATACCGGCGCGGATCGCGGCCCGGAAGGGCGGCGCGTCGACGGAGCTCCACTGCTCGCGCGTGTGCTCGATGACCGGGAAGCCGTAATGGCTGTCGACGGCGGTGTCCCCGTGCCCCGGGAAGTGCTTGGCGGTGGCGGCGACGGAGGACCGCTGGTACCCCGTGACCTGCGCGGCGACCAGCCCGGCGACGGCCTTCGGGTCGGCGCCGAACGACCGTACGCCGATCACCGGATTGGCGGGGTTGACGTTCACGTCGGCCACCGGCGCGTAGTCCTGGCGGATACCGAGGGCGCGCAGCTCGGCGCCGCTGATACGGCCGGCGGTGAGCGCGTCCGTGCGGGAGCCGTTCGCGCCGAGGGCCATGGCCCCGGGGAGGAGGGTGGCGGGGCTGCCGACGCGGGCGACGATCCCGTGCTCCTGGTCGGTGGAGATGAGCACCGGCAGACCACGGCTGAGGGAGAGGGAGGCTTTCTGGATGCCGTTGCTGAGGTCGGCGATCTGGTGCGGGTCCCGGGTGTTGTGCGCCCAGGAGAAGTAGATGATCCCGCCGACCCGGTACTTGGCGATGAGCTCGGCCGCCGTGCGTACGCCGATCTCGGCGAGGTTGGCGTCGATGTCGGCCTGGTCGGGCGCGGTGGCGGAGTGCCCGTAGACCCGCATGACGAACAGCTGGCCGACCTTCTCCTCCAGGGTCATACGGGAGATGATCCGGCGCAGCCGCGCGTCGATGTCGTACGGATGCGCCTCACCCCCGAGGGCGAGCGCGGCGCCGGTGCCGGCGGTGGCGGCGAGGACGGCGCGTCTGGAAGGACGGGTACTGATCCCATTCTGCTCAGCTGGGTCGCGCACGAAGGCGCTCCTTCCCTCGTGAAGGAAACTTCCGAGAAGTCACGAATAACCGGGAAGTTTCTTCCAGTCAAGGGTGCGCACGCTAACGCGAGATGGTCGCTTGTCCCCGGAAAGGGGACCGTCACCGGCGCATCGGAGGGGGGCGCGCCGGTGACGGCTCGCTGCCGGCCGCGGGCGGTTGGAGAGGGTGGGTCAGCGTTCGCAGCCAGCAGCGAGGCCGACACCGCACAGCGGTGACTCATCCGGCAGTCGTGCCGCTTGGACGGCACGGGACGGCGACGGGTTCCCGGATCGCGGCCGATTCCGCGAAGTCGGTACGGGGGCGAGCGGTGCGCCCAAAGGGGCGCGGGGAACTGCGCGACAAGCCACGACGGCGCCGCGGCGTACCGGCGAACCCCTCGCGGAACCTCCGGCGGAAAACACACCGTTCATGGTCCATTTCGCGGACGTTCCGGCACCCGGGGCGCGGGGCGGGCGAGCATAGGGGCATGGCCGTCGTAGAGATTCCCGGTTCCAAGTCCATCACCGCGCGCGCCCTCTTCCTCGCCGCGGCAGCCGACGGGGTCACCACCCTCGTACGCCCCCTGCGCTCGGACGACTCGGAGGGCTTCGCCCAGGGCCTGATCGCTCTCGGCTACCGGGTCGGACGGACCCCCGGCGCCTGGCAGATCGACGGCCGCCCCCAGGGCCCGGCGGCCACCGAGGCCGACGTCTTCTGCCGCGACGGCGCCACGACCGCCCGCTTCCTGCCGACCCTCGCCGCCGCCGGCCACGGCACCTACCGCTTCGACGCCTCCCCCCAGATGCGCCGCCGCCCCCTCGCCCCCCTCGCCCGCGCCCTGCGCGACCTGGGCGTGGACCTGCGGCACGAGGAGGCGGAGGGACACCACCCGCTGACCATCGAGGCGACGGGCGTGGAGGGCGGAAACGTCACCCTCGACGCCGGGCAGTCCTCCCAGTACCTCACCGCGCTGCTCCTTCTGGGCCCCCTGACCCGCAAGGGCCTGCGCATCCACGTGACCGACCTCGTCTCGGCTCCCTACGTGGACATCACCATCGCGATGATGCGGGAGTTCGGGGCGGAGGTACGCCAGGACGGAGATGTCTTCGTGGTCCCGCCCGGCGGCTACCGGGCCACCACCTACGCCATCGAGCCCGACGCCTCCACCGCCAGCTACTTCTTCGCGGCGGCCGCCCTCACCGGCGGCGAGGTGACGGTCCCGGGCCTCGGCACCGGAGCGCTCCAGGGCGACCTGGGCTTCGTCGACGTACTGCGCCGCATGGGCGCCCGGGCGGAGATCGCCGAAGACCGCACGACGGTCACCGGAACCGGCGAACTCCGGGGCCTGACGGTCAACATGCGGGACATCTCCGACACCATGCCGACCCTGGCGGCGCTCGCCCCCTTCGCCTCCGGCCCCGTACGCATCGAGGACGTGGCCAACACGCGCGTGAAGGAGTGCGACCGCTTGGAGGCCTGCGCGGAGAACCTCCGACGGCTGGGGGTACGGGTGGAGACCGGGCCCGACTGGATCGAGATCCACCCCGGTACGACCCCTGTCCCCGGCACGGACATCAAGTCGTACGGCGACCACCGCATCGTCATGTCCTTCGCGGTGACCGGCCTGCGCACACCCGGGATCACCTTCGACGACCCGGGGTGCGTACGCAAGACGTTCCCCGGGTTCCACGAGGCGTTCGGAGAGCTGAGGCAGGTACTCAGCTAGTCCTCGACCAGTACTCGGCTAGGCCGACTCGTTGAGCAGCCGGGCGAGGTGCTCGCGGCCGGCGCTCAGCAGGCCCTCCAGGGGTGCGGCGGCCTCGTACCACCGCTTCTCGTACTCCCAGCACAGCCAGCCGTCCCAGCTGTGCCGGGTGAGGACCTCGACGCACTCGGCGAGCGGCAGAACGCCGGCGCCCAGTGCGACCGGGGTGGTGTCGTCCGTCGAGGCGATGTCCTTGACCTGCACGTATCCGAGGTGCGGGGCGAGGGCCAGATAGCTCTCCGTCGGCTGCTCGCCGCCGAGCCAGGTGTGCATGACGTCCCAGAGCGCGCCCGCCTGACGGTGGCCGACGGGGCCCAGGACGCGGATCGCGTCGGCGCCGGTGCGGTGCGAGTCGTGGGTCTCCAGCAGGATGCGTACGCCGACGTCGGCGGCGTACTCGGCGGCCCTGCCGAGCCTCCGGGCCGCCGTCGCGTCGGCCTCCTCGGGGCTCTGGTCGGTGCCGCCGCCCGGGAAGACGCGGACGAAGGGGGACCCGAGGTCGCGGGCCAGGTCGAGGAGTGCGCGGAGTTCGGTGAGCACGGGCTCGTCGTCGCCGGGGGCCGCGACACGCACGTACCCGGCGAGACCGAGGAGTTCGACGCCGGACGCCTTGAACTCGGCGGCCACATCGGCTCGTTCGGCGAGGCCGAGACCGAGGTGGACGGGTTCTTCGGGGTGCGTGCGCAGTTCGACGCCGTGGTAGCCGTGGGTGGTCGCGAGCCGCAGGACCTCGGTGAGGGGGAGACCGGGCACGCCGAGGGTGGAGAACGCCAGTTTCATATCAGGGACCCTATCCGTCACTCCACTTTTCAGTCGTGGCATGGAGATCAAGTCGCCAGTCCTGGCCGACCAGGTCCCTGCCGAAGGAGCGGTGGGGCTTCTCGGAGGCGAGGACGAATCCGTGCCGCTGGTAGATACGGCGGGCGGCGCCGAGCACCTCGTTGGTCCACAGGACGAGGTCGCGGTAGCCGACCTCGCGCGCGAACCCGACGACGGCGGCGACGAGCCGGTCACCGATGCCGAGCCTGCGCGCCTCCGGCTCGACGAGCAGCAGCCGCAGCCGGGCCGTCCCGGGCGCCTCGTCCCGTACGCACATCACGCACCCGACCGGCCGCCCGTCCAGCTCGGCGATCCACACCCGCTCCAGATGCGGGTCGTGATCCTCCGCGAAGTCGGCGACGATACGGGCGACCAGCCCCTCGTAGTCGGTGTTGAAGCCGTACTCGGCGGCGTAGAGCGCCGCGTTGCGCTGCACGATCCAGCCGAGGTCACCGGGGTCGGGCTCGCGCAGCAGGACGTCCTCGCGGCGCGGGGGCCGGCTGTCGGAGAGGAGCGAACGGACCGTGTGCAGGGCCTCCGCGAGGCGGGGCCGGTCGGCTGCGGGCACACCGGCGAGCAGCGAGGAGATGGCCTCCGTGGACCGCTCGTTCAACAGCCCGGCGGTCTCCCGCCCGGCCCCGGTGAGCGTGACCCGCCGCCGCCGGGGATCCCGCTCGGAGGGCGCCCGCTCGATCAGCCCGTCCTGCTCGAACTTGTTGAGGATACGGCTCAAGTACCCGGCATCCAGGCTGAGTTCCGCACGGAGATCGGCGGCGTCGGTACGGGCGGAGTGGGCCAGCTCGTAGAGGACACGGGCCTCGGTGAGGGTGTAGGGGGCGTAGAGGTGGGTGCTGTAGTCGAGGGCGCCGATGGCGTTCGTGTAGAAGCGGTTGAAGGAACGGATGTCCTGGACGGTCATAGCCACCTCGCGGATGCCTTGCACGCAGGGACAGTTGACTCAGTCAGAGGTATCGCCGCCACGAGCGTAGAACGCGGGCGAGGTGTTCCTCAAGGCCCGCGTTTCTCAAGGCGAGGTGTTCCTCAGGGAGGTCAGTGTTGCGGCAGGCGTCTCCCCGCCGGGCGTCGCGTCCTTCCTCGACGGCGACGGCGACGACGGCGGTGATGGCGACCAGTCCGACCAGGACGGAACGGTCTCAGGCCCAGAACTCGTTGCTGCGGTCGATGTCCTCGACGCACTCGTCGAGGTCGGTGATCTTGTCGCCGATGATCCGGAACACGATGCCGCCGGACTCGTCGATCCGCCGGCCCTGGCGCTCGGCGGTGAAACGGTGCACCACGACCGCATGTCCCCGGCCGTCGACGAGGACGGTCAGCGGCGCGACCCGCACGGTCCCGTCCGTCTCCTCGACGAGCCGCCGGTACAAGTCGATGATCGCGTCCTGTCCTTTGAAGTCCCCGGACAGGGTGTGGCTACCGGGGACGTGGTGCGTGGCGTCCGCCGCCAGCAGCGTGCGCATGGTGTCCATGTCACCGCGCGAGAAGGCGTCGTAGCCCTTGCGTACGAGGGCTGCGTGCGGGTGCTCAGTCATGCTGATCGCCACCTTTCGGGGGTACGGGCGATGTCCGACCGACGGGGCCCATTGTCCTCGGGTCCGAGGCGGAACGCAGGTCGGAGGACCTCCGGTCTCAGGCGTCCTTCTTCCACTCGATGATCTGGAGGAGGTTTCCGTCGGGGTCGGCGAACGTGCCGAACTTGCCCTTCGCCCGGTCCTCGACCGACACCCACTCCACGCCGGCCGCGTTCAGCTGGGCCTCCATGGCGTCGAAGTCGTCGACGTGGAAGTTGATGATCGTGCGACCCGGTTCGTTGTTCTTCGCCTGGACGTCGTCGCGCCCGTCGACGACCAGCAGGAAGCCGCCCAGGTCGATCGCACCCTCGCCGGTGAACTCCGGCGCCAGCGCCTTGATGTACCAGGCCCGCAGCTCGGCGGGACGGGTCGTGCCGAGCAGCATGCTTCCGGGCTTCAGTGTCGTCATGATGCCGAATCTCCTTCGTCGTGTGGTCACAGGTGCACAGGTGCTTAGGTCGCGGCGGAGGGTTGTCGCCATGCCGTGCGTCCCGGTGCTACGTGGAATCGCGATCCCCTCTCTCGGCTGCCTCGGCTGCCTCGGCGACGCGCTTGACGGCCGCCAGCCTGCGGTCCCAGTCGGCCGCGAGCGCGGACATCCACTGCGTGGTGGCGTCCAGGCCGGCGGACCGCAGCGAGTACCTCACCTCGCGTCCGACCCGGCTGCCGACGACGAGTCCGGCGGCGTCCAGGACGGCGAGGTGCTTGACGATGGCCTGCCGGGAGACGGGGAGCCGCTCGGCGAGAGTCGTCGCGGTGGCCTCACCCCGCACGGCGAGGAGGTCGAGGAGTCGGCGACGGGTGGGGTCGGCGAGCGCGGCGAGAACGCCGCCGACCTCCTCGGCCGTGCCGTCGGGTTCCGCGCTCACACAGCCGACTCTTCGACGCGCTTCTTCGCCGTGTCAAGGACCTGCGGCCAGCCGTGGGAAAGGTCCTGGATCGTCCTGACGCGCACCTCCTCGGACACTGCCAGCGCGGCGAAGCCGCTCTCGACCACGGTGAGGCGGGTCTTGTCGCCCTCGGCGGACAACGTGAACTCCACGAGGGTGCTGTTGCTCTCGGTCAGCTCCTCGCCGGGGGTGGCGGGAGCCCAGCGGTACGCGACGTACGACTGCGGCTCGACCTTCACCACGAGCACCGGGAAGTCACCGTGCTCCGGGTTCCTGGCGACTGTCGACTCGCCCTCGACGGCAGTGGTGCCCTTGACGCTCTCCGGGTCGGCCACCCAGAAGCCGGGTGCGGACACCAGTGACCAGACGCGCTCGACCGAGGCGTCGATCAGGGTGTCGCGCTCGATGCTGTCTTTCCTGTCTTCGCTCATGAGGAAACTCCTTCAGGTGCCGACATTCAGTGCAACCGAATAGTTGCACGTCGACCGATCGTCGTGCAACCCATTCGTTGCACGAGGGTCGGGTGCGCAGTCCGGCGAAGCCGAGGTCACCGACGACGCCCGGCTAGTATCCTGCGCCAGAGATCCGTCGGCAGAGGCGGGCGAGGGAGTCGAGGATTTCTTCGGCGGTCTTGGTCCAGATGAACGGCTTTGGGTCTTCGTTCCAGTCCTTGACCCAGGCGCGGATGTCGGCTTCGAGGGCCTGGATGTTCTTGTGTGCGCCGCGGCGGATCATCTGGTGGGCGAGGTAGCCGAACCACCGCTCGACCTGGTTGATCCAGGAGGATCCCGTCGGGGTGAAGTGCAGCTCGAACCGCGGGTGTTTAGCCAGCCATGCCTTGATTGCCGGAGTCTTGTGGGTGCCGTAGTTGTCCACGATCAAGTGGATCTGCAAGTGTGCGGGCACCTCCTTGTCGATGCGGATCAGGAACTTCTTGAACTCCACGGCCCGGTGCCGACGGTGCAGGGACGTGATGACTTCACCGGTGGCGACATTGAAGGCGGCGAACAAGGTGGTGAGGCCGTTGCGGACGTAGTCGTGGGTGCGCCGCTCGGGCATGCCCGGCATTATCGGCAGAACGGGCTGGGAGCGGTCCAGGGCCTGGATCTGCGACTTCTCGTCCACCGAGAGCACCACCGCGCCCTCGGGCGGGTTGAAATAGAGGCCGACGACGTCGTAGACCTTCTCGATGAACAACGGGTCCGTCGACAGCTTGAAGGTGTCGGCCAGGTGCGGCTTGAGCTGGAACTGCCGCCAGATCCGGCCGACCGTGGACTTCGACAGACCACTGTGTTGCGCCATCGATTTCCTGGACCAGTGGGTGGCGTTCTTCGGCAGTTGTTCCAGCGTGGTGACCACGACCTCTTCCACCTGATCGACGCTGATGGTGGGCGGCCGGCCCGGCCTCGGCTCATCGCCCAGACCGTCCAGCCGCTCGGCAAGGAAGCGTCGCCGCCATTTGCGGACCGTGTCCGCGGTCACCCGCAGATCCCGGGCGACCGCGACAATCGGCGGCACTTCCGGCCCCGCGCACGCCAGCACAATCCGCGCCCGCAGGGCCAGCGCCTGGGCAGATGTCGCCCGACGCATCCACCGCTCCAACACCGCCCGCTCGTCATCAGACAGCAGCAACGGTTCAAGCTTTGGGCCACGACGAGGAACTGACGCACCAGTAGCAGAAGTCATGCAACTTCTAACGATCAACTACTGGCGCAGGACACTAGTGGCTCGCAGGCGCTCGGCGAGCTTGTCGTAGCGGCGGTGGTGATCTCCGAGGAGCGTCCAGGATGCGGGCTGCCGCCCACTTGTGCCCGAAGGGGCGAGCCCGGCACCGCTCGACGAACCGGCGGCGCCCTACGCCGGACCACGCGGACCACGGTGCGTTGCGGCGAGTCACGCGGCCTACCTCGCCTGCGGGGAGGCGGCGCCCGTGGTGCCCTCCTTCGGTCGCGACACGTGGGCGACGAGGAAGAGCAGTACGCCACAGGCGGCGACCAGGATCCAGCCCGGGCGCGACGCCTGTGCGAGCCCCGTCGGGCCGGCGGCCGTGACCAGGCCGCCGGCGAGGGCGGAGCCGAGTTGCTTTGCGCATGGCCGCGACGATCGATTACGACTCCCCGATTCCGCCGCACCAGCAGATTGCGGCGGAGGCAGTCCAACGAGCTGAGCCGTGATTCTCGCCGTCGCTCAGCGGATCTGGTCACTCGGCCCGGGTCACGCGGGCATGATCGGTGACGACCCGGCGGAAGAGGTCATGTCCGGTACGGCCGGTGTGGCGCAGACACCAGTCCTGCGCCGTGTCCTGCGCTTCCTGGGGGCCCGACGTCTCATCACAGCCGGACGTGGTGCAGAAGGCTTCGAAGGTGACTCCGCCTTCCGGCTCGTGCCGGATGGTGTGAGGGACGAAGCGCATGACGCTGCGGGTCATGACGCCCCCTGTTCTGCCGGTTGTTCATCGTGGTTCGGGTGACGACGAAGCAGGACGACGCAGTCAGTTACCTTGCTCTTGTCCCCGGCATCTCTCGCCGTCCGCTTGACCTTCTCCAGGCGGGCGCACTCCGCGCACTCGCTCATGCCCGCCTCCGGTCGCTGCGCGCGTTGGTTTCTTTCACTTCAGCGGACAAGGCTTCGGCGTTCGTCAGTGGCTCGACGCCTCCCAAGTCGGCTTCCCACTCCTTGCCTCCGCCGACCGGTCGCAGCATGGCGTACGGGCCACCCTTGCCCATGTACCGGCCGATCCTGCCCTTGCCATCTCGAACGAGCCTGCCAATGCGGGGTAGTTCGCTGATCCTCGTTCCTTCGTCAATCTCTTGCCGCGTACTGTCTGCCATGGCTGCCTGCCTCTCAGGTGGTCCATGCCCCCGGGCCGTTCGCGCGGTCGCGGGGGTCCGTGCTGTCCGGCGCGCAAGACGTGCCGTCTGAAAAGGTTCAATCGCACAGGGCAGTTGAGGGAACAGCGAACGGGGAACCCCGCAAGCCCATTTGGGGAACCCCGCTGGAGCGCCAGGACTACCCTGGGACGAGATCACTTCCGTCCCGGCAAGGTGATGGCGCTCATGGACGATCGCGAGACACGGCGCAGCGGCTACCCGTTGACAATCCCTGACGCGCTGCTCCAGAGCGATGCCATGGGCGGAGCCTGCGCGACCCGAGATTTTCAGGAGATCTTTCGTCTCGTCAACAGGCGCACGGGCTCCAGTTACGCAGTGATGGCTGCCGCCGTCGGCAAGATGACGAGTTCACGTGTGAGTGATGTAATCCGTGGTGTACGGAGAATTCGCGGGCAGGAAGTGATCGAACGCGTAGCTGACGGGTTCGGCATCCCCGGCGAAATGCTCGGGTTACCCCAACGACCGTGGGAGGGTTACCCGGCGAACGTCCATCTTCCTCAATCGCCGACGTACGCCGGCACAAGTCGAGAGGCAGTGGACACAGCATCTCTTTTGCCGCAGGACGACGAAGAAACTCTTACTGCCGCTCATTTCGATGTGCTTCTGGTCTCGGTATGGATTGGGGGGAGGAAACAGATCGTGCCCATCAGCCGGCGAACCCTGATTACTGGTGCGATTGGCGCTGCCCTGCAAGCAACAGACCTAGCGCAACTTCCTGTACCCGTTAACGAATTCAATCCAGTCCCCGCATCGTTTCCGAAGCTCGACGCGAGCCGCATCGAAGCAGCTATAGAGCACCTCCGGGACATGTGGCATTCCCTTGTCCGGGCTGACAATCTTTTCGGCCCCCGGCACGCTCTCACGTCAGTGCGCCAACAGCTATCCATCCTCGAATCGCTTCTGGAATACGCCAGAGGTGTGCAGCGCTCCGAGTTACTGAGACTTGCCGCCCAGTACGCTGAGTCCGCTGCATGGTTGCATGAAGACTCGGCAGATATGTCGAACGCCACAAAGTGGACCAGTCGAGCCATGGAATGGGCAACCGAGTCCGGCGATCAAGCCATGGTGACGTGGACACTTTTCCGCAAGAGTCAACAAGCCACTACGAAGAAGAATGCGGCACAAGCTATTAGCCTTGCTCAGGCTGCCCAACGAAATAGCTCCGCCCTTACGTGGCCTATGCGAGCGGCTGCCATGCAGCAGGAAGCACACGGCTACGCATTGGACGCAGAAGAGGTTTCCTGTCATACCCGTCTGGATGATGCCCACGACTTTGCAGCCTCGCCGGATACGAAGGGAGACGCTCGCACCGGGCACGGAGATTTCTGTACTGCAAGCTATATTGAAATTCAGCGCGCTAATTGCTGGCTCACCCTCGGGCGGCCCGATCTGGCCGTACCGCTTTTTGTAGCTGCGCTCGACGAACTTCCCGACGCCTACCAGCGTGACAGAGGTCTCGCACAAGCGCGCCTGGCACTTGCATACGCGGGAATGCGAGAGTACGACTCGGCAGCAGCACAAGCCTCTTCAGCATTGCGCATCGCACGCAGTTCCGGTTCATTGCGTACGATGCACGAGACGGTGTCCGCAGTTAACGCACTCGGGGAAGTTCATACGTCACACGCAGTGTCTCAACTGTTTGACGCCATTCAAGAAGAGGGGAATTTCTGAAAGTGGCGAATGTGTACGAGGTGGCGGCCATGCGTCGCGCAATCGCAATTTCGGCTCAGGGATTGGGGTCGACCAGCCCGAACCCGCCTGTTGGCTGTGTCATTCTCGACAGCGAGCAACGAACGGTCGGCGAAGGCTATCACGTACGCAAAGGTGAATCGCACGCGGAAGTCAATGCACTCACAGCCGCCGGGAAACTGGCAGAGGGCGGAACGGCCGTCGTCACACTGGAACCATGTAATCATTATGGCCGCACACCACCATGCCGCGAAGCTTTGATCGCTGCGAAGGTAGCGAGAGTACTCATTGCTGTAATGGACCCAACGTCTCGCGGTGAAGGCGGGGCAGCGCTCCTACGGAGAGCCGGAGTGGAAGTCGAACAGGAATTTCTGAGAGGTGAGGCACTTCTAGTTCTAGGCACTTGGAAAGCCTCCCTGAATGATGGTCGCCCATTCATTACGTGGATCTATGAAGCGGGCGCAGAAGGGAAACCCAACCCTAATTCTGCACAAGGTGTCATATTTGAAGAAGTGGATTCACTCCGGGGGTCGTACGATCTCGTGATCGGCCAAGAAGGTTGTATTGAAGAGGGAGTTCCAGGGGGGCATGGCAACGACGCTTTCCATCTTCCGAATGGAGCGCTGGGTAACGATGTCGATGAAATGGTTAAAGTGCTCAATGCCACAGGAGCGCGGTCGATTTTGCTATCCGGTGCAGCAGGTCAATTTTCTCGAATTGCTTCAGCAGGAATGATTGATCAAGTAATCTCCTACCTGCCACGAACATCACCTTCGTGGTCACCCGGGAAGAATGCTGGCAGGGTTACCGCAATTCCGGATGGATTTCGATTGGTCGAGGTTGCCCGGACGGCATCCAATGTCCGCCTAACGGGACGCAGAACCTAGTTAAGGCGAAAGTGAGAAAGCCTCGGCAGGGAATCCGCCGGGCTGGATTCGACTCACCCCGAGCAACCAATTCACGTCGACTCAAGGCAAGTGGTCCGCGACGTTGGCCGTGCGGCCACATGGCACGCACCACGGGTTGGCGTACAGGAACGCCTTACGGACCCGCTGCCACCCCGTGGTGTAGACGGCACCACCACGGGACGCACGGCCCTAGTTCGCCTCCCGCTCATGTGCAGGACAGCGCCGACCAGTAGTGAGCTCGGGGCAGCCGGGGACAGAGCAGGGGCCTACGCGGCATGGGGGATCACCTCCGATGGGGTGGGAAAGCCGGCCGTGGGAAGATTCACGCGGGTCGGCAGCGAGCCGGTCCGGTGAAAGGGCGTCATCACATGGCAGCGGGATTTTCGGAATGGAAAGTCAACCGGCAGTACTCAGTGAATGACCGTGCCGCCTACTTGGGCAAGCAGTATCGCTGCTTGGTGACACACAAATCGAATTCTGCATGCAATCCGAAGGCGGCTGTCACGATGTGGCAAAAGTACACGGCCTAGCCGCTATATCACCTGCCTCGGTGCGAGCCATGAAAGGCCCGTATCGGGGCAGTGCCATACGCGGGCTGAATGGATTCAAACCGCCGCTACCGCCCGGTTTCAGCACAGGGACCACCCACACCTACTCGGGGCAGAGTGCACGCTTACACCGCACCCGTATGGGCCGAGTCGGGGTCCGTACGGGGGCGGTGCCCAGTGGACGGGTTATCCACAACCGGCGGGCTATCCACCAAGATCCACGCCGAAGCTGATTCCAAGGGCTGCCGCCGATATACGCCGAAGCTGATTCCAAGGGTTGCCGCCGAGACGTCGTCGGCCTCGCGCTGCCGCTCGGGACTGGTGGTCTCGTCCGTCATCACGGACAGCCGGACACACCGCACACCCCGCAGGGTCTCGGTGTAGACCGTGCCCGCGAGGGGGTTCCGAGGTGTAGCGGCCATGTCCCGTGTGGGGACCGAGACATTCCCGTGAGGGCGGGCATGCGGGGTGGTGAGGCTGTTCACCTGTGATCACTCCAGAGTGGTACGTCTGGAGTATCCGGACCGGTGTTTGGGGACAAGGCCCGTTCAGGGCCGGAGCGGGGGTGTGGGGGCGCAGCCCCCAGGAACGGGATGGGACGGGTAAGGCGGCGGGGGTGAGACCCCCCCAACCCCCAACCCCCACCCCCTACCCCCGAGGCACCCCCGAAGACCCCCGAACCATCAGCTCCCCCCGCACCGTCGCGATCCCCCCGGGCGGCGGCTCCTCGCGCCCCATGGCGATCCGTCCCGCCCGGGCCCCAGCCTCCGACAACGGCAACCGCACCGTCGTCAGCGAAGGCACCGCGTCCACACTGAACGGCAGATCGTCGAACCCGGCGACGGACACGTCGTCCGGAATCCGCCGCCCCGACTCCCGCAGCGCCGCGCACGCACCGATCGCGACGGAGTCGTTCGCCGCGACCACGGCCGTCAGCGACCGGTCCCGGCGCAGCAGCTCCAGCGTGGCCTCGTACCCCGACCGGCGGTCGTACCGCCCGTAGACGGTCCACCGGGGATCCTCGTCGATCCCGTGGATCTCCAGCGCCGCCCTGTGTCCCTCCAGCCGGTGCCTGGTCGTCGTCCGTTCCTCAGGGCCCGCGATGTACCCCAGCCGCCGGTGCCCGAGCCCGATCAGGTGCTCGGTCAGCTCCTGGCCGCCCCCGCGGTTGTCGAAGGTCAGCGCGATCGCCGAGGTGTCCGGCGCCGGCGGGCGCCCGCACAGCACCACCCTCGTGCCCGCCTCCGCGAGTCGCCGCAGCTTGGCCGAGACGGCCGCGAGGTGCGGCGGGTTCTCCACCGCGCCGCCGGTCAGTACGACCGCCGCCGCGCGCTGCCTCTGTAGCAGGGTGAGGTACGTCAGCTCGCGCTCGGGAGAGCCGCCCGTGTTGCACACGACCGCCAGCCGTTCGCCCCCCGCGCGCCCGCCCGGGCCCGAGACCTCCGACTGGATCGCACTCGCCATGATCCCGAAGAAGGGGTCAGCGATGTCGTTGACGAGAATCCCGACCAGGTCGGAGGTGGCCGCGGCGAGCGCGCTCGCGGGGCCGTTGAGCACGTAGTCCAGGTCGTCCACGGCACGCAGCACCCGTTCGCGGGTTGTCGCGGCCACGGGATAGTTCCCGTTCAGTACGCGCGACACCGTCGCGGGCGAGACCTGCGCGCGGGCCGCCACGTCCGCCAGGGTCACCGTCATCTCGTCGTCCTCCGGTCGCGCATCGTGTCGTCCATCGCGTTGCTGTAAGTTGTCGTACTTTGCGTCTTCAGGTCCATACCGATGCCGACCCTATGACCTTCGGCCCCCGCTGTTCGCCCCCTCGAACAATTCGGCGTCTCTGTGCTCTTGTCCAGACCGCTGCACAGAGGCTAGCTTCTCCCTAGATAGAAAGCGCTTGCTGTAACGCTTGCCAGTAGGGCTGCCGAGGGCTGCTCTCCCACCGGGCGTACGCGGCGCGTACACCGCGTACCCCGCCCCCTGTGGCACCTATGAAGGGAAAGACGTGACACGCAAGACGGTGCGTATCGCCATGAACGGCGTGACCGGGCGCATGGGCTACCGCCAGCACCTGGTCCGCTCGATCCTCGCCCTGCGCGAGCAGGGCGGCCTCGACCTCGGTGACGGTACCGTGCTGTGGCCGGAACCGATCCTGGTCGGCCGCCGTGAGCACGCGCTGAAGGCGCTCGCCGAACAGCACGGCCTGGACCCGCGAAACGTCTCCACGAACGTCGACGAGGTCCTCGCCGACCCGACCGTCGACATCTACTTCGACGCGCAGGTCACCTCCGCCCGCGAGGAGTCGATCAGGAAGGCCATCGCGGCCGGCAAGCACATCTATACGGAGAAGCCCACCGCGACCGGCCTCGACGGCGCCCTGGAGCTGGCCCGCCTCGCGAACGCGGCCGGTGTCCGCCACGGCGTCGTCCAGGACAAGCTGTTCCTCCCGGGCCTGCTGAAGCTCAAGCGCCTCATCGACGGCGGTTTCTTCGGCCGCATCCTCTCCATCCGGGGCGAGTTCGGCTACTGGGTCTTCGAGGGCGACTGGCAGAGCGCCCAGCGTCCGAGCTGGAACTACCGAACCGAGGACGGCGGCGGCATCGTTGTCGACATGTTCCCGCACTGGGAGTACGTGCTCCACGAGCTGTTCGGCCGGGTGAAGACCGTCCAGGCCCTCACCGCCACCCACATCCCGCAGCGCTGGGACGAGAACGGCAAGCCGTACGACGCCACCGCCGACGACGCCGCCTACGGCATCTTCGAGCTGGAGGGCGGCGCCATCGCCCAGTTCAACTCGTCCTGGACGGTACGGGTCAACCGCGACGAACTGGTGGAGTTCCAGGTCGACGGCACCGAGGGCTCGGCGGTCGCCGGTCTGCGCAACTGCCGCGTGCAGCACCGTAGTTCGACGCCGAAGCCGGTCTGGAACCCGGACATCCCGGCGACCTACTCCTTCCGCGACCAGTGGCAGGAGATCCCGGACAACACCGAGTTCGACAACGGCTTCAAGGCCCAGTGGGAGCTGTTCCTGAAGCACGTCTACGCCGACGCGCCCTACCAGTGGGACCTGCTGGCCGGCGCCCGCGGCGTGCAGCTCGCCGAACTGGGCCTGAAGTCCTCGGCGGAGGGTGTCCGTCTCGACGTACCGGAGATCTCGCTGTGACCATCCAACTCCCGGACGCTACGGGGTTGTCGAGGGCCTACGAGCCTCGCGCGACCCCCTTCGCAGTCGCCCCCGGAACCCCCTTCACCTCCCGTACGGTCTACTCGGCGGCCCACGTCGTCGCCGACCCGTACGCGGACGTGTCGCCCGACTCCCCGGCGGTCGTCGACTGGGACGCGACCCTCGCCTTCCGCCGCCACCTGTGGTCCCACGGTCTCGGCGTGGCGGAGGCCATGGACACCGCCCAGCGCGGCATGGGCCTGGACTGGGCCGGCGCGGCGGAACTGATCCGCCGGTCGGCCGCCGAGGCCAAGTCGGTCGGCGGCCTCATCGCCTGCGGGGTCGGCACCGACCAACTCGCCACCCCCGGCGCCTCCTTGGCGGACATCCGCAAGGCGTACGAGGAGCAGCTCGCCCTCGTCGAGGAAGCGGGCGCCAAGACGATCCTGATGGCGTCCCGCGCCCTGGCCGCGGCTGCGCAGGGCCCCGAGGACTACCTCGACATCTACGGCCATCTGCTGCGCCAGTCCGCCGAGCCGGTGATCCTGCACTGGCTCGGCCCGATGTTCGACCCGGCGCTGGAGGGCTACTGGGGGTCGAGCGACCTCGACGCGGCCACCGACACCTTCCTCGACGTCATCGCCGCCCACCCAGACAAGGTCGACGGCATCAAGGTGTCCCTCCTCGACGCCCAGCGCGAGATCGACATCCGGCGCCGCCTCCCGCAGGGCGTGCGCTGCTACACGGGCGACGACTTCAACTACCCCGAGCTGATCGCGGGCGACGAGCAGGGCTTCAGTCACGCCCTCCTCGGCATCTTCGACCCGCTGGGCCCGCTGGCCGCGCAGGCGGTACGCGTCCTCGACACCGGGAACACGGCCGGCTTCCGTGAACTCCTCGACCCCACGGTCGAGTTGTCCCGCCATCTCTTCCAGACGCCCACCCGCTTCTACAAGACGGGCGTGGTGTTCCTGGCCTGGCTGGCCGGTCACCAGTCGCACTTCACCATGGTCGGCGGGCTGCAGTCGGCCCGCTCCCTCCCGCACTTCGCCCGCGCCTACCGACTCGCCGACGGACTGGGCCTGTTCCCGGACCCGAAGCTCGCGGAGGAACGGATGAAGAACCTGCTGTCCCTGTACGGAGTGGCCCAGTGAGCCCATCGACCAGCGGCACCGCCGATCTCTCGCGCTTCAGCATCAACCAGATGACGGTCAAGCAGCTCAGCCTGCCCGAACTGGTCGACGCCTGCCTGGAGCTGGGCGTCCCCGGGGTCGGCCTCTGGCGCGCGCCGGTCCAGGAGTACGGCGTCGAGGCGACGGCGAAACTGCTCCGCGACGCGGGCCTCGCCGTCACCACCCTCTGCCGGGGCGGCTTCTTCACCGCGATCGACCCGGCGGAGCGCGCGGAGGCCCTGGCCGACAACCGCCGGGCGATCGACGAGGCGGCCACGCTCGGCACGGACACCCTCGTCCTGGTGTCGGGCGGCCTGCCGGCCGGTTCGACGGACCTCCGCGGCGCCCGGGAGCGCATCGCCGACGCGCTCACCGAGCTGGGCCCGTACGCCGAGAAGCACGGTGTACGGCTGGCCATCGAGCCGCTCCACCCCATGTACGCGTCCGACCGCTGTGTGGTCTCGACGCTCACCCAGGCCCTCGACCTGGCGGAGCGGTTCCCCGCGCACCAGGTCGGCGTCGCGGTGGACACGTACCACATCTGGTGGGACGACAACGCGCCCGCGCAGATCGCCCGCGCCGGCGCCGGCGGCCGTATCCACACCTTCCAACTCGCCGACTGGACCACCCCGTTGCCGGAAGGTGTCCTCAACGGCCGCGGTCAGATCGGTGACGGTTCGATCGACATGCGGGAATGGCGGGGATACGTCGAGGCCGCCGGTTACACCGGTCCCATCGAGGTCGAGCTGTTCAACGACACGCTCTGGGCCCGGGACGGGCGCGAGCTGCTCGCGGAGACCGCGGCGCGGTTCGTGGAGCACGCGGCGTAACGGCACAAACCGTCCGCACCCGGTGGAGCACCGGGTGCGGACGGCTCGGCCACATCGGGCCCGAAGCCCTCACGCCCGGATCTCGATGCCGTGCGAGCGGTCGTCGGTGAGGATCTCCATCAGCGCGCGGTGCCCGGTGCGCAGCCGGTCGACCTTGCCGGTGACCTTGTTGTGGACCTCCAGCTCACAGCTGGTGATCTTGGTGTTGAGGCAGTGCTTGATGCCGCCGGGCGGGTTGTAGTAGTTGAGCCCGACGAACTGTTCCCGCGCCGCCAGGAACCGCCCGTTGACGGTCACGGCGCTGTCGCCGGAGCTGAAGTCCCAGTGGAAGTAGCCGAATTGGGCTTTCGCGGTCAACGCCCGTCGCATCGAGACGAATTGGTACTCGCGGTCGTCGTGGCGCAGGACGAGGAAGGTCGCCATCGGGGTCCGCACCGGACCGATCTTCGCGCGGGCGGTGACGATCTCCAGGAAGCTGTCCGGGGCGTCGTCGAACCCGGCGACCTGGCCGAAGGCGTAGTAATCCGTGTGCTGGCTGCCCCAGTTGTGGTTCTGGCTGCCCGTCCAGCCGTCCACCTCGACCGTCTCGCCCTCGACCGTGAGGGAACCGTCGAACCGCGCCAGCGGCATCCCGACCAGGCTCTTGGCCTTGGGGAAGCCACCCGCGTACATCTTCGGCGGCAGCAGGAACAGCGGGGGTTCGGTGCCCTCGTAGGTCAGGTTCCAGCCGACGCTGCCGTTCGGGCCCGTCGCCTCGCCCTTGAGCCGGCCCGGTTCCAGGATCCGGTCGCCGACCCGCGCGCCGAACTCTCCGCGCCGGAAGTCACACTCGGCGATCGGATACTCCTCCTTGGCGACGACGTGCCGGCCCGTCACCCCGTCGAAGTACACCGCCCACAGCTCACCGATGGCCGCCTCCGGCATCCCGGCCGGGCTGAA
The DNA here is from genome assembly GCF_036898825.1 of Streptomyces sp. B21-083. Classification (GTDB taxonomy): domain Bacteria; phylum Actinomycetota; class Actinomycetes; order Streptomycetales; family Streptomycetaceae; genus Streptomyces. Next base: position 3,687,770 of record NZ_JARUND010000002.1, on the reverse strand, counting down.
GACGGTGTACCGGATCCAATAGGCGCGCGGCTCCGTGGGATGGTTTCCACGCTGGTAGAAGCTCTCGTAGTGGCCCTCGGGCCGGGCCGGATCGTACTGGACCGTGTTGAGCGGCAGGGTGTGCGGATCGTCCTGGCGCGTCACCATCAGAGGCTCCAAATCCGTTGCGGTGGGCGGAAGTTCACTGCTGGGTGCGGTGGCGTGGGCGGCGGTCGTGGAGGGTCATCACCATGCCGTGCCGGGGGCGCAGGGTGATCGTGGCGTGGTCGACGACCCGGTGGGACGGGAGATGCCGGAACTCGTAGCGCTGCAGCAGCGCGGCGAGCAGCAGGTGCGCCTCCATGAGCGCGAAGTGCTTGCCGATGCACAGGTGCGGCCCCGCGCCGAAGGGCAGATAGGCGAACCGGTGCCGTTTCCCCGGCGTCCTGCCCTCCCCGCTGTCGAAGCGGCCGGGATCGAAGCGTTCCGCGTCCGGCCAGTGGGCCGGATGGCGGTGGATGTTGTGCAGGTTGACCAGGACACGTGAACCGGACGGCACCCGGTACCCGCCCAACTCGGTGTCCTTCAGGGTCAGTCGGGGCACGATCGGCGCCGACGGATACATCCGCAGCGACTCCTCGAAGACCTGGAGCGTGTACGGCATGGCGCTCAGGTCCTCGACGGTGGGCAGGCGTCCGCCGAGGGCGCCGTCGACCTCGCGCTGCACCGCCGACAGCGCGTCACGGTGGCGGGAGAGGAGGTAGAAGGTCCAGCTGAGGGTGACGGCGGTCGTCTCGTGCCCGGCGGCGAACGTGGTGATCACCTCGTCGCGCAGCCGGCGGTCGTCCATGCCCAGGCCGGTCTCCTCGTCCCGGGCGTCGAGCAGCATGTCCAGCAGATCGCCGCGCCGGACGCCCCCGCCTGTCGTCTCCGCCGCGGCCTCGGCCCGGCGCTCGCGGATGATGCGGTGGATCAGGGCGTCGATGCCGTCGATGACCTCACGGAACCGCCGGTTGCGCGGGGTGGGCCAGTGGGTGGGCGGGCTGAAGGGGTTCTGGAGCCGGTCGAAGGCGAAGTTGATCGCCACCTCCACGGCGTCCGGGCCGAGTTCGCCGAGTCCCTCGGTGATGTCGGTGCTGAACATGCACCGGCTGACGATGTCGAGCGTCACCCGCATCAGCTCGGTGTGCAGGTCGACGGCGTCACCGGTGCGGTAGGTGGCCGCCATGTGCGTCAGCTGGTCCTCGACCGAGCCGGCCATCGTACGGAACATCGAGGTGAGGGCCTGTTTGCTGTAGATCGGCTGCATCATGCGCCGGTTGGTCAGCCAGCTCTCGTGGTCGTCGCCGGTCAGCAGCCCCTCGCCGAGCACCAGGCGCAGCGGGTTGTCGGGGCCGAGCTTGCCGTAGACCGCGCTGTCGGTCAGCACCTCGCCGGCCAGCTCCGGGCTGGACACACCGTGGACGGACACCGGGCCGAGCCGGTAGCGGACGAGGTCGCCGCCTTCCCGCCAGCCGACCCGCATCGCGGCGAGGATGTCCCGCCGGAAAGCCGGCACACTGCCGAGGACCGGCAGTCCGGCCACCTCGGGAGCGTCCGGGGCGCGCGCCTGGAGGCCCGCCCGGCCGCCCGCCTGGTCGCCCACCCGACTGCTCACCCGGCCGCTCATTTGCTGCCGAGGGCGCAGACCCAGCCGAGGGAGCGGCGGGGCTCGGCGACGAACCGGGTGTCCTTGAACCCGGCGACGTCGAGCATCGCCACGAGTTCGGCGCCGGACAGGATGCGCAGCCCGTCCCGCTCGGACCGCTCGGTGAAGCGCCGCCCGAAGAGCAGTTGGGGGAGCGTCGGTACGGCCGACGCCTCCCGGCTCATCTCCAGGGTGACGGCCAACCGCCCACCTGGTTTGAGGACTCGGTACGCCTCGGCGAGTCCGCGCAGCGGATCCGGCCAGAAGTAGAACGTCTCGATGGCACTGACCCGGTCGAACGCCCCGTCCTCATACGGCAGTTGACCGATGTCCCCCTGCCGGATCGCCACCCGGCCCCGGCCCACGGCGGCGGCATTGCGCCGTACGGCCTGCCGGACCATGGTGGGCGAGTGGTCGAGCCCCGCGACGAAGCCCAACTCGGCGCGCCGCGCCAGCAGTTCGACGGCCATGCCGCTGCCGCAGCCGAGGTCGAGCACATGGTGGGTACGGTGGACGTCGAGATGCTCCGCCGACCACTGGGTGAGCCCCCGATGCTGCACGGTCATCAGATGCCCGACCAGAGCACCCGGCGCACCTGCCGGGCGCCGGAAGTTGTCCTGCAACAGCCGGTAGGGACCTCTGGTCATGATGTCGGTGCTCTTCATGGCGGGCATGGGCCTTCCCCCTCATTCTCGGTTTCCACCAGGTCTTACGATCTCCCGCTCCGGCGTCCCTCGCGTGGATTTGCGCGGACTTGGGCGCGAGTGTCACCGTCCACCGCTCACGCCGTACTCCGTACCCGGCGGTCCAGGCGGTCGAGATGGCGGCGCAACACCGTCCGCCCCACCCCGCCGAACGGCAGCCGTGGCGCGGCCGACCGGTGCCAGGGCAGCGACGCCGGACTCCCGTCGACCCCGCCTCCCACCAACTGCCGGGCCACATGAGCCCCGTGAGCGACGGACATGGCCAGCCCGTGACCGCAGCAGCCCCCGATGAACCACATCCCCGGGGCCCCGGCGAGCGGGCCCACGACGGGCAGATCATCGAGGGTCACGCCGATGCGCCCGGTCCAGTGGTGGGTGACGCGGGTGTCGGCGAGGAGTGGGTGCAGGGCCCGCAGCCGCTCCGCCAGCCACCGCCAGGTCGCCAGACGGGCCCTGTCGCCGCGCCGGGCGGAGGCAGCGTTTCGCGGCCCCGGCAGCGAGGCCCGGCCGCCGCCCAGCACCAGCCGCCCGTCCGGCGTCAGCCGGAAGTACGGGGCCAGCCGCGCCGCGTCCACCAGCGCCGCCCCCGACGCCTCCCCGAGTACCTCGCGCGCCGCCCGCTTCAACGGCTCGGTGGCGATGGCGTGCACCTCCAGCGGGGCCACCGTTCCCACCGGGAGGCCGAGGGCGCCGGCCCCGCCGTTGACCGCGAACACCCCGGCGCCCGTACGGAGTTCACCGCGCGGAAAGAGCAGCCGGGTGCCGCCCGTGCCGGTGCCGATCGCGTCGTGGCCGACGACCGGTGAACGCCCGTACAGACGGGTCCCCTCGGCCTGGCAGGCCCGGGCGAGGGTGGCAGTGAGCAGGGCGGGGTCCAGGGTGGCCGCGTGCCGGTGGAGGAGCCCCGCCTGGCAGGGCACGTCGACGCGCTCGCGCACCCCGGCCGCCGACAGCGACGGTACGTCCAGGCCGAGGGCGCGGTAGGCCGCAGCCTGTCCCGACAACCGGGCCAGTCCCTCCGGTGAGCGGGCCACGACCAGCTGCTCGCCGGTGCGCACGGGCACGTCCAGGACGCGGCACAGCTCCAGGGCGCCGGCCACCGCGTCCTCGCTGGCCCGGTGCATTCGGCGTGCCGTGTCCGGGCCGTGGCGGTGGATCGCGCGGTCGACGGGCGGACCTGCCCGGGGCCCGAGGAGACCGGTGCCGTGGCCGCTGGCACCGGCGGCGGGGTGGCCCGCGTCCACGACGACGACATCGGCGCCGGGTGCGTACCGCAGCAGATGGTAGGCGGCGGAGAGGCCCGCCAGACCAGCGCCTACGATCGTGAAGTCGGCGCTCACCAGCCCTCGTACGGACGGGAGTCGGTGATCCTCGGGCCGCCTGCCCCGCCATGGCGGAGCCAGCGCCACGGATACGTCGAAGAGGTCGCCGGGGGAGTGCCGCTCACCCATGGACCGCCCCGCCTCCCTGTCCGTGGAAGGCGCGGTCGTACCAGAGCAGTGGATGCCCGTTGCCGGTGTGGGCGGCGAGGACCTCGCCGACGACCAAGTGGTGGTCGCCGTACGCCCGTACGTCCGTCACCGCGCACACGGACCAGGCGAGGGCGTCGGTGCGGACGGGCACACCGTGGACGTACTCCGCCTGCTCCTCGCCGAAACGCTCGGCGGCGGTGGCGAGGGGGTCGGCGCAGCGCTCGGCCCAGGGGCGGTGCCGTTCGCCGAGGATGTGAAGGGCGAAGGAGCCGTGGTGGCGGAGCGCGGCGAGGGTGCGGGAGCCGTTGGCCAGGCAGAGCGAGATCAGCGCCGGGGACGCGGAGACGGCCGCCGCCGAGGAGACCGTCGCGCAGACCGGCGATCCGGTGGCTCCCCGGGTGGTCACGACGCACACGCCGGACGCCAACTTGGCGTACAGATCGAGGCATTGGGCGACACCGGGCCGCGTCGCCAGGGACGACCCGGGGTCAGCCATGCCGGGAGACGGTGAGGTCCATGGGGGCCATGAGGGTCACCCGGCCCATGAGCCCTTCGAGGATGCGCAGGATGTTGTCCCGCAGGGTGCTCTCGGCGACGGGGTCGAGAAGCTCCGCCAGGGAGGGGATCCCGAGGTCGAAATCGGACCGGAAGGTGACCACCGTGACCACGGTTCCCTCCTCCTCCCGCTCCTCGCACACCCAGGAGCCGCGGAAGACCTCGAAGTCACCCTTGAGCTGTTCGAACTCCACGGTCAGCGTCTCCGGGACGAACCGGTCGAGTTCGCTCCACCGCATCAGTCCGTTGCGGAAGACGACGGTCCAGTCCGACCGGACCGACCCGTCGGCCTCCGGCGGATGCACCACGACCTCGTTCACCTTGTCGGTCAGCTCGGGATACCGGCGGAAGTCGCAGATCAGCTCATACGCCCGACGGGCCGTGCGCTCCTCGGCGACCACCTGGACGATTACCTCACGCATGGGTCACTCCCTTTATGTCGTGTACCGCGGACATCGGGTACCGAGATGATTCAGAAGGCGTTGGTCTCCCGCCCGAGCCGCCACAGAGCGCCAGGCCGTACCCGTCCCTGAAAGGCGATGTACTCGGGCAGCACGACATGCGGCGCCCATTTCTCCTTGTAGTCGAGCTGCGCGGCGGCGGGATAGACACGCTCACCGTGCTCCCCGAGGAAACGCACGACCCGGGCCACCGTTCCACTGGCGCCCGGAACTTCAAGGGCCGGATCGAGCCCGACGAAGGGGGTGAATCCGAAGTGCAGCCATTGATCACGGCATTCACCGGTGATCCGCTCGATCGCGGTCGAGTTGAGGAGTTCCATGGTGCCGGGCGGGGCGTCGGCGCGACGCCGACTGAGATCGTGCAGCCAGCCCGGACGGCTGCCGAAGGCGGGGGAGTAGCAGATGTAGCCCACGATGCGCCCGTCGACGGTGCCGGTGAACACACGCTGATGTTTCTGCTCGGGCCCGTCCCGCTCCCCGACGAGAAACCGAAGCTCTTTTGTTCCCTTCCCTTTCCCACGCAGCCATTCGGCGTCGATGAGATCGAGCTCGCCTGAAACATTCGGAGCGCCCGAAGCATCCGAAGGGTTGGACGGGCCGACCTCGGTGACCTCCACCCCGGCCCGCCGGGCCCGGGAGATCTTGTTGCGCAGCCGCACGAACGGCGACCCGCGCAGAGTGAACCGCGCCAGATCGACGGCGTACGAAGCCCCCATCTGGTTCACGGTGAACCCGCGAGACGCGTACAACCGCGCGTCATCGGCCTGTAGTTGTACGGCGATGACGCGCCGCCGCCCGCTCGCCGCCCGGTCGAGAAAGGCGTCCAGCAGCCCGGCACGGTCGCCGGGGGCGGCGAACGGGCCACCGAGCTGGAGGAGATGCCGCCCCGCGGGCCGAAAAGCACAGACGCCGTCGTGACGCCCGTCGAGAAAGAACTCGTTTCCACTGTTGAGGGCGAGAAAGGCACTGGGATTGTCGGCGAATGACGACACCAGATCAAACGCGGAGGGCATCGCGCCCCTTCCCGTCGTAGGCCCGCTGGAATGTCTCGAATTCCGGGTGGGTGCCGGGTTCGAAAGGCACGCCGAAGGGTTTCAGGGAGTTCCCGAAAAGGGCCCGGTCGCCCAGAAGGTGAATCGGCAGCGCGAGCAACGCCCATTCGAGCCCGACCAGCCAGCTCCACAGTCCCGCGAAGACGGCCCAGGTGACCAGTGAGTGCATGAGGTTGTAGGCGACGTAGTAACCGCGCCCGATGAGTCCCGCAGGGCTCCGCCGATAGGCGATGGCGCCCGGAATGTACCCGATGAGATCGATGACGAGGAAAAGGGAGACGAAGAGCCACCAGCGGATCTCGGAAAGATGCGTCAGAGCGGCAACACCGGAAACGACAAGAGCGACCGACCATTCGAGTCGGACGAGCCGGGACGTGGTTCTGGTGTCGAAGAGATTCCTGGCATCCATAAAAGCCCCCGTACACCCGGAGTGGGACATTCTCACCTGTCTTACGGTCCGGGGGCGGGTCGTCCCTCGGGAAGAAATCGAATCGAGGGCCGCAGACGGAGGGGAACCATGCGGATCCCTCCCACCCGTAGGATCGATCAGGCTGCTCGTGTCCCGTGCCGCCAGCACCGATCAGAAGACCCGAACGAACGGACATCGACCCCATGTACGTCAGCCGGATCTCCGTACAGGACATCAAGTCCTTTCACGGGCCCCGTCAGGTCGATCTGACGCTGACGCGTCCCGACGGCAGCCATGCCGGCTGGACGGTTCTCGCCGGCCGTAACGGATCTGGGAAGACCACTCTGCTGCGAGCCATGGCGCTTGCGCTCAGCGGGCCCGTGGTGGCTCGCAGTCTGGTGCCGGGGTTCGAGAACTGGGTCGCGCAGGGGGCCACATCGGGAGTGGTCAAAGTCGAACTCACCCGGAACCCGAAATACGACCGTTTCTCACAGGGCCGCCCACCTGGTGGCTCCTTCATGGCAGGGCTCGCATGGAGAGTGCCACCCAAGGGCGCACAACCGGTACTGGATGAAGTCAGCCACACCAGGGCCCGGACCAGCATCGCTCGCCGGGGTCCCTGGCTGGACAACCCGGAGGGCTGGTTCTGCGCGGCCTATGGGCCGTTCCGGCGGATGGCCGGAGGCTCCGGCGAAGTGCAGCGGCTGATGCTGGCGTCCGGGCCGGTAGCTCGGCAGGCGAGCCTCTTCCATGAAGACGCGTCACTTTCCGAGGGCGTCGCCTGGCTGATCGAACAGCATCTGCGGGCGCTCGAAGGCAGAGCCGGCGCCGCTGGGCTGAAGGCGTTCGCGCTGGCGCTTCTCCGGGACGGGCTGCTGCCGGACGGCTACAGGATCATCGACGTCGACTCCGAGGGCCTGTGGGTCGAGCGTGACGGCAGCCGCTTTCCGCTGCGAGAGATGAGCGACGGATTCCGCACCGTGGCGGCCTTGGTGGTGGACATCCTGAAACAACTCCACGACGCGTTCGGTGACGGCCTCTGGGAGGACGGAAGGGAGTCGATCGCGCTCGTGGTGCCCGGCGTCGTCATCATCGACGAGATCGACGCCCACCTCCACGTCTCCTGGCAGCGCCGAATCGGCCCGTGGCTGACCGGCCACTTCCCTCACATCCAGTTCATCGTCACCACGCACAGCCCGTACATCTGTCAAGCCGCCGACCCCGGCGGACTGATCAGGCTGCCCGGCGTGGACGAGGGACGACCTCCAGAAGTCGTCGACCAGGATCTTTATGAGCGTGTGGTGTACGGCAGCGGCGACGACGCCGTCCTCTCCGACCTGTTCGGCCTCGACACCCCGTACTCGGAGCGGGCCGAGCAAGTCCGGGCGGAGTTCGTGGAGTTGGAGGCGCAGATCTACGCGGGCGGCGCCGGGCACGAGTCACTGGCCCGCTACCAGAAACTGAAGAGCCTGCTCACCAGTTCACCGACGGCCCGCCTCGACGAGATGACCGCCCATCTGCAACGGCTCGCGGAGAAGATCGCGGACGGGGAGGAGGGCGAGGCCGGGTGATCCGGCTTCGACGTGTAGCCCTGCCGCCGGACATCGTGGTCCGGCTGGGGGAGTACACCGACGAGATCCGGCAGCAGCCCACGGAAGCGGATCGCAGGGACAAGGCGAAGAATCTCTGGGCGGGCGGCACTGCCCGCCGCCAGGTCCGTCCGTCGCTCGTCACAGGCCTGGCGGAAATGGCGCACGGCCATCAGCGCTGCATGTACTGCGGTGACAGCCAGGGAACGGACGTCGACCACTTCGAGCCGAAGAGCCGGGCTCCGCTGCGCACCTTCGACTGGCTCAACCATCTGTACGCGTGCTCGTTCTGCAACAGCTTCGAGAAAGGGAACCGTTTCCCGACCGCCCCCGACGGCTCTCCGCTCCTCGTCGATCCGACGGCCGAGGACCCATTGGATCACCTCCGCCTGGTACTCCCGCTCGGCGAGTACCAGGGTCTGACCGAGCGGGGCTGGTCCTGTATCGACGTGTTCGGCCTCAACCGCAGACCGGTCCTGATCAAGGGACGCAGGGACGCGTACACGACAGCCAAGCACTCGATCACGCTCTGGCGCCTTGCCAGGGACATGGGGCAGAACGACCTGACGCGGGAGATCGTCCAGGTCGCATGGAACCGCCCTCTCGCCGATGTGCTCGTATCGATGTTCCATCAATCCGAACACCCGGCAGCCGAAGCGCTGTTCGTGGGAGAGGAGGACATCCTTGCCCTCCTCCGCGACCCTGAACTGCGTGCGGGATTCCTGCACTCGGGCCGAAAGTGACGGGCCTCAGACGGCGGCGCCGCCATCCTTGACCGCCCCGACGAACGCCGCCCAGCCACGCACCGAGAACACCAACGCCGGACCGGCGACGGCCTTGCTGTCACGGACGGGCACACCGGCGTGGCCACGGGCGACCTCAAGGCACTCGCCCTGACTACCGCCGCTGTAGCTGGACTTGAACCAGCCGGCGAGGGCGGACGAGTCGGGGACGGTGTGCTCACTACTGACCATGTGCGTGTTCCTCCGCTACGGCCTTGACGAGGGCCAGTGACTCCTGATGCGACAGTGCGTCGCTCAGCGCTAGAGCGTAGGCGGTCTGGCTGGCGGCCACCAGCGCCAAGTCGTCCATCAAGTGGCCGGTGAGGAGGCCCTCGACGTAGGCGACCGGGGGCGCGTCCTCGAAGTCCATGAGGGTGAGCAGACTCTCCATGAGCGAGTGGGCCCCCGCACTGTAGGGCAGGACGTGCAGCCGCAGTCGCCCCGCTTCGGCCAAGTCCGCGATCTTGTGCAGTTGCTCGGCCATGACCTGCGGACCGCCGACGCGGCGCCGCAGCACAGCCTCGTCCAACATCGTCCAGATGACCGGCCTCAACGGCCCGTCGAGCATTCGGGAACGCTTTGTTCGAATGACAACGGCCTCGTCAAGTTCCTCCGCTGTGTAGTTCGGCCGGTACGCGCGGAACAGGGCACGTGCGTAGGCGTCGGTCTGGAGTACACCTGGCACCAGCGAAAGCGCGAACTGCTGGATCAGTGTGGCCTGTTGCTCCAGCTCGGCCACGACCGCGAAGTAGTCGTTGTACTCAGACTCCAGATCCTCCAGCCACCGCTCGAAGAATCCGTCCGTCCGCAGCGCCCGGTCGATCCGCCGGGCGTCATCCGGCTTCGGGAGCCGCCTCCCCGCCTCGTAGTGGCTGATCAGCGTGGGCGAACACATCAGTTGGTCGGCCAGTCCCTCCTGCGTGAGCGAGGCCGCCGTCCGCCGCAGCCGCAGTTCCTCCCCGTACTTCTCCCGTGCCGTACGAGGCCTTCGTTGCTCGTTCAAGCGGCCAACTCCCTTTCCTGACGTACCCGATGTCAACCCGCAGGTACTGGAAGCGTAGCTACCACCGACCCCACTCTGTGAGGAGATCGCAACAGAATGAAGTCGCCCCAGGTGAGCGGGATAGCAGAAAGCAGATCGACGTGACCGACCTCATCACCCGGCTCCTGGAGCCGCTCCTGAGTCTCGTTCTCCCCGCCCGAGGGAGGCGACGCCGGTGCTCGTACACGTATCCGTATCCGTATCCGTACTCGTGCGACTACGTCGGCGGCCCGACCACTCACCGTACGGGCGAGCGCCCGCTGAGAGGCGAGGACAGCCCGCTCGTCCGCCCCTACCTGGTCGCGCACGAGGTGAGCGCATGAACGACGGACGACCGTACGACCCTTTGGTCGGGCGCCTGCTGCCCTGGACGGGCGCGGAGGGCAACCCCTGCTATGTCGTGGGCGACGGCACGGGGTACGTCTCCCGCCGCGCCGACCAGATCGAGTGCGTCCAGCTCGGCATGGCGGGCGACCTGCTCGGCCATGCCACCGAACTTCTTGAGGAGCGGAGTGCCACCAGCGGTGAACTGCGCTACCTCGCCAACCGGCTCACCGAGGCACTACGGGACGTGAAGCGTGTCGCGGACAGCCGGGGGGCGAGGCTCATGCTGACCGGCTCGACGCCGGACTCCGACGGGGCGTTGTAGCAGCTGAGGAATTTCTCGGATTCCCGTACAACCCTCCCCCCACGTTGCCGGTCGTACGTGTCATCAGGGCTTCTGGAGGGGGATCCGGGGGGATCGCGGGGGTTCTGACTGTTGGAGGGGAAGCCGAGGGGCCCGGTCGACGGACCGGGCCCCTCGATGCCGAATCAACCGGCGGGCGGCACCGCCTCCGGCTACCTTGAGGTCCGTCACCCCACCAGCCGCAGGAACGGAGTCGTCGGCCATGTCACTCGCCCGCGTCCACAACTTCACCATCTCGCTCGACGGCTTCGGCACCGGCGAGGGGCAGACCCTTGACGCGCCGTTCGGTCACGCCGGCGAGAGGCTGCACCAGTGGATGTTCACCACCCGGTTCTGGCACGGGATGACCGGCCAGACCGGCGGGTCCCGCGGCCTCGACGACGCATTCGCGCAGCAGTTCGAGTCCGGGATCGGCGCCGAGATCATGGGGGCCGGTAAGTTCGGGCCGCCCGGCTGGCACGAGGACCCGGAGTGGAAGGGGTGGTGGGGGCCCAACCCGCCGTTCCACACGCCGACCTTCGTCCTCACCCACCACCCGCGCCCGTCGATCGAGATGGAGGGCGGCACGACGTTCCACTTCCTCGACACATCGCCCGCCAAGGCGCTCGACGCGGCCCGCGAGGCAGCGGGCGACCAGGACGTCCGCATCGGCGGTGGGCCCACCGTGGTCCGCGACTTCCTCGCCGCCGGGCTCATCGACCAGCTGCACACCGTGATCGTCCCGATCCTGCTCGGCCGGGGCGTACGCCTCTGGGACGGCCTGGAGGGCGTCGAGAAGGACTACGCGGTCGAGGCCATCTCCTCGCCCACCGGAGTGACGCATGTGACGTTCACCCGTGCGGGCCTCTGAAGGTGGTCCCTAAAACCAGCCTCTGAAGCCACCCGCCAGCCGAGCCCGGCTCAGAAGAACACCCCGCACCGCAGCAGCACGTTCGCGTACGGCCGGGCCTCGCCCGTCCGTACGACCAGCCGCGCTCCCGCCGACAGCTCCTTGAGCCGCTCGTGCGGGACGAGCGTGAGGGCGGGGTCGGGAAAGTGCCCGTCCAGCAGCTTCGCGGCCCCCGGATTCGCCTCCCGTACCTCCGTCGCCGCCGTGGCCCCCTCGACGACCAGCTCGGTCAGCAGCCCGTCGAGCACCTCCGCGAAGGACGGCACCCCGGCCCGGAAGGCCAGGTCCACGACACGCGGCCCGGCCGGTATCGGCATACCCGCGTCACACACCAGCACCCCGTCGCTGTGGCCCAACTCGGCGAGCGCGCCCGCGAGATGACGGTTCAGGATTCCGCCCCGCTTCACTTCGCCTCACCTCGCAGGGCGTCTCCGGCGGACCCTCCCGGGTCGCTTTTCCGGCCGGGGTTCCGGGGGTCGGCCCCCGGGGAGGCACAGCACAGCGCCTCGACCTCCGCAGCCGTGGGGAACGACTCCTGGGCGCCGGCCCGCGTCACCGCTGCCGCGCCCACCCGGGCCGCGTACGCCGCAGCCTGGGCCAACGACTCGCCCGCGCCGAGCCGCCACGCCAGCGCGGCGGTGAACGCGTCGCCCGCCCCCGTCGTGTCCACGGCGGATACCGGCACCGACGGCACCCGTACCCGCTCCCCGGCCCGTATGGCGACCAACGCGCCCTCCGCGCCCAGAGTGATGACGACCGAGCGCGGGCCGAGCGCGAGCAGCGTCTTCGCCCAGTCCTCCGGCGAGTCGCCCAGCTCGGCGTCCGCACCGGCGATCACCCGGGCCTCGTGCTCGTTCACGATCAACGGGTCGCAGGCCGCGAGGACTTCACTCGGCAACGGACGAGGAGGGGACGGGTTCAGGACGAACCGGCTCTCGGGAGCCAGGTTCCGTACGACCTCCACGACCGACTCCAGCGGAATCTCCAGCTGCGCCGACACCACCCGCGCAGCCTGGAACAGGCTCCCCGCGGCCTGGATGTCCTCGGGCACCAGCCACCCGTTGGCGCCCGGCGACACCACGATGCTGTTGTCGCCCGACGGGTCCACCGTGATCAGCGCGACCCCCGTCGGCGCCCCGCCGACCAGAACGCCCACCGTGTCGACGCCGGCGTCCACCAGCGAGTCGAGCAGCAGTCGGCCGTGGCCGTCGTCACCGACCCGCGCCAGCAGCGCCGTACGCGCCCCCAACCGGGCCGCGGCGACCGCCTGGTTGGCGCCCTTGCCCCCAGGGTGGACGACCAGGTCGGAGCCGAGCACCGTCTCACCGGCCGCCGGGCGCCGCTCGACCACGGTGACCAGGTCGGCGTTGGCCGATCCCACGACCAACAGGTCGTAGTCGCTCATGAATCTCCCCATGCAGATCAGTTGTACCGGCTGACGGTCGGTCAGGCGGTCAAATGCCCAGTTCTGTCAGCCGGTCTGCCAGCCGCTCTGTCGGCGGACAGGCCGGGCGGCCTCGAGAGAGGCGCCCGGCCGTGTCCGCATTCCCGCTGTCTCCCGCAGTCTCCCGCCGCGAGCCCGCTCAGCCGCCGAACGCCGCCACGTTCTCCTTCGTGACCACCTTCACCGGCACCATCACCGCCTTCTTGACACCCTTGCCTTCGGCGACCCGCAGCGCGTTCTCCACGGCGATTCTGCCGAGCTCCTTGGGCTGCTGGGCGACCGACGCGTACAGCGAACCGTCCGCGACCGCCTTCAGCCCGTCCGGCGTACCGTCGAAGCCGATCACCTGCACCGACGTGCCTGCCTTGCCGCCCAGCGCCTTGATCGCGCCGAGCGCCATCTCGTCGTTCTCGGCGAAGACACCGCTGATGCCGGGGTTGGCCTGGAGGAGGTTGGTCATGACGTCGAGGCCCTTGGTGCGGTCCCAGTCGGCGGGCTGCTTGGCGACGACCTTGATGCCCGGGTAGGCCTTCAGCCCCTCGGTGAAGCCGGCGCCGCGCTCACGGCTCGCGGAGGTGCCCGCCTGGCCCTGGAGGACGACGATCGTGCCCGTGCCGCCCAGCTTCTCGGCGAGCGCCTTGGCGGCCAGCTTGCCGCCGGCCGTGTTGTCGGAGGCGACCAGTGTGGCCGTGTCCGCGTTGTTGACCGACCGGTCGACCGCGACGAGCGGGATACCGGACTTGTTCACGGCCCGCGCGGCGGGACCAGTCGCGTCCGAGTCCACCGGGTTGACGATGATCGCCCCGAGACCCGAACTGGTGAAGTTCTGCAGCTGGTTGGCCTGCTGGGAGGCGTCGTTCTGGGCGTCCGTGACGGTCAGGTCCACGCCCAGCTTCTTGGCCTCGGCCTGCGCGCCGGCCCGGATCTGTACGAAGAAGGGGTTGTTCAGCGTCGACAGGGACAGGCCCACCTTCCGGTTCGTCGCGGACGACGAGCCGTTGTGCAGCAGCGAGGTCGCACCGACGACAGCCGTCGCGACCACAGCGGCCAGCAGGTACGTCAGGGCCTGCTTGCGCCGGTCCCCACCACCGGCCGCCCCGGCCGGCGCCACCGTCGCGCCGCTCTTCCTGCGCACGGTGTCGAACAGCACCGCCAGCGCGATCACGACACCGATGACGACCTGCTGCCAGAAGGCGGACACGGAAAGGAGGTTGAGGCCGTTCCTGAGCACCGCCAGGATCAGCGCACCGATCAGCGTCCCGGACGCCTTACCGGTGCCACCGGCCAGCGAAGCCCCGCCGATCACGACCGCCGCGATGGCGTCCAGCTCGTACCCCTGTGCGGCCTGCGGCTGCGCGGAGGACAGCCGCGACGCGAGGACGATGCCCGCGGCGGCGGCGAACAGCCCGGACAGCGCGTAGATCGCCAGCTTCTGCCGCTTCACCCGCAGCCCGGACAGCCGGGCCGCCTCCTCGTTGCCGCCGATCGCGTACATCGAGCGGCCCAGGTACGTACGGCCGAGGATGAACGCGGTGATCAGCCCCATGGCCACCATCACCAGCACGGGCACCGGCAGCCAGCCGCCCAGCGTGTCACCGAGGTGCGAGACCGAGTCGGGGAACGCGATCGGCGAACCCTGCGAGATCACCAGGGACAGCCCGCGCCCCACCGACAGCATGGCGAGCGTCGCGATGAACGGCGGCAGTTTGCCGTACGAGATCAGGAAGCCGTTGACCAGGCCGCACGCGATACCGGTGAGGACGGCCAGGACGACCGCTATCGCGACCGGCACGCCCTCCGAAGTCGCCGCCCAGGCAAGGACGGTGGCCGACAGCGCGGCGACGGAACCGACCGACAGGTCGATGCCCGCCGAGACGATCACGAAGGTGACACCGAAGGCGAGGACGGCGGTCACGGCCGCCTGGACGCACACGTTGAGCAGGTTGTCCGTCGTCAGGAAGTCGCCGGACAGCGCCGACATCGCGATGACGAGGACGATGAGCGCGGTCAGCGCCCCGTTGTCGAGCAGGACGCGGCGCAGGCCGCTCGTGGCGCCACTCGCGCCCGTCGTGCTCCGAAGCGAGTCAGTGGCCACGGGAGCCCTCCACAGCAGTAGTTCCGGTAGTTCCAACAGAGGTGGGTGTGCTGACGGCGAGCGCCATCACGGAGTCCTGGGTGGCCTCGGCGGCCGTGAGCTCACCGGCGATCCGCCCCTGCGCCATCACCAGCACCCGGTCGCTCATGCCGAGCACCTCGGGCAGATCGCTGGAGATCATCAGTACGGCGGCGCCGGCGGCCGTCAGTTCGTTGATCAGCTGGTAGATCTCGACCTTGGCGCCGACGTCGATACCCCGGGTCGGCTCGTCGAGGATCAGCACCCTGGTGTCCGCGAGCAGCCACTTGCCGATGACGACCTTCTGCTGGTTGCCCCCGGAGAGGGTGCGCACCTGCTGGCCGAGCCCGGCCATCCGTACGCCCAGCCGCTCGGCGACCTTCGCGACGGCGGCCCGCTGCCCCTTGAGGTCGACCAGCCCGCCCCTGGTCGCGGCCCGCAGGGTGACCAGGCCGAGGTTCTCCTCGACGGAGGCGTCGAGGACCAGCCCCTGCCCCTTGCGGTCCTCCGGCACGAGCCCGATCCCGGCGGCCATGGCGGCCCCGACATCGCTCCCGCGCACGTCGGCGCCCGCGACGGACACGGACCCCTTGTCGTACGGATCGGCGCCGAACACCGCTCGCGCGACCTCCGTACGCCCCGCCCCGACCAGCCCCGCGATGCCGACGACCTCACCGGCCCGCACCTCGAAGCCCACGTCGTGGAAGACGCCGTCCCGGGTGAGCCCCTTCACGGTGAGAAGGGCGGTGCCCGCCTCGGCGGCCTCCCTCGGGTACTGCTGTTCGATCGACCGCCCGACCATGAGCCGTACGAGCTCGTCCTCGGGCGTGTCGGCGGGCACCTGCCCGACGCTCTTGCCGTCTCGGATCACCGTCACCCGGTCTCCCAGGGCGGCGATCTCCTCCAGGTGATGGGTGATGAAGACGATCCCGACACCGTCCTCGCGCAGACTGCGCACGATGGCGAACAGCTTCTCGACCTCTTCGGAGGTGAGGACGGCGGTCGGCTCGTCCATGATCAGCACGCGCGCGTTCAGGCTCAGCGCCTTCGCGATCTCGACCATCTGGAGCCGCGCGATCCCGAGTTCACACACCCGCGCGCGTGGAGACACGTTCACGCCCACGCGCTCCAGGAGCACGGCGGCGTCGGCCTCCATCCGCTTCCGGTCGATCATCCCGTAGCGGCGCGGCTGCCGCCCCAGGAAGATGTTCTCGGCGACCGTCAGATCGGGGACGAGGTTGAACTCCTGGTAGATGGTGGCGATCCCGAGACGCTCGGCATCCCGCGCCCCGTGGATACGGGTCTCCTCGCCGTCGACGAGGATCCGGCCGGCATCGGGGCGGTAGGCGCCGGAGAGCATCTTGATGAGGGTGCTCTTGCCCGCGCTGTTCTCACCGAGCAGTACGTGCACCTCGCCACGGCGCAGCTCGAAGTCGACGCCGCCGAGCGCGACCACGCCGGGGAAGGACTTCCGTATGCCTTCGATGCGCAGCAACTCGTTGTGGTTGCTCACCACTGGCTCCTGTTCGTCACGGGGGGCTGTACAGAGGGAGTTGGGGGAGCCGGCTCACCGCACGACCGCCGTACGACGAGGTGCGCGGCCAGCGTCACGGACTGCGGAGGGCGGCCCTCGATCATGTCGACCAGCGCCCGCACGGCGGCCCGCCCCAGTTCACCGGTCGGCTGCGCGATGGCCGTGACGGGCGGATCGGTGTGCACGAACCACGGGATGTCGTCGAAGGCCGCGAGCGCGATGTCCCGCGGAACACGCATCCCGCGCGCGCGTACGGCGTCCAGCGCGCCCAGCGCCATCAGGTTGTCGGCCGCGAAGACGACCTCGGGCGGCTCGGCCAGATCGAGGAAGGCGTCCGTCACCCGGCGCCCGCTCTCGGCCTGGAAGTCGCCCTGCCCGATGTAGGCGTCGGGGAGCGGCAGTCCGTACTCGGCCAGGGCCTCCCTGAAGGCCTCGACACGCTCACTGCCGGTGGTGGTGGCCGCCGGACCCGCGATGATCGCCAGCCGCCGGTGTCCGAGCCCGTGCAGATGAGAGACGAGATCACGGACCGCCGTGCGCCCGTCCGCCCGTACGACCGGCACGTCCACGCCCGGGATCCAGCGGTCCACGAAGACCATCGGGGTGCCCCCGCGCGCGGTGTCCAGCATCAGCGGGGAGCCGCCGTCGGTGGGGGAGACGAGGAGGCCGTCGATACGGCGGTCCAGCAGGGTCCGTACGTGGTGGTCCTGGAGGTCGGGGCGTTCGTCGGCGTTGCCGATGATCACGCTGTAGCCGAGGGCACGCGCCTCCGCCTCGACCGAGCGGGCCAGGGTCGTGAAGTAGGGGTTCAGCACGTCGCTGATGACCAGGCCGAGGGTGCGGGTCTGGTCGGTGCGCAGGGAGCGGGCGAGGGCGTTGGGGCGGTAGCCCAGCGCCTCGACGGCGGCCAGCACGCGTGCGCGTGCGTCCGCGCTGACCGACGGATGGTCGTTCAGGACCCGCGACACCGTGGCGACGGACACGCCCGCCTCGGCGGCGACATCCTTGATGCTCGCCATCGCCGGACCACCTCCTTGTGGCTCCGTAGTCGCGTGGAATCGATTACACGACTGACTGAAGACAGATGGAATCGATTACACGTGCAGAAATCAAGCCCCTGCGCGATTCTCGATACCGGATCGTGATGGACGACTTCCGTGGGCGAGTGCTTCCTCGGGCGGTCCGGAATGCGTTCGACTTCCGAAGGCGCAAATCGATCATCGTGGCACATCTTGTCAATGTGAGAACGGACTCTTACTGTCCACCGACAAGTGGAGCGTGGGACCGCTCCCATCCCCGTTCGTGCATCCAAGCAATGGAGCTGCGATGACCCCCACACCGCGCATGCCGAGCCGCAGGCGCGTACTCGGCGCCGGCCTGGCCGTACCGTCCGCACTGATGCTGGGTGCGCAGAACGCACGGGCCGCTTCCTGGGGCAGCCCGGTGAACGTCACCTCATGGAACAAGATCAGCGGCAGGTGGACCCCCAACAACGAACTGGAGACGTACCGGCCGGACTGTGTCTGGTACGAGGGCAGCACTTTGGTGATCAAGGCCTACAACGCCGGAGGCGGGGTGTACAACTCGGGCCGCGTGGAGTCGACGGCGCGGTACGGGTACGGCACGTACAGCTTCACCGCGAACATGCCAAATGGACGGGGCCTGCTGCCGGCGGTCTGGGCGGCGCAACTGAACCCGTGGCTCCCGGAGTTCGACGCCGCCGAGATCGTGGGCCAGAACCCGGGCGTCGTCTACCAGACGTCCCACGACGCCAACAACTCCCAGCAGCAGTTCTCGAAGTCGAACTCCTCCGGCTGGACGAACGCCTACCACCGGTACTCGTTCAGCTGGTTCCCGGACCACATCGACTACGCCGTGGACGGCGCCATCACCGGCACCACCTGGTACCGGACCGCGTCCGGGACGGGCCTGCGCTTCATCGTCAACCTCGCGGTCGGCGGTGACTGGCCCGGCAACCCGGACTCCTCCACCTGGGCCACCACCGACGGCGCCCGCTATCTCAAGGTCTCCTCCATCACCCACACCCCGTACTTCCCGTGAGGTGAACCGCGTCCGACGGTCCCGGCCCCGGTCGGGCGTTCATCCGCGTGGCCGGGGCCGTCACCCCGCAGGAGCGAGGACCCCGGTGTCGGTGTCGTACGGGAGAAGGCCCTGGCGAGGCATCAGATCCGAAGAGCCCCTCCCACTTCGCTGTCCCTGACAGCTCAGCCGCAGGTCAGGCGGAGTCCGGTTCACCTAAGAGGAGTTCGTCACCAGCGGGGAAGCGTGCCGTGCCGCCCTCCTCCCAGGCGACGACGACAGCTAACCCGCCCATCGGACCCCGCGCGGTCGTGGCGGTCTTGACGGTGCGCCACTCGCCCTCGTAGCCGATCACGTGGCCCGGGGTGACGAGGGCCGCGCGCTTCGCGGGTACGTCTAATGGCTCTCGACGGGCCGGATACGGGCCAAAGGTGTTGCCCATTCCATGCCACCCCCTTTGAGGCGCAGGTATGCCGTCCGGCTGATGAGCTTCCTGCCCTTCTTGGTGTGCTCCTCGATCACACCGACGAGTTCGCCGGTCCGGCCGTGCCGCGTGTCCTCGACGAGTGTTCCGGCCGGGTACGGCAGCTCGCCGTGACTCAGCATCGTCGGGGGTTTCTCATGTGTCGTCACTCTCGACCTCCTCGCTGAAGTGCCTCGGCCAGGCACACGGCCACATCGGCACGCACACGCCCCAGCTCGACCAGCCGCAGTCGAGGAGAAGCAGAGTCGACCCTGAGGGAGGGCAGGACGATGCCGGCCTCGGTCAGCGCTGCTCTCAGGGATTCAGCCGCGGCGAGCGGGTCGACGTCAGGATTCTTCGTGGGCATGAACCGGACGTTAGGGACGGGCAGTTCGTGGCTACCATCGAGATTTCTGATTTTTTCTCGTCTGATGACTGGCTTTCCTCTTTCTTTCTCCTGAAGGTGGATGCACGCTGTAGTCGGTGATGCACAGTCCGCGCATCCTTGAGTGGTCCGCAACCACGAGAGGACCGGAACCATGCGACTGCGTTTCACCGGAACCGACAGCAAGGTCGGCAACTGCCCGGCACTGCACGAGAGTCCGGACACGCGAGAGGTCGTGGTGCAGGGCAGGCCGCTGACCGACCCCGAAGACCTTGCCCAGTTGCGTCATTTCGGCGCCGGGGACGCGGCGGTCGTCGTACCCCGAGAGCTGCTGGTGAACTGGGCGCCGAAGGAGATCGACCCGATGCCCGAGCTGATCGACGCGGACGAGTTCACCCGTCTTTTCAGGGACTTCGAGCACAGCGCATGGCACCTGGAGACCAGGCGGGGCTACGCATCGGACCGTGACCTGTCGTTCGACGAGTTCCTCAAGACCGGCGTAGTGGTGTGGGAGCCCGACATGGCCGGCGAGTGGCACCAGAACATCCGGCGCCAGACCGGCGCGGGTAAGGCCATCGGGCGGGTACGGATCGTCGACAACCCGCCCACTGACGGACAGCGGTTCCTGCTCGGCTACGCGGCGTGCAACGCCGCCACAGGTGAGGATGCCCGCTGTCTGTGGCGGTCGGACGCTGAGCGGTTGCGGCTGCTCGAAGAGGACTTCTGGATCTTCGATTCGCGCCTTGTCGTCGTGCTGCACTTCAATGACGCCGACGAACTGACCAGCTATGAAGCCAAGACGGAGCCCGCCGAGGTCGTGAGGTACTCCATCGCGCGTGACGCTGCCCTGCATCACGCCGTCCCGTACGACCAGTTCGCGGCGCAGGTAGCCGCCCTGGAATAGGAGCGGACGCGTACCAGTGACCGACTATCAGCAGGCGCGCGAACAGCTCGGCGCGCGTTTGAGAGGGCTCAGGTTCACCGCCCCTGGTGGGCAGATCACCGGTACGCAGCTCGCCGCCCAGCTGGGCTGGGCTGTCTCGAAGGTCAGCAAGCTGGAGCACGGACGGCAGACCGCCACGCAGAGAGACCTCAGGGCATGGGCCGACGTCACCGGGCAGCCCGAGGCTTACGGCGAACTGGTCGGTCGGCTCGCCGGGTTCGAGACCCATATCCGCTCGTGGCGTCGCCAACTGGCGGCAGGACAGAGCCCAGTACAGGAGAACTGGGCAACGGAGACCACCCGCTCACGGGTCATCCGGGTATGGGAGGAATCCACGGTCACGG
Organism: Streptomyces sp. B21-083; assembly: GCF_036898825.1. Lineage (GTDB taxonomy): Bacteria > Actinomycetota > Actinomycetes > Streptomycetales > Streptomycetaceae > Streptomyces. The sequence goes on along the minus strand of NZ_JARUND010000002.1, from coordinate 3,667,195 downwards.
GGCTGCTCCAGACGCCCGACTACGCACGGGCAGTACTCGCTCGGTACGCACAGCTGCACGGCTCCACGACGGACACCGAGGAAGCCGTACGGGTCAGGATGCGGCGGCAGGACTGGCTGTACACATCAGGTCATCGGCTGCGGGTCGTCATGTGGGAAGCCGCGTTGCGCGTCCTCGTCTGTCCGCCGCCCGTGCTGATCGCCCAGCTCGACCGGCTCGCGGGGGCAATCGGGATAGACACCGTTGAACTGGGGATCATTCCGCTCTCAGTCTCCGTCAAGATCCCGCCCGGTAACAGCTTCTGCATCCTGGACGACCGGATCGTCTCGGCGGAGGACTGGCACGCCGAGCTGTGGTTGGACGACGCCGACAACATCGCCTTGTACGCGAAGGTCTGGAAGACCCTCAGCGAGTCGGCCGTGTACGGAGCCGACGCCCACAACGTCATCAACGCGGCCCGACGTGCCCTGAACCTCCGTTGACGGGTCACCGGGAGCATGGCCCTTACCGGCGAAACTCCTGGCGCGGTACGGCGAACTCCCGCTGACCCGGGACTTCACTCACGGGTACGCCGATCCACCGTGCCGCGTGTCGAGTGGGCGAGCACCTTGGTGACCAGTTCCCGAAGGATCAGCTGTTCGACCGGGGTGAGCGGCTCCAGGAGGTCGCCGGAGATCTGCGGGACATGCGCCGCCAGGGCGTGATCCAGCAACTCGCGGCCCTTCGCACTGGCTTCGAGCAGCGTGGCCCTTCCGTCGTCGGGGTGTGGGTGGCGGGTGATCAGCCCGGCCTCCTCCATACGGGCGATCAGCCGGGTGAGCCCGCCGGAGGTGAACGAGAGGTCCTCGGCCAGCCGGGCACTCGTGGTCCGGTGCTCCGGATGGCGGACCAGTCGCAGCAGCACCTCGAACTCGGATCCACCCAGCCCGGTGGCCTCGCGGATGGTCCGCTCGGCTCGTCCGCCGATGGTGTCCGTCAGCCGCAGGATGTCGCCGTACAGGACGACCGCCTCGTTGTTGAACAGCTCACTCATAAAGCTGACCATACAGCAATCTTTACAAGGCTAAAGGAGTGTTGAATCGCAAGAAATATGCCCAAACATCGCACTTGAAGTTTGAAATAAAGCTGCTTCAGCGACTACTTTCCTTCCAGTACACGCATCGAATCGAAGGGAACAGCCATGCCACTCGGACGACGTCACGTACTCGTCGCAAGCTCGCTCACGGCAGCCGGAGTCGCACTGAGCACGGGAACAGGGCACACCTCGACTCACGGACACGGCGGACAGGGCGAGGAGACGAAGAGCCTGGGGCAGCTCCACCGCGAGGCGAAAGCGGAGGGGGGCACCCTCACCGTCTACGCGGGCGGCGACACCGCGAGCCAACAGGACGGCAACAAGGCCGCCTTCGAGAAGGCGTTCCCCGGCGTCACGCTGAACATCGTCGTGGACTACAGCAAATTCCACGACGCTCGCATCGACAACCAGCTCACCACCGGCACACTCGTTCCGGACGTCGTTCAGCTGCAGACCCTGCAGGACTTCCCGCGCTGGAAGAAGGAAGGGTCTCTCCTTCCCTACAAGCCCGCCGGTTTCTCCCGCGTGCATCCCCGGTTCAAGGACCCCGACGGTGCCTGGACGGGCATCTTCGTGGATGCCTTCTCCACCATCTTCAACGCCGAGTCGGCGGGCTCGAACCCGCCCCGTACCGCCCGGGACCTTCTTGACCCGCGCTGGAAGGGAAAGATCGTCTCGACGTTCCCGAACGACGACGACGCGGTCCTGTACCTCTACAAGGTCATCGTCGACAAGTACGGCTGGGACTGGCTGCGGCGGTTCGTCGCACAGGACGTGGCCTGGGTGCGAGGTACGCAGGAGCCCGCCGACCGGGTCGAGGCAGGCACCGCGGCCGTCGCACTCGGCACGGACGGCATGCTCACCCCTCCCGCCGGGGTGAAGACCCGTTTCGTCGTGCCGAAGAGCGACCCGTTCATGGCGTGGGCCCAACGGGCCGCCATCTTCAGGCATGCCCGGCACCCGGCCGCGGCCAGGCTCTACCTGAACTGGTGGCTGTCGAAGCAGACCCAGTCCGACTTCTACATGTGGTCCGTACGCACCGACGTGAGCCCGCACGCCGGCTACCGCCCCATCTGGGACTACCCCAACGCCCACGTCGACGGCTTCGAGCACTTCATGTCCGACCGCGCCCTCGTGGAACGCTTCCGCCAGCAGCTCACCCTGTACGTGGGAGAGGTCAAGGGCGAGCCCTCTCCCGGCTGGCTCGGCCTGCACCCGGGACGGTAGGCCGCCGGGCCTCGGGCACGCCGGTTGACGACGGACTCCGTACGGTCGCTGTCAGTGCTGGGCGATAGCCTCCCAGAGGTTGTGGGTTCAGGACGAGCAGGCGGTGGCATGCCAGGTAGGGGAGTCGGTTCCGAGTCGGGCGAGCGGCAACCCGCCGTACTCGAAGGCGTGCTGGAACGCATCACGTACGCCAATGAGGAGAACGGCTACACGGTCGCCCGGGTCGACACCGGGCGCGGCGCCGGTGACCTCCTCACGGTCGTGGGTGCGCTGCTCGGCGCCCAGGTCGGCGAGTCCCTGCGGATGGAGGGCCGTTGGGGCTCGCACCAGCAGTACGGCAAGCAGTTCACGGTCGAGAACTACACGACACTCCTGCCCGCCACCGTCCAGGGCATCCGCCGCTATCTCGGCTCGGGCCTGGTCAAGGGCATCGGCCCGATCTTCGCCGACCGGATCACCCAGCACTTTGGCATGGACACCCTCCGGATCATCGAGGAGGAGATCGAGCGGCTCATCGAGGTGCCGGGCCTCGGTCCCAAGCGCACGAAGAAGATCGCCGCCGCCTGGGAGGAACAGAAGGCGATCAAGGAGGTCATGCTCTTCCTCCAGACCGTCGAGGTCTCCACGTCGATCGCCGTGCGCATCTACAAGAAGTACGGCGACGCCTCGATCTCGGTCGTCAAGAACCAGCCCTACCGCCTCGCCACCGACGTCTGGGGCATCGGCTTCCTCACCGCCGACAAGATCGCCCAGTCCGTCGGCATCCCGCACGACAGCCCCGAGCGGGTCAAGGCGGGCCTCCAGTACGCCCTTTCGCAGGCCACCGACCAGGGCAACTGCTACCTCCCCGAGGAACGCCTGATCGCGGACGCGGTGAAGCTCCTCCAGGTCGACACGGGCCTCGTCATCGAGTGCCTCGCCGAACTCGCGGCGCCCCCCGAGGAGGGCGAGGACCCGGGTGTCGTACGGGAGAAGGTCCCCGGCCCCGACGGAGACTCGCAGCCCGTGACAGCGGTCTACCTGGTCCCCTTCCACCGCGCCGAACTCTCCCTCTCCGCCCAGCTGTTGCGCCTGCTGCGCACCGGCGAGGACCGGATGCCCGCCTTCCACGACGTGGCCTGGGACAAGGCGCTGAGTTGGCTCCAGGGGCGTACGGGGGCCGATCTCGCCCCCGAGCAGGAGGCGGCCGTCCGGCTCGCGCTGACGGAGAAGGTCGCCGTCCTCACCGGCGGCCCCGGCTGCGGCAAGTCCTTCACGGTCCGCTCCATCGTGGAACTGGCCCGCGCCAAGAAGGCCAAGGTCGTCCTTGCCGCCCCGACGGGCCGCGCCGCCAAACGCCTCGCCGAACTCACCGGCGCCGAGGCCTCCACCGTTCACCGCCTGCTGGAGCTGAAACCCGGCGGCGACGCGGCCTACGACAGGGACCGCCCCCTCGACGCCGACCTGGTGGTGGTCGACGAGGCCTCGATGCTGGACCTGCTGCTCGCCAACAAGCTGGCGAAGGCTGTCGCACCGGGCGCGCATCTGCTCTTCGTCGGGGACGTGGACCAACTCCCCAGTGTCGGCGCGGGCGAAGTCCTGCGGGACCTGCTCGCCGACGGCAGCCCGGTCCCCGCCGTCCGGCTCACCAAGGTCTTCCGGCAGGCCCAGCAGTCGGGCGTCGTGACGAACGCGCACCGGATCAACTCCGGGCAGCATCCGGTCACCGACGGCATGAAGGACTTCTTCCTCTTCGTCGAGGACGACACCGAGGAGGCCGGCCGGCTCACCGTGGATGTGGCCGCACGGCGAATTCCGGCCAAGTTCGGCCTGGATCCCCGGCGGGACGTCCAGGTGCTCGCGCCGATGCACCGGGGCCCGGCCGGCGCCGGCAACCTCAACGGGCTGCTCCAGCAGGCGATCACACCGGGGCGTCCCGACCTCCCCGAGAAGCGGTTCGGCGGCCGGGTCTTCCGGATCGGCGACAAGGTCACGCAGATCCGCAACAACTACGACAAGGGCGAGAACGGCGTCTTCAACGGCACCGTCGGCGTCGTCACCTCACTCGACGAGGTGGAACAGCGCCTCACCGTGCTGACGGACGAGGACGAGGAAGTGCCGTACGACTTCGATGAGCTGGACGAACTCGCCCACGCGTACGCGGTGACCATCCACCGCTCCCAGGGCAGCGAGTACCCGGCGGTGGTCATCCCGGTCACCACGGGCGCGTGGATGATGCTCCAGCGCAACCTCTTGTATACGGCCGTCACCCGGGCGAAGAAGCTCGTCGTCCTGGTCGGTTCACGCAAGGCGATAGGCCAGGCGGTGCGCACGGTGTCGGCGGGGCGGCGCTGCACGGCACTGGATCACAGACTGCGGTCGTGACCCGCCCCGACCGTCACAATCGTCGTGGCGTCGCGGCGATCGTGAAAAAATGATCGATCAAATGAGTCACAAAGCTCACAGGCCACTTCCGGAACCAGGGCGAAGAGGGGCAGGATGAGTAGCTTGGCGGCACTCAGTGCCGCCAATAGGCCCAATGGTCGACCCCGAGTGCACTCTCCTGCGCCAAATGGGGGATGGTAGAGACAGTCAGGGCACCTCGAAGAAGAGGCACAACGTCGGTGAGGGATGACGTGAGCGAGCACACCAACAACGCTGTAGTACTGCGGTTCGGCGACGGCGAGTACACCTACCCGGTGATCGACAGCACCGTCGGCGACAAGGGCTTCGACATCGGGAAGCTCCGCGCTCAGACCGGTCTCGTAACTCTGGACAGCGGCTACGGCAACACCGCCGCCTATAAATCCGCGGTCACCTACCTCGACGGCGAGCAGGGCATCCTTCGGTACCGCGGGTACCCGATCGAGCAGCTCGCCGAGCGCTCCACCTTCCTCGAGGTGGCGTTCCTGCTGATCAACGGTGAGCTTCCGACTGTGGACGAGCTCTCCGTCTTCAAGAACGAGATCACGCAGCACACCCTGCTGCACGAGGACGTCAAGAACTTCTACCGTGGCTTCCCGCGCGACGCGCACCCGATGGCGATGCTGTCGTCGGTCGTCTCCGCGCTGTCGACCTTCTACCAGGACAGCCACAACCCGTTCGACGAGAAGCAGCGCAACCTCTCGACGATCCGGCTGCTCGCCAAGCTTCCGACCATCGCCGCGTACGCGTACAAGAAGTCGATCGGTCACCCGTTCGTCTACCCGCGCAACGACCTCGGTTACGTCGAGAACTTCCTCCGTATGACGTTCTCGGTGCCGGCGCAGGAGTACGACCTCGACCCGGTCGTCGTCTCCGCCCTCGACAAGCTGCTGATTCTGCACGCCGACCACGAGCAGAACTGTTCGACGTCGACGGTCCGTCTGGTCGGTTCCTCGCAGGCCAACATGTTCGCGTCGATCTCGGCCGGTATCTCCGCGCTCTGGGGCCCGCTGCACGGCGGCGCCAACCAGTCCGTGCTGGAGATGCTGGAGGGCATCAAGGCGAACGGCGGCGATGTCGACTCCTTCATCCGCAAGGTGAAGAACAAGGAGGACGGCGTCCGCCTGATGGGCTTCGGCCACCGGGTGTACAAGTCCTTCGACCCGCGCGCGAAGATCATCAAGGCTGCCGCGCACGACGTCCTCTCGGCCCTCGGCAAGTCCGACGAGCTGCTGGACATCGCGCTGAAGCTGGAGGAGCACGCGCTCTCCGACGACTACTTCGTCTCGCGCAACCTCTACCCGAACGTCGACTTCTACACCGGCCTCATCTACCGCGCGATGGGCTTCCCGACCGAGATGTTCACGGTCCTGTTCGCCCTCGGCCGCCTCCCGGGCTGGATCGCCCAGTGGCACGAGATGATCAAGGAGCCGGGATCGCGTATCGGCCGCCCGCGCCAGATCTACACGGGCGTGGTCGAGCGGGACTTCGTGCCGGTCGAGCAGCGCTAGTCGCTCCGCGGGTGGCGCGGGATTGAAGCTGCGGGTCCGTTGTGGCTGGTCGCGCAGTTCCCCGCGCCCCTTCGGGGGTGCGGGTGACCCGCACCCGACAGAACAGAAAAGCGGAAGGCGCCCTGCCGACGGTCCCCCCACGGGCCGGCGTACAGGGCGCCTTCCCATGTCCCGGTGCGGATTCCCCCCACGGGATCCGGCCGGGCGTTTCGGAGGACAGCGCCTGAATTCGCTATCAACTGGTGTGCAGGCCGCCGAAGCGACCGTTGTTGTGCGAGCAAAACGAGCAAAACTCGTCGTACTCCTGCTGTGTGCGATCTGCCGGGACGCGCACGCTGGGGTGGGCCGCTCAAGCTTCCCGGTGTACGTGTCCCGGCAACGCATTTCCGAGGACGTCCCCCAAGACATCCTCAGACGCCAGCCGGCGCCCCCCAAGACGCTGGTCTGACATCGCCAACTTAGACCTTCGAAGCCCTTCGATGGTTACGTTCACAGCACTGTGATCTGCGTCTCTCGCATATGTCCTTTTGGTACGCCAGATCCCGGTTGTCGCGACCGGGACCCCAGCGTAAGGATGATGCGGGAGCCTTGTGAAGAGCTTATGTGAGGCTCGCGTCGGACTCCATAGGGACTATGTCACCTACTTGTGCGTACTGGCGGTAACTTCGGCCGGTCAGGGGCCGATCTCAGCGGAAAGTGCGCAGTCGGAGGCTGTTGGTGACGACGAACACCGAGGAGAAGGCCATCGCGGCCCCCGCGATCATCGGATTCAGCAGACCGGCGGCGGCCAGCGGCAGCGCGGCCACGTTGTAGCCGAAGGCCCACACCAGGTTGCCCTTGATGGTCGCGAGCGTCTTCCGGGACAGCCGGATGGCGTCGGCGGCCACGCGCAGGTCCCCGCGCACCAGCGTCAGATCGCTCGCCTCGATCGCCGCGTCCGTGCCCGTGCCCATCGCCAGGCCCAGATCGGCGGTGGCCAGGGCCGCCGCGTCGTTCACGCCGTCGCCGACCATCGCGACGGTCCGCCCCTCGCCCTGCAGCCGCCGTACGGCGTCGACCTTCTCCTCGGGCAGGACGTCCGCGATCACCTGGTCGATCCCCACGGCCGCCGCCACCGCGTCCGCCACCGCCCGGTTGTCCCCGGTCAGCAGCACCGGCGTCAGCCCCAGTGCCCGCAGTTCGCGCACCGCCTCGGCGCTGGTCTCCTTGACCGCGTCGGCGACGGTGACGACACCGCGCGCCACCCCGTCCCAGGCGACCACGACGGCCGTACGTCCGCCGCTCTCGGCCTGGGCCTTCGCATGGGTCAACTCCTGAGGGAGCGGCCCCGACAGCCCGTCCGTGAGCCGTCCGACGGCCACCTCGTGCCCGTCCACGTGCCCGCGTACGCCCCGCCCGGCCACGTTCTCGAAGGCCTCGGCCTCCGGCAGTGTCCCGACCCGCTCCATCGCCCCGGCGGCGATCGCCCGTGCGACCGGATGCTCGGAGGCGTGTTCGAGGGCGCCCGCGAGCCGCAGCACCTGCTTCTCGTCCTCGCCCTCGGCGACGTAGACCTCCTGGAGGGTCATCCGGCCCGTGGTGACCGTGCCCGTCTTGTCCAGGACGATCGTGTCGACGCGGCGCGTGGACTCCAGGACCTCGGGGCCCTTGATGAGGATGCCGAGCTGCGCCCCGCGCCCGGTGCCGACCATCAGCGCGGTCGGGGTGGCCAGGCCCAGCGCACAGGGGCAGGCGATGATCAGGACGGCGACGGCGGCGGTGAAGGCGGCGACCGTGTCGCCCGTGACGCCGAGCCAGACGCCGAACGTACCGAGCGCGATCAGCAGCACCGCCGGCACGAAGATCCCGGAGATCCGGTCGGCGAGCCGCTGCACCTCGGCCTTGCCGTTCTGCGCGTCCTCCACCAGCCGGGCCATCCGCGCGAGCTGGGTGTCCGCGCCGACCCGGGTGGCCTCGACGACGAGCCGGCCCCCGGCGTTCACGGTCGCGCCCGTGACGGCGTCCCCGGCGCCCACGTCGACCGGCACGGACTCGCCGGTCAGCATCGACGCGTCGACCGCCGAGACACCCTCGACGACGGTGCCGTCGGTGGCGATCTTCTCCCCGGGCCGTACGACGAACCGGTCCCCGATCGCCAGCTCGCTCACCGGAATGCGCACTTCACGCCCTCCGCGCAGCACGGAGACGTCCTTGGCGCCCAGTTCCATCAGGGCCCGCAGCGCCGCGCCCGAGCGGCGCTTGGCGCGGGCCTCCAGATAGCGCCCGAGGAGGATGAACGCGATGACCCCGGCGGCGACTTCGAGGTAGATCTCGGAGGTGTCGCCCGTGCGGGAGGCGGTGAACGAGAAGCTCTCCCGTATCCCCATCCCGTCCATGCCCGGCATGGCGGGCCTGCCCGCGTCGCCCCAGAACAGGGCCCAAAGGGACCAGCCGTACGCGGCGAGCGTGCCGACCGACACCAGGGTGTCCATGGTGGCCGCGCCGTGCCGGGCGTTGGTGAACGCGGCCCGGTGGAACGGCAGTCCGCCCCAGACGACGACCGGCGAGGCGAGCGCCAGCGCGAGCCATCGCCAGTTGTCGAACTGGAGCGTGGGAATCATGGACATCAGGACGACGGGAGCGGCGAGCAGCACGGAGACGACGAGCCGCTGCCGCAGAGCGGCCAGCTCGGGGTCGGCGTCCCGCTCGGCCGAGGGTGCCTCCGTCACGGTCGGCGGAGGCGGCTCCTCGGCGGTGTAGCCCGTCTTCACGACGGTGGCGATCAGGTCGTCGACCCCCACGCCGTCGGCGTACGCGATCTTCGCCTTCTCCGTCGCGTAGTTGACCGTGGCGAGGACGCCGTCCATCCGGTTGAGCTTCTTCTCGACGCGGGACGCGCAGCTGGCACACGTCATCCCGCCGATGGTCAGCTCGACCTCGTGGGGCGTGACTGTCGGGGTCTCGGTGCTGGCACTGGTACCGGTGCTGGTCATGGTCGCCGCGTCCCTGTGGTCAGGCCCGGCCGGCCAGCTCGAAGCCCGCCTCGTCGACCGCGGCGCGCACGGCGTCCTCGTCGAGCGGGGCCTCCGAGACCACGGTGACCACGCCGGTGGCGGCGACGGCCCGCACCGAGGTGACACCGGCGAGCTCGGAGATCTCACTCGAGACCGAGCCTTCACAGTGTCCGCAGCTCATGCCGGTCACCTGATAGACGGCGGTGACGGAACCCGGGGTGTCGGTCTGCGCGGTCATGTCGTTGCTCCTCTTCGAGTCTTCTTCGAGGCGTCTGTCGCTGGGCGTCGCCGTGACGGACGAGCCCTCTGAGTCTCACACTACTATACCCCTGGGGGGTACTTGTCTCCTGACCGTGGCAAGATCCTCGGCACTGGCGGCTGTGGTCACGGCCATGACGGTGAGGGCGAGGGCGTATGCGTGCGGTGGTCTTCGAGCGGTACGGGGAGCCGGCCGAGGTGCGGGAGGTGCCGGACCCCGTGCCCGCGCCGCACGGGGTCGTGGTGCGCGTCGAGGCCACCGGGCTGTGCCGGAGCGACTGGCACGGCTGGATGGGCCACGACCCCGACATCACGCTGCCGCACGTGCCCGGCCACGAACTCGCCGGTGTCGTCGAGGCGGTCGGCGCCCGGGTGAGCGGCTGGCGGGCCGGGGACCGGGTCACGGTGCCCTTCGTGTGCGCCTGCGGGAGCTGCCCGTCCTGCGCGGCCGGTGACCAGCAGGTGTGCGAGCGGCAGACCCAGCCGGGCTTCACGCACTGGGGTTCGTTCGCGGAGTTCGTGGCGCTGGACCACGCCGACGTGAACCTCGTCGCCATGCCCGAGGGGATGTCCTTCGGGACGGCGGCCTCCCTGGGCTGCCGGTTCGCGACGGCGTACCGGGCGGTGGTCCAGCAGGGGCGGGTGGCGGCGGGGGAGTGGGTCGCGGTGCACGGGTGCGGCGGTGTGGGCCTCTCCGCCGTGATGATCGCGGCGGCCTCCGGCGCCCGGGTCGTCGCGGTCGACGTGTCCCCCGGAGCACTGGAACTGGCGCGGAAGTTCGGCGCGGCGGCGTGCGTGAACGCGGCCACGACCGGCGACACGGCAGCGGCCGTACGTGAACTGACGGGCGGCGGAGCCCAGTTGTCGCTGGACGCGCTCGGCTCACCCGTCACCTGCGCGGCCTCGGTGAACGGCCTCCGCCGCCGCGGCCGTCATGTCCAGGTCGGCCTGCTCCCGTCGTCCACCGGCTCGACCCCCGTCCCGATGGCCCGCGTCATCGCCCTGGAACTCGAACTCCTCGGCAGCCACGGTATGGCCGCCCACACCTACCCGCCGATGCTCGAACTGGTACGCGCGGGCGTCCTCCGGCCGGACCTGCTGGTCACGTCCACCATCCCGCTGACCGAGTCCCCGCCCGCGCTGGCGGCGATGGGGGCGGCGCCGGGGGCGGGGGTGACGGTCATCGAGCCGTGGCGTTGACGCCGGCCCGGGCCGCCCACTCGTGGTCCAGGATCGCCATCACCACCTCGTCGGCCCACTCGCCGTCCCGCGACTGGACCTCGCGGCGCATCCCTTCCACCACGAAGCCGACCTTCTCGTAGACGCGCAGGGCCCGGTGGTTGTCGGCCCACGCCTCCAACTCGATGCGATGCAGGCCGAGTCGCTCGAAGCCGTACGCCACGATGAGCCGGGTCGCCTCGGTGCCGAGGCCGCGTCCACGGCCCCTCGGGCCCAGCAGCGTGCGGAAGGTGCAGCTGCGGGCGGCCGGATTCCACTCGTGCAGCACGACCTCGCCCACGAGTTCACCGGTCGCGCGGTCGGTCACGGCGAGGTCGAGGCGGTCGGTCTGCGCGGACCGGGAGCCGTACCAGGAACGCAGCCGTTCCATGGTGATCGCGGTGTCCGGCTCGAAGGTGAAACGGATGACCTCGGGGTCCTCGACTATCGCGGCGATCACTTCGGCATCGGCCTCGGTGAACGGCCGCAGCACGGTCTTGTCGCCGGTGAGGACGGGTTTGTGGGAGAAGTCCGCAGGGTTGCTCATGGTGCGCACTGTGCCCCACCCGCGAGCGGGGCACAGGTGAATATTCCTGAGCCGCCTCCAGACGTCTCCAGCCGCCCCTAGACGTCTCTCCGGCCGCGGTTGCCCGGCCGGGCCGCGACCCATGCCCGTACGGTGTCGGCGTACCAGTAGGGCTTGCCGCTCTCCACGTGGTCGGGCGCGGGCAACAGACCGTGTTTGCGGTACGACCGCACGGTGTCCGGCTGGACACGGATGTGTGCGGCGATCTCTTTGTACGACCAGAGCCGTCGGTCGGTCATCGGTGCACCTCCCTGCGCGTGCGTCACGGGGGCGGCCAGGGTGGGCCGTCGGGGGAGCCGGACGCTGCGCTTGGCGATCACAAAGCCATTGCCCGTTGAACGACCTGCCGTGACTCTGGGTCGGAACTTGTTGACACGACGTGACGTGGACCCGCGTACGCGTGACAAATATGACGCGAGGGGAGCATTTGTGACACGAGTGACGCAAAGGCGCGCGTCGGTAGGCCGGAGTGGCACGTTGCCCTAGGGGGCGCACGCCGATAGGCGGCGCCCCCTAGGGCTAGGGGCGCGGGGAACGGCGCGAGAAGCCCCCACCGGCCGGCCGGCAAAGAACCGGCGACCCAGCGGAGCGCTACGCCCCGCAGGACCGGAGGAAGGCCCGTGTCCGCTGCGCGATCGGCAGCGGCTTGTCCGGCTCGCACGGGTACATGTCCTGCTCGACGATCGCGAACAGATCCACGTCCAGCTTCTGGGCGGCTGTCAGAACCGGACCCAACTCGGGTACGCCGGCCGGGGGTTCGCACATGACACCACGGGCGACCGCCGGGCCGAACGGGACCTCGTTCGCCCGTACGTCGGCGAGGATCTCGGGGTCGACCTGCTTGAGGTGCAGGTAGCCGATCCGCTCGCCGTAGGTCTCGATCAGCTTGACGCTGTCGCCGCCGCAGTAGGCGTAGTGGCCCGTGTCCAGGCACAGCGAGACGAGCGAGGAGTCGGTGCCGTCGAGGAAGCGTGTGACGTTCGTCTCGCTGTCGATGTGCGTGTCGGCGTGCGGGTGGACGACGATCTGGAGGCCGTAGCGCTCCCGCACCTCATGGCCGAGCCGCTCGGTCAGCGTGGTGAGGTTGCGCCACTGCTCGGGCGTCAGGGTGTCGGACTCCAGTACGACACCGGTCTTGTCGTCCCGCCAGAAGGACGGGATGACCACCAGGTGGGACGCGCCCATGGCCTGAGCGAGCACCGCGTTGTCCGCGACGTGCGCCCAGGTCTTCTCCCAGACGGATTCGCCGTGGTGAAGCCCGGTGAAGACGGTGCCGGCCGACACCTTCAGGCCGCGCTCGGCGGTCTCCTCGGTGAGGACGGCCGGGTCGGTCGGCAGGTACCCGTACGGGCCCAGCTCGATCCACTCGTAGCCGGACTGCGAGACCTCGTCGAGGAAGCGCTGCCAGGGAACCTGCTTGGGGTCGTCCGGGAACCACACACCCCAGGAGTCGGGCGCCGACCCGACTCGGATGCGTGACAGCGGGGGGCCCGACGGGGAGGAAGCGGAGGAAGGGGACGACGTAGTCATGGGCGTCAGCTTCAGCTCACGCCGGGACGCGTGTCAAGGTCTGGTCCGAATGTCCGGACAAACTATTGACAGGGCTCCGTGAGGCGGGCTAGACCTGAGGGCGAGCCGCTGTGCGAGTTGCCGGGCGAGCCGTGTGAGCCGAAGAAGAGCGAAGGGAACTCGATGGCGTACGACCTGATCACCATGGGGCGGATCGGAGTGGACCTGTATCCACTGCAGACCGGCGTGCCGCTCGCCCAGGTGACGTCCTTCGGAAAGTTCCTCGGCGGCTCGGCGACGAACGTCGCGGTCGCCGCGTCCCGCCTCGGACACAGCACCGCGGTGATCACGCGGACCGGCGACGACGCCTTCGGGCGCTATCTGCACGACGCCCTGCGCGACTTCGGCGTCGACGACCGCTGGGTCACGTCGGTCCCCGGCCTCAACACCCCGGTCACGTTCTGCGAGGTGTTCCCGCCGGACGACTTCCCGCTGTACTTCTACCGGCAGCCCAAGGCGCCGGATCTTGAGATCGACGCCCACGAGCTGGACCTCGACGCGGTCCGCGAGGCGGGCATCTTCTGGGTCACGGGCACCGGCCTGAGCGAGGAGCCCAGCCGCACGGCGACCCTGGCCGCCCTCGCCCACCGCGCCAAGTCCGGTACGACGGTCTTCGACCTCGACTGGCGCCCCATGTTCTGGAGCGACCCCGAGTCGGCGCGCCCCTTCTACACCGAGGCCCTGCGCCACACCACCGTCGCCGTCGGCAACCTCGACGAGGTGGAGGTGGCGACCGGCGTACGCGAGCCGCACGCCGCCGCCCGCGCCCTCCTGGACGCCGGTGTCGAACTGGCGGTCGTCAAGCAGGGCCCGAAGGGTGTTCTCGCCGTCAACAGCAAGGGCGAGACGGCCGAGGTGCCCCCGCTCCCCGTGAACGTCCTCAACGGCCTCGGCGCCGGTGACGCCTTCGGCGGCTCCCTCTGCCACGGCCTCCTCGAAGGCTGGGACCTGGAGCGCATCATGCGGCACGCCAACGCGGCCGGTGCGATCGTCGCCTCCCGCCTGGAGTGCTCGTCGGCGATGCCCACCCCCACCGAGGTCGAGGCGGCGCTCGCGGCAGGAGCGGTGCGATGAGCTCCACCGCCCTGACCGGCGACGGCACCAGCTCTGTCGCCGCCCTCGCCCCCGTCGACATCTCCGCCCTCGCCGCCACCCGCGCCCGGCACCCCGAGGCCATCGCGGAAGCCGCCGCCCGCCGGTCCCGGCGCCCCCTCCTCGGGGACTCCGGCCGGCTGATGATCGTCGCCGCCGACCACCCGGCCCGGGGCGCCCTCGGGGTCGGCAACCGCAAGCTGGCCATGGCCAACCGCGCCGACCTCCTCGAACGCCTGTGCCTCGCTCTCTCCCGTCCCGGTGTCGACGGTGTCCTCGCGACCGCCGACATCCTGGACGACCTGCTCCTCCTCGGCGCCCTGGACGGCAAGGTCGTCATGGGGTCGATGAACCGAGGCGGTCTCTCCGGCGCCAGCTTCGAACTCGACGACCGCTTCACCGGTCACCGCCCCCAGGACATGGCACGCCTCGGCTTCGACGCCGGCAAGCTGCTTGTGCGCATCGACTACGACGACCCGGGCTCCCTCAACACCCTGGAGTCCACGGCCCACGCGATCGACGCGATGGCCGAGCGGCAACTCCCGCTCTTCGTCGAGCCGTTCATCAGCAGGCGCGGCCCCGACGGCAAGGTCCGCAACGACCTCTCCGCCGAGGCCGTCACCAAGTCCATCGCCATCGCGTCGGGCCTGGGCGGCAGTTCGGCGTACACCTGGCTGAAGGTGCCCGTCACCGAGAACCCGGACGACATGGCCGAGGTCATGCAGACCTCCACCCTGCCCGCCGTACTGCTCGGCGGCGAGGTCGGCGACGACCAGGACGGCGCGTACGAGAAGTGGCGCGGCGCGCTGCAACTCCCCACCGTCCAGGGTCTCGTGGTCGGCCGCTCGCTGCTGTACCCGGCGGACGGCGAGGTGTCCGCCGCCGTGGACACCGCCGTCGGGTTGCTGTGAGGCGCGCGATGGCCGACGGCTACGGCGGCTGTACCGTGCGAGCGGAGCACGGCGCGACGCACGACGATTGCCAACTCCTGGGCGGGGAAAGGGTGTTCGCGTCGGTCGCCGACGTCACGCACGCACCCCGGGCCGCCCGGGCACTGATCGCCTCCGGCGCGGGAGGCCGCTTCGCCCTGGCAGGAGCGAAGTGTGGGCGACCACTCCCCGCTCGCTACGGCCCCGCGCCGGAGGTCCACTTGGCACCCGTACACACCACGGGGGAACACCGATGACCCCGACCACCACCTCACCCACCGCCACGACGAGGCTCACGGTCGCGCAGGCGCTCGTCCGCTTCCTGGCCGCCCAGTACACCGAGCGGGACGGCGTCCGCCGCCGGCTGATCGAGGCCACCTGGGGCATCTTCGGCCACGGGAACGTCGCCGGGCTCGGCCAGGCGCTCGTCGAGTACGCCGACGACATGCCGTTCCACCAGGGCCGCAACGAACAGTCCATGGTTCACGCGGCAGTTGGCTACGCGAGGCAGTCGAACCGCCTCTCCGCCCACGCCGTGACGACGTCGATCGGCCCGGGCGCGACCAACCTCGTCACCGGCGCCGCGCTCGCCACGATCAACCACCTCCCGGTACTGCTCCTCCCCGGCGACACCTTCGCGACCCGCCCGGCGGACCCGGTCCTCCAGCAGCTCGAAGTCCCGTACGCGGGCGATGTGTCGGTCAACGACTGTCTGCGCCCGGTGTCGAGATACTTCGACCGCGTCACCCGCCCCGAGGCGCTGATCCCGGCGGCGCTGCAAGCGATGCGGGTCCTCGCCGACCCCGTCGAGACAGGCGCGGTAACTCTCGCTCTCCCGCAGGACGTTCAGGCCGAGGCGTACGACTGGCCCGACGAGTTCTTCGCCGACCGCGTGTGGCACGTACGCCGCCCGGTCGCCGACCCCGCCGAACTGACGGAAGCGGTACGGCTGATCCGTACCGCCCGCCGGCCCCTGATCGTCGCGGGCGGCGGAGTCCACCACAGCCGCGCGGAGGAGGCGTTGGCGGAGTTCGCCTCGGCGACCCGCATCCCCGTCGCCTCCACCCAGGCCGGCAAGGGCTCCCTGCGCCACGACCACCCCCAGGACGTGGGTGGCATCGGCCACACGGGAACGGCGACGGCGGACGAACTCGCGCGCCAGGCAGACCTGGTGATAGGCGTCGGCACCCGCTACACGGACTTCACCACGGCCTCCCACACCCTGTTCGCAGCGCCGGACGTCCGCTTCCTGAACCTCAACATCGCCTCGTACGACGGCCACAAGCTGTCCGCCACCCCGCTGATCGCGGACGCCCGCAGCGCCCTGCGACAGCTGACAGAGGCACTGGCGCCCCACGACCACCGGGTAACGGACGCGTACGCGTCCGAGTACACCGAGGACAAGGAACGCTGGGAACAGCGCGTCGACGCCGCCTACGAGGCCGACGAACCGGACGTACGCCCGACGCAGCCGCAGGTACTGGGCGCGCTGGACGAGATAACCGACGAGTCGGACATTCTCATCAACGCGGCCGGCTCGCTCCCCGGCGACCTGCACAAACTCTGGCGCGCGAGGTCGTCCGACCAGTACCACCTCGAATACGGCTATTCCTGCATGGGGTACGAGATACCGGCCGCGATCGGTGTGAAACTGGCGGCGCCCGAGCGTCCCGTATGGGCGCTGGTGGGCGACGGCACGTACCTGATGATGCCGACGGAGATCGTGACAGCCGTACAGGAGGGGATCGCCATCAAGCTCCTCCTGATCCAGAACCACGGCTACGCGTCCATCGGCGGTCTGTCGGAGTCGGTGGGCGGCGAGCGCTTCGGCACCGCCTACCGCTATCAGGCGGACGACGGTACGTACACGGGTGCACCCCTGCCCGTGGACCTGGCCGCCAACGTGGCGAGCCTGGGCATGCGCGTCCTGCGCGCGAAGACGGTACGGGAGCTCCGGGCGGCGCTCGCCGAGGCCCGTGCCGCCGACACTCCCACTTGTGTCTACGTCGAGACCCAAACGGCAGACACAGTGTCGGGCGCGCCTCCGGCGCAGGCCTGGTGGGATGTTCCTGTGGCCGAGACCGCGACACGCCCGTCAGCGGTCAAGGCACGTGAGCTGTACGAACGGCACGTCTCTACCCGACGCCGCCATCTGTGAAGGAGAACCTGGGCATGACGAAGATCGTCAACCACTGGATCGGCGGCAAGACCGTCGAAGGCGCGTCGGGCACGTACGGGCCGGTCACCGACCCCGCGACCGGCGCGGTCACCACGAACGTCGCCTTCGCGACCGTCGACGAGGTCGACGCGGCGGTAGCCGCTGCGAAGGACGCGTACGCGACGTGGGGCAAGACCTCACTCGCCAAGAGGAGCACCATCCTCTTCAAGTTCCGCGCGCTGCTGGACGCCAACCGCGACGCGATCGCCGAGCTGATCACGGCGGAGCACGGCAAGGTCCACTCCGACGCGCTCGGCGAGGTCGCCCGCGGCCTGGAGATCGTCGAACTCGCGTGCGGTATCACCGTGCAGCTGAAGGGCGAGCTGTCGACGGAGGTGGCGAGCCGCGTAGACGTCTCGTCGATCCGCCAGCCCCTCGGCGTCGTCGCGGGCATCACGCCGTTCAACTTCCCGGCGATGGTCCCGATGTGGATGTTCCCGATCGCCATCGCGTGCGGCAACACCTTCGTGCTGAAGCCGTCCGAGAAGGACCCGTCGGCGGCCATGAAGATCGCCGAACTGCTGTCCGAGGCAGGCCTGCCCGACGGCGTCTTCAACGTCGTCCACGGCGACAAGGTGGCGGTCGACCGCCTCCTCGACCACCCGGACGTCAAGGCGGTCTCCTTCGTCGGCTCCACCCCCATCGCCCGCTACATCCACACCACGGCCTCGGCGAACGGCAAGCGCGTCCAGGCCCTGGGCGGCGCCAAGAACCACATGCTGGTCCTCCCGGACGCGGACCTGGATTCGGCGGCCGACGCCGCCGTCTCCGCCGCCTACGGCTCGGCCGGCGAGCGCTGCATGGCGATCTCGGCGGTCGTCGCGGTCGGCGCGATCGGCGACGAGTTGGTGGACAAGATCCGCGAGCGCGCCGAGAAGATCAAGATCGGCCCCGGCAACGACCCGACGTCGGAGATGGGCCCCCTCATCACGAAGGTCCACCGCGACAAGGTGGCGTCGTACGTCACGGGCGCGGCGGCCGAAGGCTCCGAGGTGATCCTCGACGGCAGCGGCTTCACGGTCGAGGGCTTCGAGGACGGCCACTGGATCGGCATCTCCCTCCTCGACAAGGTGCCCACGACGGCGAAGGCCTACCAGGACGAGATCTTCGGCCCGGTCCTGACGGTCCTGCGCGTCGACACGTACGAGGAGGGCCTGGCCCTCATCAACGCCTCCCCCTTTGGCAACGGCACCGCGATCTTCACCCGCGACGGCGGCGCGGCCCGCCGCTTCCAGCTGGAGGTCGAGGCCGGCATGGTCGGCGTCAACGTCCCGATCCCCGTCCCGGTGGGCTACCACTCCTTCGGCGGCTGGAAGGACTCCCTCTTCGGCGACCACCACATCTACGGCAACGACGGCACCCACTTCTACACCCGAGGCAAGGTAGTCACCACCCGCTGGCCCGACCCGGCAGACGGCCCGTCAGGCGTGGACCTGGGCTTCCCGCGCAACCACTGAGTACCCCCTGCAGATGCCCGCTGACCTGGACTTTCCGGCTCCTCGCTGCCGTTCCGTGCGGTTCCCGCTCCACGGAACGGCAGCGAGGAGCCTCGTTGGCATCGTCGTCCGCGCTCTTCAGCGGACCGTCCGGGGGGCCTGACGGAGTGCTGCTTCCCACCGCCATGAGATTTGGCGAGGGAGGCCGTCGAGTTCTCCGCGGCCGGTGCACCAGAGGAGTACCTGAGTGGGGTCTCCAGGCGGGGCGGCGGGGAAGAGCCGGGTGAGTACTGCTGCGCTCAGCGATGCTGGGGGCAGCCAGTCCACGGACAGTCCCTGCGTGATGTCGTAGGTGTGCAGCAGGGTTTCGGCGACGCCCATCGCGGCGAACCCTTCGGGGTCGCACGGGCCCCAGTGCCAGGCCCTCATGGCCGGGTTGGCTGCGGCCAGGGCGCTACTGAGCAGTCCGCCGCAGGCGGTGACGGCCTGTAGTGCTTCGGCAGGCGAGGCAGTGGGGCGAACGGCCAGGTCGATAGGAAGGTAGGCGTCGGTGGGCTGTGCTGCCAGCTGCCCTGCGTAGGCCAGCAGGTCGTGGCCGATGTGGGCTGCTGTTTGCCAGCAAGTCCATTCGAGTGGCCCCGCCGTCACCGTCCAGTCCTCGGCGGTATGGGGGCCGAGCACCCGCAGCATCTCTGCCACAGCGCCGTCGACGTCCTTATGGTCCATGCAGAGCTCCTCGCGGTCCGTGTGGTGGGACTGGGCTGGTTGCCGAGCCTTCACGCTGCCGGGCATCTGGCACGTCCGCCCCAGCGGAGGCCCTTCTCGCTGCGGATGCGGGCGCGATCTCGGCGTTGGGCGGCGCGGACATTGCGCCAGCTTGCCGACCCGCCGAGAGATGGCGTCCTGGACCCGCTCGCGAGGCTGAGACGATCATGCTGGCCGGGCTGAACGAGGGTGCCCTGCCTCCTCGAGGAAACGGGGCACCCTCGCACACGCGCACCAGGAGCTGCTGCTCAGCCCTGCTTCCCGGCGTTCCTCTTGACCAGCTCGCTGACGTCGGCGACCTGCGCGGCCGGCGGGGCCTTGACGTCGGCCGTGGCGCCGAACTTGCGGAAGTCCATGGTGACGGCCATCTTTCCGATCACCTGCTTGATACGGACCGGCAGATCCTTGGCGCCGACCCAGACGTCCATGTCGATGGAGGTCACGCCGCCGGTCGCCGAGTCGAGGAGCGAGCCCTGGTTGCCGTAAGCATCCTTCAGGTTGCCCATCCGGCTCTGGTCGATCACGGCCCGGTAGTGGGTCGTGCGCTGCCCGTTCAGGATCTGTACGCCCAGGTCTTCGACGTCCTTCGCGTACTTTAGGCCGCGCATGGAGGCCGTCGGGCTGCCGCCGCCGCCCGCGGTCACCGCCTGGGCGCCCTTCTCACCCAACACGACCGACCCGTCCAGCTTCATCCACTGCTTGCCCTTGAAAGGGCCGACAGGCTGCGGGTCGACGTTGTAGTAGTAGTCGCCGTCCACGAAAAGCGCGTGGATGGTCGGGTCGTCCTGGAGCTGCTGCATCTGTGCGGCCTTGGTGTCCATCTCGACGTCGTAGGCGAACCCGTCGCCCCAGGAGTACGTGCCCTCCATGGCGATCGGACCGGTGCCTCCGTTGCCCAGGTCGGTACTCACCGAGACCTCGGCGGATCCCAGCGCCTCGGTCCGGTCGGTCGCCCGGGCGAGCGCCGCCATGATCGCGCCGGTGTCGTCCACCGCCTCGGCGGCGTGCTTGACGGTCTGAGCGCCGCACCCGGAGGCCGCGACCAGCGCCACCGCCGTGAACCCCGCCCAGGCAGTGGTCTGCCGCAACTTCATGATTCCCCACCCCGTAGTTGTGTGTCCGTAGCTGTGTGTCCGTTGTGCACACTGAACGGACTGAACTGTAGTGCGACGAACCGACATCGCAGCGACGGATTTTCGCGCCCTACCCGAACTCCCACCCCACCACCGCACAAGCCCCGTCGTCCTTGCCGCCCGCGCTTCGATACGTGGCGAGGGCGACCTCGTTGTCCGTGTCGACGAGCACCCACATGCCGTAACAACCGCGTTCGCGGCTCACCTCGGTCAGCCGCCGCACCAGCGCCCGCCCGATCCCCCGCGCCGGTACGCCTCGGCCACCCCCAACTCGTACAGCAGCATCTCCGCGCCCTTGTCCGGGTGGATGGTCTCGACGCCGCTCACGAAGCCGACGGGGGCAGCTTCGCCGGACTCGTAGGCCAGGTACAGGTGATGTCCGGTGGACGTCAGGAAGCGTTCCGCCCACTCTGTGCGGACCGGGTGGTCGAAGAGGGGCTCGGCGGCGGCCACCTCGGCGACTGTCGAGGCGCGACGAATTTCCACAGGGTCTTCAACTGTCGCGGGTTTGGCTTAAGCAGGCTGGTTGATGCTCTTTCGTGCCATCAGTGCGATCCTCAGGATCTGCCACCAGTTTCATCCCGTCTGGTTATGCTTTCCGCCGATTTCGAGAGATGTAGATGTTCGCTTTCGCGTCCTCGCCGGATGCCGACGCTCGTGTGGCTCGCCCCTGCCCTCGGGGCACGGAGTTCCCGGGTGGATCAACAGGCGGGGACGAGGTCGTGTCTTTGTGTGATGGTCGCTCGTTAGGCCGATCGGAGTGCCGGGACGTGGCAGCTTCAGGGATACGGCCGGGCTCATGGAGGGGGAGCGGGGTGGCGGGGGTGGGCAGGTTGATGGCGACAGCGACGTGCAGCGCCTTCTCTGGTGTGCTGGAGGGCACGGGCGGGCGGGTCGGGCAGCGGGTCCTGTGGGAACGGGTGGGGTTTCTTGCGGAGTTGAGCCAGACACTGACCGGCGCACTGGTGGCTTCCCGGTGGGATGAGGAGTCCCTGGATGTGCTGGCCGCCGGGGTGGATGAGCGGGGTGAGAAGCTGCCGTCCAAGGGGTGGATGGCGCTGCGCCGTCTGAACTGGTCGCAAACCGTCGCCGCCCCGGCGGGGGTGCATGTCTCGGACCGGGTGCGCCGGGGCGCCGAGGAGTACGCGGCCCGCCTGCTGCGTCTGGCCCTGCACCGGCGCGGCACCGTGGCCGCCGTCCTGGCCACCTGGCCCGCCGATCCGCGGCGGCGCGCCGACGCGGAGTGGACGGCGCTATGAGCTGTACTGCCCGCCGGGGTGGCGGGGGCGGAGATCCGCAACCGCACCCGGCAGGTGCGCGCGTATCTGGCTGAGCACGGGAAGTTGCCTGCCGGGCTGTGCGCCCTGGAGGATCCGCCGCAGGTCGCCGGGCAGGTGCTCCTTGCCGCGATGGACCGACAGCAGGTCACCCTGGACCGGGTGGACGCGGTCACCGCCCGGCTGCGGGTCAAACTCCCCCTGCACGCGACTCCCGCCACGGGGCGGGACTGGGCCTGGCATGTGATCGACATCCGGCTGCCGGGCACCGTCACAGCGGACGCGGTGCTGCACACCCCTACCCTGCGCCCCACCCGCACCGGCCGGATCGCCGTCGACCTCCCGCACTCCCGGCCCGCCCCCGTCACCAGGGCGAGCGGTCATCGGGTGGCTCTCGGTTTCGACTGGGGGGTCAACACCCTGCTCACAGGCACCCTGGGCCGCCTGACCGGACGCGGCCCCACCAGCCGGGTCCTCACCGACGGGCGCCCCCTCATCTTCGACGCCACCACCATCAGTGCCGCCCTGCACCGGCTGCGCGGCCACAGTGAACACCTCGCCGCCAAACGCCACCACCACCAGGCCCTCGCCGACAAGCTCGCCTCCCCACACCTGGCCTGGGCCGAACACCTCCACCGGGCACGGGTCCTGGAGACGGAGCATGTGCGGGTGTGTGCCCGCATCCGGCACCTGAACGCCGCACTGGCCCGGGCGGCGGCCCGCTGGGCCGTCGACCAGGCGGCGGCGCTCGGCGCGAGCGTCATCTACCTCGAAGACCTCACCACCCTGGAAACCCGCGGCCACCGCAAAGGCAACGCCCGCCTGTCCGGACAGGTCCGCGGCACCATCGCCGAAGCCATCCGCCACCTGGCCGCGAAGGCGGGCATCGCGGTCGTCACCGTCCCCGCCCGGGGCACCTCCAAACTCTGCCCCGGCTGCCTCGCCACGCTCACCCACCATCCCGCCCCCGACCGACTCGGTGAGCGAGGCTGGAAGTGGGCGCACTGCCCCGGCTGCGGACTGTCCATGGACCGCGACCATGCCGCCGCCCGCCGGATCGTCTCCCGCGGCCTGCTCGCCCAGGCCCACACCACCACCGAACGCCCTACCGGCACCCGCACCATCCGCACCACCATCGAGGGCACGGTGGCCCTGGTCCGGCGTCCGAAGAGAACCACCCGCCGCCTGCGCCGCCAACGCCACGCGGAAACGGCCCCACCCCGGCCGCGCGGGCCGAAGGTCACCGAGGGCAAGAAACACCCCACCCCCAGCAGGCCAATTGGCACCCGCCGCCCAAGTACCCGGCGCGCAGCCCAGGATCTGGCCCCGGGCCAAAAGACTTCCCGCCGTATGCCCGATGTGCGTACGGTCCCCGCCACCGCTCCCACCCCGGGGGCAGTCCAGCGTCCGGCGGGGCATGACACCACGACACCAGCCGTATTCAGGCCGGTGCCAGGTCATGGAGTACCCGTACCCGGCCGGATCGGGGAACACCTTCCCCGATCCGGCCGGGTACGGCTCTCACGCAGAACCTGTCGGCGGCGCACCCGCGCCGCCGAGCGGACCGGCTTCCACCACCTGCACGCCACCGAAGTCCACCCCCTCACCCCGAGGTTCGGACCACCGGACGGCAACCGCACACGGCCACGCCGCGCCCGAAAAGCCTGGAAACCACAGGCACACACAGAGTTCTAGAGACGCTGGACCTCCACAGACCGAAACTCCACGGGCCGTTCGTACCACGCCTGGTGTACGCCGGGCCCGTCTCGTACGCCTGCGGGATGGCGGGAGGTTCCGACCGGTGGCTGCCCCGGATGTCAGTGGCGGCCCGTACCGTTGACGCATGGATCTTCGAATGCCCGGACTGCGGGGAGCGCGGCCCCGGCGGCCACGGCGGCTGATCGCCGGCGTGGCCGTCGCCGTCGTCCTGCTCGCCGGCGCCGGTACGTGGACGGCCGTCGCCTCGGACGACGCGCCCGCGGTGCACCGCGCCGACCGGGTCATGGACGTCGGAGGCGGGGTGCGTATCGACACCTCGTTCTTCACGGCGGGGTCGGACACGTCCCGCCGCCCCGCCGTCCTCCTCGCCCACGGCTTCGGCGGCAGCAAGGACGACGTACGGTCCCAGGCCCAGGACCTCGCCCGCGACGGGTACGCGGTACTGACCTGGTCCGCCCGGGGTTTCGGCAGATCGACCGGCAGGATCGGGCTGAACGACCCGAAGGCCGAGGTCGCCGACGTCTCGAAACTCATCGACTGGCTCGCCACGCGCCCCGAGGTCCAGCTCGACAAGAGCGGCGACCCGCGCGTGGGCATGGCCGGCGGGAGTTATGGCGGCGCGATCTCCCTTCTCACCGCCGGGTACGACGACCGGGTCGACGCCATCGCGCCCGCGATCACCTACTGGAACCTCGCGGACGCCCTCTTCCCCAACGGCGTCTTCAAGAAGCAGTGGGCCGGCATCTTCATCAACACCGGCGGCGGCTGCGAGAAGTTCGAGGCCACGCTGTGCCGGATGTACGACCGGGTCGCCGAGGCCGGCAAGCCGGACACGGCAGCCACCGACCTCCTCAGCGAACGGTCGCCGTCCGCCGTCGCCGACCGCATCAAGGTGCCGACCCTGCTGATCCAGGGGCAGACGGACTCCCTCTTCCCGCTCGGCCAGGCCGACGCGGCGGCGAAGGCGATCCGTGCCAACGGCGCCCCCGTGGACGTCGACTGGATCGCGGGCGGCCATGACGGCGGCGACATGGAGACCAGCCGCGTCGAGTCCCGGGTCACCTCCTGGTTCGACCGGTATCTGAAGGACGACAAGGCCACCGACACCGGCCCCGCCTTCCGCGTCACCCGCACCGGCGGCATCGACTCCACCGACGGGGCAGCCACCCTGCGCGGCGCCACCTCGGACACCTACCCGGGCCTGGAGAGCGGGCAGCGCGCCATCACCCTGACCGGCAGGGAGCAGACGTTCGACAACCCGGCCGGCGCCGCTCCACCCGCCGTCTCCGCGCTGCCCGGCCTGGGCGCGGCGGGGGGCCTCTCCCAGCTCTCCTCCCTCGGAGTCGGCGTCTCGCTCGACTTCCCGGGGCAGAACGCCCGCTTCGAATCGGCGCCGGTCGCCGACGACGTACAGATCACCGGTGCCCCCACGGTCACCGTCCACGTCAGGTCGACCAGCGAGGACGCCGTCCTCTTCGCCAAGGTGTACGACGTCTCCGCGGGCGGCAGGCAGCAGGTGCTGCCCGGCCAGCTCGTCACCCCCCTCAGGGTCGAGGGCGCCAAGGCGGGCAAGGACGTCACGATCACCCTCCCGGCCATCGACCACAAGGTCGAACAGGGCCACCGACTCCGTCTGGTCCTCGCCTCCACGGACCTCGGGTACGCCTCACCGGTCGCCCCGGCCACGTACACCGTCTCCGTGCGGAACGACCTGAAGATCCCCACCGCGCCCGGCGTCACCACGGCCTCGGCCGGGCTGCCCGCCTGGGTGTGGTGGCTGCCCCTCGCGGGCGCCGCGATCGCGCTGGCCCTGCTCCTGTCGGGACGCCGGCGTACGGCGGCGCCCTCCGCCCCGGACCCCGAACTGGCCGGAGTCCCGCTCCAGATCACCGACCTGAGCAAGCGGTACGCGAAGTCGTCGGACCGCTATGCCGTACGGGATGTGTCGTTCCGCGTCGAGAAGGGCCAGGTCCTCGGACTCCTCGGCCCCAACGGCGCCGGCAAGACCACCACCCTGCGCATGCTGATGGGCCTCATCAAGCCGGACGCCGGGGAGATCCGCGTCTTCGGGCACG
The DNA here is from genome assembly GCF_036898825.1 of Streptomyces sp. B21-083. Lineage (GTDB taxonomy): Bacteria > Actinomycetota > Actinomycetes > Streptomycetales > Streptomycetaceae > Streptomyces. Next base: position 3,641,711 of record NZ_JARUND010000002.1, on the reverse strand, counting down.
CCATCCGCCCCGGCGCCCCGGTCCTGTCCCGGGTCGGCGCCTTCGTCGAGGGCTCGGGCTTCCTCCCGCACCTCTCCGGCCGCGAGAACCTGGAGCTGTACTGGCAGGCGACGGGCCGCCCGGTCGAGGACGCCCACATGGAGGAGGCCCTGGAGATCGCGGGGCTCGGCGACGCACTCGCGCGCGCTGTGCGCACGTACTCCCAGGGCATGCGCCAGCGCCTCGCCATCGCCCAGGCCATGCTCGGCCTGCCCGACCTCCTGATCCTCGACGAGCCGACCAACGGCCTCGACCCGCCCCAGATCCGCGAGATGCGCGGGGTCATGATCCGGTACGCGGAGGCCGGCCGCACGGTGATCGTCTCCAGCCATCTGCTGGCCGAGGTCGAGCAGTCCTGCACCCACCTCGTCGTCATGGACCGCGGCAAGCTGGTCCAGGCGGGCCCGGTCAGCGAGATCATCGGCTCCGGCGACACCCTGCTCGTCGGCACCACCACCCCCGTGGAGGAGCCGGTCGTCGAGAAGGTGGCCGCCCTGCCGGGCATCGTCTCCGCCGTACGCACCGACGACGGCCTTCTGGTCCGCCTCGCCCCCGACGACGGCAGCGCGCAGCGCCTCGTCGTCGAACTCGTCCGCCTCGAAGTGCCCGTGGAGTCGGTGGGCCCCCACCGCCGCCTCGAAGACGCCTTCCTCACCCTGATCGGAGGTTCCGCATGAGCACGACGAACTCGATGAAAACAACGAGCGCGGCTAAGACAACGAGCGCGACGACCACGGCCGACGCGAAGGCGATGGACACGCTCGTCGAGCGGGCGGAGACGGCCGACGGGTACCGCGCCCGGCGGACACTGCCCCTGCGCGTCGAGCTGGTCCGCCAGCTCAAGCGCCGCCGTACGCTCGTCATGGGCGGCATCCTCGCCGCGCTGCCGTTCATCCTCGTCATCGCGTTCGCGATCGGCGGCGAGCCCGGCGGGCGCAACGGCCAGGTCACCCTGATGGACACGGCCACCGCGTCCGCCGCCAACTTCGTCGCCGTCAACCTCTTCGTCTCCGCGGGCTTCCTGCTCGTCATCCCCGTCGCCCTGTTCTGCGGGGACACGGTCGCCTCGGAGGCGAGCTGGTCCTCCCTGCGCTATCTGCTCGCGGCACCCGTGCCGCGCGCCCGCCTCCTGTGGTCCAAGCTCGCCGTCGCCCTCGGCATGAGCCTCGCGGCGATGGTGCTGCTGCCGGTCGTGGCCATCGCGGTCGGCACGGCGGCCTACGGCTGGGGCCCGCTGGAGATCCCCACCGGCGGATCGCTCGCCGCGGGCACGGCGGCCCAGCGCCTGGTGGTGGTCGTCGGGTACCTCTTCGTGTCCCAACTGGTCACCGCGGGACTCGCGTTCTGGCTGTCGACGAGGACGGACGCCCCGCTGGGAGCGGTCGGCGGCGCCGTCGGCCTGACCATCGTCGGCAACGTCCTGGACGCGGTGACGGCCCTCGGTGACTGGCGCGACTTCCTGCCCGCGCACTGGCAGTTCGCGTGGGCCGATGCCATCCAGCCCCGCCCGGAGTGGGGCGGCATGATCCAGGGGACGGCGGTCTCGATAACGTACGCCCTCATCCTGTTCGCCCTGGCCTTCCGGGGTTTCGCCCGCAAGGACGTCGTCTCGTAGGTCACCGGAGGATCACCTACCGGTCTCGACAGCCGCCCCTCGTGGCCACTTCGAGATCCATCCGCAACACCCCGTACCGCACATTCCGGCCCCCTCCGCCGTCACAGTCACAGAAGTTGACGTCGTCCGACGTCAACGGACGGAGGGGGCACGGCAGATGGAGCGGACCCGGATCCACCGAACACGACGCCTGCGAGGCACACTGATCGCGCTGACGGCCGCGAGCGGTCTGCTGCTCACCGGCTGCGGCGGCGCCGGTGACAGCGGTCAGAGCAGCAAGGCGGACGGCCGGCAGAACTCAGGCGGCGGCTCGGGTTACGCACCCGCACCCGCACCCGCCCAGAGCAACAGCTCCGGCGAACAGCAGGACGGCGCCCGAAGCGAAGGCGAACAGGACGGCACCGAAGGCGACTTCGCCCCACCTCCCGACTACCTCTCCACCTTCGCCCTCGACGTCGACACCGCCTCGTACGGGTACGCCCGCCGCACCCTCGCCGACGGTCGCCGCCCCGACCCGTCGACGATCCGGCCCGAGGAGTTCGTCAACAGCTTCCGCCAGGACTACGAACGCCCCCACGGCAACGGCTTCTCGGTCACCGTCGACGGCGCCCGCACCGACCGCGAGAACTGGTCCCTGGTCCGCGTGGGCCTCGCCACCCGCACCGCCGAGCAGGACGGCGAACGCCCGCCGGCCGCCCTCACCTTCGTCATCGACATCTCCGGTTCCATGGCCGAGCCCGGCCGCCTCGACCTCGCCAAGGACTCCCTCGGCGTGATGACGGACCGACTGCGCGACGACGACTCGGTGGCGATCGTCACCTTCAGCGACGAGGCCGAGACCGTCCTCCCGATGACCCGCCTCGACGACAACAGAGACCGCGTCCACGACGCGATCGACGAGCTGGAACCGACCGATTCGACCAACCTCGGCGCAGGAGTGCGCACCGGCTACGCCACCGCCGTGAAGGGCCTGCGCGAGGGCGCCACCAACCGGGTCGTGCTGGTCTCGGACGCCCTGGCGAACACGGGCGACACCGAAGCGAACTCGATCCTCGACCGCATCTCCGACGCCCGCCGCGAACACGGCATCACCCTCTTCGGCGTCGGTGTCGGCAGCGACTACGGCGACGCACTGATGGAACAACTCGCCGACAAGGGCGACGGCAACACCACCTACGTCGCGAACGAGAGCGACGCCCGCAAGGTGTTCTCCGAGCAACTCCCGCGCAACATCGACCTCACGGCCCGCGACGCCAAGGCCCAGGTCGCCTTCGACCCTGAGACGGTCGCCGAGTTCCGCCTGATCGGCTACGACAACCGCCGCGTCGCCGACGACGACTTCCGCGACGACCGTGTGGACGGGGGAGAGGTGGGCCCCGGTCACACGGTCACCGCTCTCTACGCGGTCCGCACCAGACAGTCCGCCTCGGGCCATCTGGCCACGGCCACGGTCCGCTGGCTCGACCCCGAGACCCGCGAACCCCACGAGAAATCGGGCCAGTTGGAGTCGGGTTCGCTCCACGAGTCCCTCTGGGACGCCCCGTCCCGCCTCCAGGTCGCCGCCGTCGCCGCCTACTTCGCCGACGCCCTACGCAAGGGCGACGACCAATGGACCACCCTGCCCGACGCCCCCGCCTTGAGCGAACTCGCCGAAAAGGCCGACAAGTTGGCAGAAAAAACAGAGGACGAGGCGATACGCCGGCTGGCTGAGGCAATAGACCAGGCCAGGCGTTACGAGGACTAGGCGGTGCGAGGAAACCCGGGATGCGACGAGCGCCTCTTTCAGGGGCGCGGGGAACTGCGCGACCAGCCCCCACCGCCCCGCGGCCGACGCACGACGGAACCACGGAGGCTAACCGCAGACTGACGGAACCGCCCGCCCCAGCCCCTCCAAATGCAGCCCGTCCAACCGATACCCAAAAGCGGAGCGCCCCGCAGCGAACGCAAGCCGCACCTCACACGCACCCCCCGACCGAACCCCCTGCGTCTCCCGCAACGCGTCCAGCAACTCGGTGGTGATCCGATCCAGGATCGGCCGCACCTCCTTGACCAGATCGGGCCGTTCGGTCGGCCGCAACTCGGGATGCGCGTCCCAGCGGGCGTACAGCCCACGCTGGACCACCTTGTTCGCCTCGATCTGGTCCCGGAACACGGCAGCCACCGCCGCCGGGTCGAGACCGAGCCCGACGGCCCGCGCCGAGACGTCGTCCAGGATCTGCTGCTCACGCACCGGGTCGTCGATCGGCTTGTCGGTGCCGTACTTGGCGGCGGCGACCTTGTCGGCGACCAGCAGCCGCTCGGCGAACAGGTCGGTCAGCGGGGTCAGGGAGGTCAGGGAGGAGGCGGGGGAGAGGGCGACACTGCCCGCTCGTACCGGAGTTGACGTGTGAGCCACGGCAGGCGCCGCGCCGGAGACGGCGAGGACGGCCGACGCACACACGGCGAGAAGAACGGACCGCACGGGGTTCCTTTCGGTGGGGGGAGGCCAAGCCCGGCGCCGGACCGAAGCCCTGCACCGGCCAGCAAAATATCCGCCCCGGATGATCTGCTTGTGCGCGACCCATTGAACTTCCGCTACGCATCGGTAATTTGACTCGGAATCACGAGCGGGACCAGTCACCGGGAGCGAGTGTCATGGGCGTACGCAGGGATCTGAAGCACGCGAAGCGGCGCACCGATCTGGCGGACCGCCACCGGATCGAGCTGGTCCGCGACGAGAAGAGCGGCATCGTCCGAGAGGCCCGCGCCGCGCCCGTCGTGGCGACCCCCGCCACGGGCAGCACCGCCGACCTGCCCTACACCAACGCGGCCGAGGCCCCCGACGCGGTGATCCTGCGCCGCCGTACGGACGACGGCAGCTGGCGCCCGATCACCGCCGCCGGCTTCGCCGCCGAAGTCACCGCCAGCGCCAAGGGGTTGATAGCCGCCGGCCTCCAACCGGGCGGCCGAGTCGCGGTGATGTCCCGTACCCGCTACGAGTGGACGGTGCTGGACTTCGCGATCTGGGCGGCGGGTGGCCAGACCGTACCCGTCTACGCCACCTCGTCCGCCGCCCAAGTGGACTGGATCGTCCGGGACTCGGGGGCCCGTCTGGTCGTCACGGAGACGCCGGACAACACGGCCACCGTGATCACCGGCACGGCCGCTCACCCCGAACCCCCGCGCGTCCTCACCCTGGACGAGGGCGCGATGACCGAACTCACCACCCTGGGACGGGAGGTGTCGGACGAGGAGGTGACCAAGCGGCGCACCGCCCTGACCCCCGGCACCACCGCGACGATCTGCTACACCTCGGGCACCACCGGCCGGCCGAAGGGCTGTGTACTCACCCACGCGAACCTGCACGCCGAGGCGGCGAACGTCGTCGAACTGCTGCACCCGATCTTCAAGGAGGTCACCGGCCAGACCGCCTCGACCCTCCTCTTCCTCCCCCTCGCCCACATCATGGGCCGGGCCCTTCAGATCGGCTGTCTGATGGCCCGTATCGAGATCGGCCACTTCCCGAGCATCAAACCCGACGAACTCCGGCCGATGCTGCGGGAGTTCAGGCCCACGTTCCTGGTCGGCGTCCCGTACCTCTTCGAGCGGATCCACGCCACCGGCCGCGCGACCGCCGAGAAGATGGGCCGAGCCGCCTCCTTCGACCGCGCCCACCGCATCGGCGTCCGCTTCGCGGAGGCGTACCTGGAGAAGTTCCTCGGTACAGGTACAGGTACAGGTGGCGGTAGCGGCAAGAGACCCGGCCCCGGCCTCGGCCTCTACGCCGCCTGGGCCCTGTACGACCTGCTTGTGTACCGCCGTGTCCGCAAGGAGCTGGGCGGGCGCATGCACTACGCCATCAGCGGCGGCTCCCCGCTCGACCGCGACCTCAGCCTCTTCTTCTACGCCGCCGGAATCATCGTCTACGAGGGCTACGGTCTGACCGAGACGACCTCCGCCGCCACCCTCGTGCCACCCCTGGCCCCCCGCCCCGGCACGGTCGGCCAGCCCGTCCCCGGCACCGCCGTCCGGATCGCCGACGACGGCGAGGTCCTGCTCAAGGGCGCGGTCGTCTTCGACGCCTACTGGAACAACCCGGCGGCCACGGACGCGGTCCTGAGCGACGGCTGGTTCGCGACCGGCGACCTCGGCGCCCTCGACGACGACGGCTACCTCACCATCACCGGCCGTAAGAAGGACATCATCGTCACCTCCGGCGGCAAGAACGTCGCCCCGGCCGTCCTGGAGGACCGGCTGCGCAGCCGCGCGCCGGTCGGCCAGTGCATGGTCGTCGGCGACAACCGCCCCTTCGTCGCCGCCCTGATCACCCTCGCCCCGGACTCCGTCGCCCACTGGCTGGCCGTCCGGAAGATGCCGGCCGACACCCCCATCTCCGAGGTGATCGACGACCCCCGGATGCGCGCCGACGTCCAGCGGGCCGTGGACCACGCCAACGCGGCGGTCTCGCGGGCCGAGTCGATCCGCGCCTTCACCCTGGTCGAGGGCGAGTTCACCGAGGACAACGGCCAGCTCACACCGTCCCTCAAGGTCAAGCGCCATGCGGTGCGGGAGGCGTACGCGGCCGAGATCGAGGCGCTCTACAGCAAGTGAGGCCCGGAATCGGGGCCGCGAACGCCGAACGGCGGGCCACCGGAGAACCGGTGACCCGCCGCCGCAACCGAGCGGGGAGGCTCAGCTGTTGCCGGCGCCGTTGCCGGACAGCACGGGGATGTCGCTGAGGATGTGCGACAGGGGCTCGTCGCCCTTGGCCTGCGTCGAGTTCTCGACACACTGCTGGTTCTGCGGGGCCGACAGGATCGGGATGTCCTGGACGGCGATCGGCACAGCGCCGATGAGGGAACCGACGTTGAGCTTCGCCGGGAGACCGATGCACGGCTTGTTCAGCGACCCCTGGACCAGCGAGAGCTGCGGGCTCATGTCACCGAACGTGGCCGAGTTGCCGAACTCCTGCTCGGCGCCGTTGCCGCTGATGGACGTGGTGCCACCATCGTTGGCGATCGCCAGCGCCTGGGGTGCTGCCGTCGCCGAGATACCGGCGACGGAGGCGGCGATGGCCGCGGTTGCCCACAGCTTCTTCATGTTCATTCCCTTCGAAAAGCGGACTCCGGTGAGGGAGCTGCGTGATCGTCAACGGTTCAACCCCCTGCGGGGTTGCGCTGATTGCCCCGTTTGGCCCAGTGAGTGAGGTGTACAAGCGGCCGTACGAGGGAAACGGGAGGACCCGCTGCCTCCCCTACGACGGTCTTGTTCAGGGGCATGCCAGCCGGTTGCCGCGTACCGGCACGTCCTTCCCGAACACCGGTGGGTCGCCGGGCTTGGGATCCGTGCCCGCGGCGATCAGCGGCCGGTCCTCGCGCACCTTGGTGAACATCGCCTTCGCCTTCGTGGCGTCCCAGCGCAGCGTCGAACCGACGTCCTTCATCGGCGGGTTGAACCCGGCGACCGGCACGGTGGCGAACTCCGTCCGGGTGGCCGGCACCTTGCTCAGGGCCGAGGCGAGGGTGACGAGCGCCTGCACGCCGTCCTTCCCGAAGCCCTGTTCGACCTTGACCGGCCCGAGCAGCGTCCGGGCCACCCGGCCCATGAGGACGGGGTCGGTGAGCACCTTCCGGGCGGTCAGCTGCTGCAGTGCCGCGACCAGGAACCGCTGCTGCCGCTGGATCCGCCCCAGGTCGGCACTCTGGTCGACGTGCCGCGAGCGGACGTACTGCAAGGACTGCCCGCCCTTGAGTAGATGTCGCCCCGGGGCCAGGTCCAGCTTGGTCTTGGAGTCCTTGAGGCGCCGTTTCGTGCACACCTCGACCCCGCCGACCTGGTTGACGGCGTCGATGAACCGCCGGAAGTCGAGCTGCAGATACTGCTCGACACTCACGCCGGTCGCCGCCTCCACCGTCCGCTCCAGGAGCGTCGCACCGCCCTCCGCGTACGCGCCGTTGAGCTTCACGGGGTGCGCGGGGCGCTGTTTCGCCGACCCCTTGGGTTTGTACGCCGGGATCGTGGCGAGGGAGTCGCGTGGCAGGCTGATCACGCTGACCCGGTCGCGCTTGGCTGACACATGGACGAGCATCATCACGTCCGCGCAGTTGCAGGCGAAGCCGCCCGCGTGGAACTTGCGGCGCTCCTGCTCGGTGATGGTGCCGCGGCCGTCCGTGCCCAGCAGCAGGATGTCGGTGCCCTTGGCGGCGGCGGCGCCACCCATGGGTCTCAGCTGCGGCGCCCGGGGTGTCCCACAGCCGATCGCGGTCGCCGCGCACAGCAGCGCGACTCCGCACAGTCGGGAGAGACGGGCAGGACGGGAAAACCGGAACAAAGTGCGTCTTGTCGTCACGTGACGCAACGTAGGCCAGCGGGCCGCCGAGAGTTCGACGGCCCGCTGGTGAAGGCTCGAAGTAAGCCCGGACGTACGCCTGGGCTCAGTTGTCGCCGGTCGTACCGGTGAGGGCGATCAGTTGTTGCCCACGCCGTTGCCGGACAGGACCGGGATGTCCTCGAGGATGTGCGACAGGGGCTCGTCGCCCTTGGCCTGCGTCGAGTTCTCGACACACTGCTGGTTCTGCGGGGCCGACAGAACACTGACGTCCTGGACGGCGATCGGAATCAGGCCGATGAGGGAACCGGCGTTGACCTTGGCGGGCAGGCCGATGCAGGGCTTGTTGAGGGAGCCCTGGATGAGCGCCATCTGGGGGCTCATGTTGCCGTACGTGGCCGAGTTGCCGTACTTCTGGATGGCGCCGTTGCCGCTGGTGGACGTCGTGCCACCGTCGTTCGCAATCGCCATCGCCGGGGTGGCGACCGCAGCGGTGGCACCGACGACGGAAGCGGCGATCGCCGCAGCAGCCATAACCTTCTTGATCACTTGCAAATCCCTTCGGAAGAAACCCCGTCCACCGGAGCCGCTCTGATCAACTGTCCTTCGATGCGCCTGGTTGCTCCGATTCACTCTGATGGCCCACACGGAGGGCTGTTCAGTCGGACTAAGGGCAGTGCACGGTTCCATGAATTTCCGGGTCGGGAACGGGCCAATCGGGTGAATCGGCGAAACCAATCACCGCCCATCCGGTTGATGCGAGGGCAGGAACGTGTGTCTCTGCAGGAAAGGAAAGCGAAATGCTGAAGAAGGCAATGGCCGCGGCGGCGGTAGCCGCATCCGTCGTCGGAGTCTCGGCGGCGACCGCCCCCCAGGCGCTTGCCACTGCGGACGACGGCGGCACCACGTCCGTCAGCGGGAACGGCGCGGTCTCGAAGTTCGGCAACTCCATGACCAAGGGCGACATGAGCCCGCAGATGAGCCTCGCGCAGGGCACGCTGAACAAGCTCTGTGTCGGTCTGCCCGTCAAGGGCAACGTGGGCTCTCTCGTCGGCGTCCTGGTCCCGGTCGCCGTCCAGGACATCCCGATCCTGTCCGCCCCGCAGAACCAGCAGTGCGCCGAGAACTCGACGCAGGCCAAGGGTGACGAGCCCCTGTCGCACATTGTCGAGGACATCCCGGTCCTGTCCGGGAACGGTATCGGCAACAGCTGACCGCCGTCGGCTGACCGGTCGTCGACAGTCGTCCGGTCGCCCATAAAAGCAGCTCGGGTCAGCCTCCGCGCACGGTGCGGGGGTTGCCCGAGTTTTTTCATGCCCCGAATTTGTTCAGCCGTTCGGGTGGATCGTGTTTTCTGTCATCTCGGGGCGTTCGAGTGAATTAACCGTGGGACCACGTTCCGTAGTTTCTTCGGCTGTCTATCCCTCGTTTTACAACTGCCGGTCATGGTGCGAGCCGTCCATGCTGTGCTCGCTCGGCCTTTGGTCGCCACAGGGCATGACCGCAGAGAAGGGAAACTTCATGAAGAAGAGCGTTGCTGTCATCGCCGGAGCGATCATGGCGCTCGGAATGGCCGTCCCGGCCTTCGCCGACGCCGAGGCGGAGGGCTTCGCCGCCAACTCCCCGGGTGTGCTCTCCGGCAACGTGATCCAGGTTCCCATCCACATTCCGATCAACGTGTGCGGTAACTCGATCAACGTCATCGGGCTGCTGAACCCGGCGTTCGGCAACACCTGCGTCAACGACTGACGTATAGCACCAGCCGTTCGGCGGTGTCTGGGCCGGCCTTGGAAAACCTTTCGGTGCCAAGGCCGGCTTTTTCTCACCCCTCCCAGCAGGAAGATAATCAGAATGCGACAGCCTCTGAGCAGGGGGATGGTCGTGGCGGCCGCCGCGACTGGCATCTTGTCCCTGTACGGCATCACCGCCCTCGCGGACGCGGACGCTGGCGGAACGGCCAGGAACTCCGGTGCACACGGAGCCCCGAGCGCCCCACACGACGACCCCGGCTACGGGCACGGCAACAGCAACAGCAACAGTCACGGCAACGGCAACGGCGACACACCCCCCGGCGGCTACGGCGACACCCCGCCGACGAAGCCGCCGACCAAGCCGCCCACTAAGCCTCCGACCAAGCCGCCCACGAAGCCTCCGGCGATTCCTCCGACCAAGCCGCCCACGACTCCGCCCACGAAGCCTCCGACGAAGCCGCCCACGAAGCCTCCGGCGATTCCTCCGACCAAGCCGCCCACGACTCCGCCCACGAAGCCTCCGACGAAGCCGCCCACGAAGCCTCCGGCGATTCCTCCGACCAAGCCCCCCACGACCCCGCCCACCAAGCCTCCGACGAAGCCACCCACTAAGCCGCCGACGACTCCTCCGACCAAGCCCCCCACGACCCCGCCCACCAAGCCCCCGACGAAACCGCCCACTAAGCCTCCGACGACCCCGCCCACCAAGCCCCCCACGACCCCGCCCACCAAGCCGCCCACGAAGCCCCCGACGAAACCGCCCACCAAGCCGCCCACCAAGCCGCCGACCAAGCCCCCCACGGGCCCGCCGACGACCACGCCCCCCGTCACCCCGCCGACGAAGCCGCCGCATCTGCCGCCGACCGGTAGTCATGAGGAGTTGATCGCGGCCTCGGCCGTCAGCGTCGCGCTGATCGCCGGTGGTGTCGTCCTGTACCGCCGGGGCAGGCGTGGCCAGCCCGGCGCCCACGAGTGAGGCGCGGGTAGGACCCCAGGCACCCGGATGAGCCACGCGCCCCGCGAGGGGCGCGTGGCTCGACCGGTCTGAGGGTCCCGACCCGGAGCAGACGAACCGCCTACCCCGCGGAGCGAACCCCCTCGCGCCGCCCCTGCCCCGGCACCGTCGCCCTGCCGGTCGGGGCCCCCGCCCGCAGCCGGCGCCGTACCCCTCGTACGAGCGTCTCCGCGGTGAACGTCGCGCCGTGTACGAAGCGCATCGCCGGGCCGAAGCCGGACGCCGTCACGAGGCCCGCCAGGAACAGGCCGGGGTGCGACGACTCGAAGTGCCGCCCGACCGCCGGGGAGCCGTCCGCCAACGCACGCAGGCCGGCGCCGAGTCGGGGATCCAGCAGGCCCAGTCGGTCGCAGGTCGCCCTGAACCCCGTTGCCGCGATGACGTGTTCGGTCTCCAGGGAGCGCCGCTCGCCGGACCGGGTCACCGTGTCCAGCCGTACGCCGCCGCCCGCAACCGTCAACTCCCGTGCCGACGCCACCTCTTGGCCGAGAAGAACCTCCACCGCCGGTTCCACCCGGTCGCGTACCCACCAGGCGCCCGCCGGGCCCAGGGCCGTGGCCGCGATACGGGCGCGGGTGGGTTCCGGGAGGCGGTGGTAGACGCCGGGGCGCTCGGAGTAGAACCAGTTGCGCCAGCCGCAGCCCAGCCCGCTGTGCGGGGCGCGGGCCGAGCGCCACCAGGGGCGCTCCAACGGCGGCGGTACGTTGTTCCAGTTCAGCTGCTCCGCACGGGCCAACACCCTTACCCGCGTGCCCTGTTCGGCGAGCAGAGCCGCCGTCTCCAGGGCGGCCTGGCCCCCGCCGATCACCGTGACGTCCCGGCCGCGGAAGCGGTCGAGGTCGCCGTGGTGACTGCTGTGTGAGACCAGGTCGGGGCCGAGGCCGCGCAGCGCGCCGGGGATCTCGACGAAGGGCAGGACACCGACGGCCAGGGCGACGGTCCGGGCGCGTACCGTCTCGCCGTCCTCCGTCACCGCCTCGAAGCCCCCGGCGACGGGCGTCACCCGGGTCACCGTCCGTTCGTCGACCTCGGGCACGGCGTTGCGGGCGAACCACTGGCCGTACGAGGCGAACATCTCCAGCGGGATCGGCTGCCCGTGCCGTGCCTTGACGCCCTGACCGGCGCAGTACGTGTCCAGGCGCCAGCGGTTGTCGGGGTCGGACAGGTTCGACGCCCACGGCTCCGACTTGAGGTACATGCCCCGGGGCATGTGGTCGCGCCAGGAGGCCATGGGCCGGCCGAGGACGCGCAGCCGGAGCCCGGCGCCGGCGGCGTGGGAGGCGATGGACAGGCCGTAGGGGCCCGCGCCCACCACCAGCAGGTCGTACATCAGTAACTGTTCGCTTTCTCGTCGTCGGTCAGGGAGTCATCGGTCAGGCAGTCATCGGTCAGGGAACCGTCCGCCGGTGAACCCTCGGTCAGTGGCAGCGGCGCGTCGGCCACCGCCTGCCGGACCACGCGTGCCCGGGTGTCGTCCGGCCCGGGCCGCTCGCACAGCCGGCGCAGTCGGGACGGCAGACGGCGGGCGGCGTGCCTGGCCCACAGGGCCCACATCGCCCAGCCGGGCGCGAGGTCGTCCGGGGCGTGCCAGGCCAGCTCGCGGCCGGCCGGCGCCGGGCGCAGCGCGCTGAGCGGCGCGTAGTTCTCGACCACGAACGCCCGTCCGGGCCGGGCCACCCCCTCAGGCAGCGGACGGTGGGTCAGGTCGAGGTGCTGGGCGCGTACGACGTCCAGCCCGGCCGAGTCGGTGAAGAGCCGGAACTGGGCGCCGGGGCGCGGGTTGAAGTCGAGCAGGTGGTAGGCGCCGGTCGTGGCGCAGCGGCGGAAGTCGAGGTCGAAGATGCCCCGGTAGCCGAGTTCGTCGATCAGTCGTTCGGTGAGCGCCGGCACCGACGCGTTCGGTGTCCAGTGGCCCACCGCGGTCAGCCCGGCGCCGCGCGGCCAGGCGTGCAGCTTCCGGCCGGGGCCGCCGCCGCGCACGGTTCCGGTGCGGTCGGCGTATCCGTGGCAGAACCAGTCGAGGTCGGGGCCCGGCGGCAGGAACTCCTGGAGCAGTAGTCGGCTGCCCGCCTCCTCCGTCCGCAGATACAGCTCCCGTGCCTGCCGGGCCGAGCGCACGACGACCGTGCTGCGCAGGTCGCTGTCGGCCGGGAGCAGCCACGGCCGGCTCCACTTCGCCACGGCCGGAAGCCCGAGGTGCCAGGCCGAGGCGGCGGCGTCGGACGCGCTGTCCGGGATCAGTGTCAGCGGGTGCGGCACGTCCACGGCCGCGCACAGGGCGGCCAGTTCAGCCTTGTCGGCCACCCGTTCGGCCAGCGCTCCGGGCTGCTGCGGCAGCAGAAAGGCCGGCGCCAGCTCGGCCCGGGTCCGGCCCACCGCGACGGCGGTCGCGTCGTCGAGCGGGATCAGTACGGCGGGCCGCGCGATCTGGGAGGCGACCCGCAGCAGTGCGCGGGCGATGTCGGCGGGAGCGGCGCCGGGCGGCGGCGGTGGATGCAGTTGGCGTACGAACCGGGATCTGCGTACGGGACTTCCGGCGACGTCGGCGATCAGGTGGACGTCGACGCCCGCCCGGCCGAGTGAGCGTACGGCGCCCAGTGTTCCGTGGTGAAAGGGATTCCGGTCGGTCCGCACCAGGACGGCGGGGACGCGGGTGTCGAGCAGCGATACGGACATGTGATTTCGGGTTTCCTTCGGGTCGGTTCACTCGTGCGGGCGAGCGGAACACTCGAAAGTCTCAAGCGCGGTGGCGGAATTCATACTCATATGACTGAGTGTCAGTAGGCGAGAAGACAGGACGAGAACAGGCAGTGCGGAAAGCAGCGCGAAAACAGGCAGTGTGAGAACAGGGAGTACGCGCGTGGAGGAAGGAGCAGGCATGGCCCCACACAAGCGACGGGCCCGCACCGGACGGCTGGCGTTCCTGGCGGCCGCGGTCGCCGCGTCGGCCGTCCTGGCGACGGGGCCGGGACACGCCGTGGGCGCGGGGGTGGCCGATCCTCCCGTCCCCGCACCGGACACGGTCACGCAGCCGGCACCGACCACCGGGGTCGTGGCGCCGATCGCGCCCGTGACCCCCGAGCCGCCGGTGGCTCCCGAATCCCCCACGGTCGAGCCGCCGGAACCCCCGGAGCCCCCCGAGCCGCCCCGGCTCCCGGCCTTCGGCGCGTACGTCGACTACGACGGCGCCCGGGGCACGGCCAGGATCGCCGAGCTCAGCCGCTGGCTGGGCGGTGCCGATCTCAAGGTCGGGCACACCTACCTGCCGGGTGACCGGTGGAGCAACATCGAGGGGTCGCCCGGATTCCTCGACGTGTGGGCGGACTGGCGACGGGCCGAGGAGGACCGGCTGTTCGTCCTCAACGTGCCCATGCTGGAGCGCAACGAGGAAGGCGTCTCCGACCGTAGGGTCCAGGTGCAGCTGAGGCGCGGCGCGGCCGGTCTCTACGATCACCACTTCCGCGCCCTGGCCGAGCGGCTGGTCGAGCTGAAGATCCCGGACACGGTGATCGTGCTCGGCTGGGAGATGAACGGCATCACGTACACCCATCGCTGCGGGCCGGACCCTGAGGCCTGGAAGAGGTACTGGAACAGGATCGTCACCACCATGCGGGCGGTGCCGGGCCAGAAATTCCGGTTCGATTTCAATCCGACCCGGGGCAAGGACGCCATTCCGTGGCCGCAGTGCTATCCGGGGGACGACACGGTCGACATCATCGGCATGGACGCCTATGACCAGCCCCGGGGACTGTCATTCGACGAGCAGGTGAGCGAGCCCTACGGACTTCAGGCGCATGTGGATTTCGCCAAGGCGCACGGAAAGCCCATTTCCTATCCGGAATGGGGGCTGTTCCGCAACGGCGACAATCCGGAGTACATGCGGCGCATGCTCGCGTGGATGGACGAGCACAAGCCGCTGTACAACACGCTGACCGACTACTGCCCGCACGGCGTGTGGCAGTGCGGGAGCAATCCGAAGGCGTCCGAGGTGTACCGCCAGATCCTGACGGGCCGTAAGGACACCGAGCCGACCGTGCCGACACCGGTGCCGCCGGTACCGACCCCCGTGCCGCCGAAGCCCACGGACCCGGTCACCCCGCCCGTGCCGCTGCCGCCGCCCAACTGCTCGCCGCTGGATCTGGGCGACTGGGTGGAGTACTGGATGGGCGGGAAGCTCTGCCTGAAGTTCGACTGGTGGTCGCGTAACCGGTGAGCGCCCGGTGGCGGCGGGTCGTTCACGATCCGCCGCCACCGTCGCCGGTGTCCCCGCCGCCGCTGCCGCCGTTTCTGCTTCCGCTTCCGTCGCGTTCCCGCAGCCGGCGCAGGATTTCCTTGCCCCGGCTGCGGGCGGCGACATCGCACACGACCGCCGACATCAGCGGCGCCGTGAGCCGCCGGGCCAGCAACAGCCGCTGGTTGACGACGGGTTCGGGGCGCCAGTGGTGCTTGTACGGCTCGTCACCGCGCAGCAGGCTCAGCGTGGCGTGTCCACCGGACCCCGTGTGCTGGGCGCAGGCGTCGAGGAGCATCACGGCGACGTCCGCCTTCCGTTTGCGCAGGCCCGGATGGGCGCCGTACAGATAGCCACCCGCGAGGCGCCCGGACAGCAGCGTGAGATCGACGGCGACCACGCTGTCGTCGAGGCGGAACTCGGTGACCACGGCGTCCCCGGAGCGCACCATCGGCCCGACCGACCGGGCGAGGTGCTCACGGAACCGGGGCTGGAGATGCTCCGACGTCACCTTCCGTCCCTGCCACTGGAGTTGATGCAGTTCGAGCAGGCGGGCCAGGGCCGCGTCGACCTCGTCGGGGCGTACGACGCGGCGCTCGACGCCGAGCGCGGTCAGCTTGCGCAGCTTGGCGCGGACCCGCTGGGCCTTCGAGGAGGGGAGGCGGGCGACCAGGCCGTCCATCGAGACGGCGGGGAGCTCCAGACACACGGAGTCCCTGACCTGGCGGCGCGGACCACGCCAGCGTTCGTACACGCGTTCCGCCGCGCCGCCGGGCCGGACCTCGCGGAGATCGATCAGGGCGGTACGGGCGGCGTCGGAGAGACCCTCGGCGAGGGCGGCGGCGGCCTCGTCGGCCGTGTCGTCGTCGAGGAGCACGTCACCGTAGTCGGAGATCGCGCCGCCGAGCGGCACGAGCGCGGGCAGCGGGCGGTGTACGCGCATCAGCGGGGCGGCGCCGAGGAGTTCGCCCTCCGGATCACGGACCACGACGATCCGCAGCCGGCCCGGGATGCCGTACGACAGCCACCACGAGTGCAGCCAGGCGTGGCTCTGGAACGGGGTCGCCGCGCCGCACCGCCGGTACAACCGGCCCCAGGCCGGGGCGAGTTCGGCGAAGGCGGTCTCGTCGCTGACGACTTCGGCGCGCAGGGCGCCCGTGGTCGTGACCGTCACAGCTGGCCATGTGCGTCGGCGGCGACGGCCGGGCCCGGTACGGAGGCCGCGAGCGCCGGTTCCTCCGTGCGTCGCCGGGGCCGTACCAGCAGCACCAGTCCGCCGAGCAGCCCGCCCGCGCTCGCGCCGACCAGGCCGGTCATCGCGGCCGGGGCGGAGGACGGCTCGGCGGGCTTGACCGCGCGCGAGAACTGCAGCAGCTCCACGTGGGTCGACGCCTTGGTGTCGTTGGCGTGCCGGGTCAGCGAACGGGCCACGGCGTTGGCCATGTCGGTGGCGAGATCGCGGCGCGTGGAGGTGGCCGAGACGGCGATCATGGGCGCGTCCGGCGAGGTCGCCGTCTGCACGCTCGACCGCAGCGTCGACACCGGCACACCCGCCCACACCTGGGCGTCCCCGAGCACCGCGACCTGCGTGGCGACCCGGCCGTAGGCCTGTGCGAAACCGAGCGCGGACGCCGGGTCGGACTTCTCCGTCGGTACGGCGACGACGTAGCTGGTGGCCGTATAGGTGGGCGCCTTGAGGGTGCCGTACGCGCCGCCGAGGAGGCCCCCGAGTACCGCGCCGGCCACGAGGAGGGACCACGGGGGCAGGGTGCGGGTGCGGGGACTGAGGTGGGGGACTCTGCTGGCGTTCTCGGTCATGAGGATGGGGCTCCCTGAGGTGACGGGGACTGGTTGAGGGCAGGAGTGGTCGCCGCGTACACGTTCATCAGCTGGGCGGCGCTGCGGGTGATGTCGTAGTGGTGGGCCGCCGTGGGAGGCGTGCGGTCCTGCGGGCCCAGCGCGCGGGCCTCGGCGAGGGCGCGCGCGAAGGAGTCCGCGCCCCCGGGTACGCGCCGGGCGTTCTCGGCGGCCTCCGGGGGCAGGTCCTCGACCGCCGGGCAGGAGACGTACCGGACGGGCAGCCCGGCGGCCAGCGCCTCCACGACCGCGAGGCCGAAGGCCTCATCCGGGGACGGGGAGGCGAGCAAGTCCATCGCGGAGGTGAGGGAGGGCAGGTCGGGGCCGGGAGTACCGTCCGGTACGCAGGGCCGTTCGCCGGTGAACAGCACCCGGCCGGCCACGCCCGCCTCGCGCGCGGTGCGCCGCAGCACGTGCTCCTCGGGTCCGCCGCCGACGAGCAACAGCCAGTAGTCGTCCGGGAGTTGAGCCAGCGCCTCAATGACGTCACCGAAGCGCTTGCCCGGCGCGAGCCGGCCGATGCCGCCGACGACGTACGCCTCCTCGGGCAGCCCGAGACGCTCGCGGGTGTGGCTGCGGGCGTCCGGGTCGAAGCGGAAGCGGGCCAGGTCGATGCCGTTGGGGACGACCTCGATACGCGGCGCGGGCACACCCCAGCGGCGGAGCCGCTCGGCGACCGTGGGGGACACGGCGACGGTGGTGCGGCCCAGCCGTTCGCCGGCGAGGTACAGCGCTCGGACCCCGGCGGTCAGCCGCCGCCCCTCCATCTGGGAGTCGCCCAGGGAGTGTTCGGTGGCGACGATCGCCCGTACGCCCGCGAGCCGCGCGGCGATCCTGCCGTACACGCAGGCCCGGTAGAGGTGGGTGTGCACGAGGTCGTAGCGGCCGGAGCGGATGACGTTCACCAGCCGGGGCAGGGCGGCGAGGTCCCGGTTGCCGGCCATGCCGAGGTGGACGACGCGGACCCCGTCGGCGACCAGGCCGTCCGCGACCGAGCCCGGGTTGGTGAGCGTCACGACATCGCAGTCGACCGGCAAGTGCCGCAGCAGCAACCGGAGTTGCTGCTCGGCTCCGCCGACTCCGAGGCCGGTGATGATGTGCAGGGCCTTCATCGCCGTCACGCTCCCTCGACCGGCCGGCGCCGCAGCCGGTGCAGCCGGTACTTGAGATGGAGGCGTACGGCGGTGTCGTTCTCGCCGATGTGCACGCGGGGCAGGACATGGACGCCGTTCAGCTGCCCGGGGTCGATCGCGCAGCCGTATCCGTACCCGGCCGCCTTCACGGCGTCGGCGGCACGCTGGTCTACCGTCCCGTACGGATAGCAGAACCCGTCGACCGGAGCACCGATCAACTCCGAGAGCAGCGCTCTGCTTTCGGTGACCTCGGCGCGCAGCGACTCGTCGTCTGCCTTCGTCAGGTCGACGTGCGTCAGCCCGTGCGAACCGATCTCGATCCCGGCCCCGGCGACGGCACGGACGCCGTCCGCCGTGAGCAGCGGTTTGCGCGGGCCCAGGGGGTCCCAGGCGTTCTCCCCGCCGAGCCGTCCCGGCAGGACGAAGAGGGTCGCGCCGTACTTCCAACGCCTCAGCACGGGAAGGGCGTCGGTGACGAAGTCGGCGTACCCGTCGTCGAAGGTGAGTCCGACGAGCCCGCGCCCCTCACCCCGGGCACGGGCGGCGAGCAGCTCGGCCACGCCCACACCTCGCAGCCCGCGCCGGTGCAGCCACCGCAGCTGGGCGTCGAGGCGCTCGGGCGTGACCGTGATGCGGTACGGGTCGTCCGAGCGGTCGCCCACCGAGTGGTACATCGCCACCCAGGGGACGGAAGGCGTGCGGGCGGCTCTTCGGGCGCGGTCAACGGACCCGGTCGCGACGGCGGGGGCGGGGGCGGGCGTGGGCGCGGGTGCGCTTGCGGACATACGGAAGCCTCCGGGTCAGGGAGCGTGCGGAACGGAGTGCGAGGACGAAGCTCTGCACGGCCTGGGCCCGCATGAGCCGGCCGAGCAGGAAGTAGACGACGGTCACGGTCGCCGTACCGGCGGCGAGTCCCGCCACCGGCCCGTCGATCCGGCTGGTCACGAACGCCCCGGCGGCCGTCGCGCACAGCGCCGCGCGCACCGGCTTGCTCAGCTCGACGACCACCTGCCGGGTCCGGATCGGCACACTGCGCGGGCCCATCCCGTACAGCAGCAGCGCTGCCGACAGGGTGATCCCGGTGGCGTTGGCGGCGGCGATCCCGCACACCCCCCACGGACCGACCGTCCAGGCGCCGATCCACGAGGTCGTGACGATGCCCGCTGCCATCGCGGCCAGCGGGTACCAGGTGGGCCGGTTCGAGGAGAAGTACGAGCGGACGAGCGCGCCGACCAGCGTGTGTCCGAGCAGTCCGAGCGCGTACACCCGCATCACGGCGGCGGTCGCCTCGGTGTCCGAGGCGGTGAACGCGCCCCGCTGGAAGAGGACTTCGATGATCTGCGGCGCACAGGCGATCACCGTGCCCGCGCCCAGCAGCACCACCCAGGCTGCCAGCGCGATATCCCGCTCCACCCTGCTGCGGGCCCGCTCGGTGTCGCCCTCCGCGATGGCCCGCGCGACCACCGGGAAGGTGACCGTGCACAGCATCAGCGACAGCGTCATCGGGATCTGCGCCACCTTCTGCGCGTAGTTCAGGTGCGAGATGGCCCCGGCGGGGAGCGTGGAGGCGAGGAACCGCTCGATGAGCACCTGAGACTGCCGGGTCAGCGCGAAGAGCAGCACCGGCGCGACGAGCGCGAACGCCATCGGCGCCGCGGACGTCTCCTCCACCACGGTCTCTACCGGCACAACCGACTTCCGTCGCCGCAACTGCCTCAGGACGGAGGGCAGTTGGGTGACGACCATCAGCGCGCCGCCCACCGCCACCCCGACCGCCGCCGAGCGCACCCCCACAGTGGGGCCCAGCACGAACATCGCCGCGATGATGCCGGTGTTGTAGGCCACGTAGATCGCCGCCGGTGCCAGGAACCGCCGGTGTGCGCGCAGGGCCGCGCTGCAGTACCCGGCGAGACCGAAGCTGAACACGCAGGTGGCGGTGAGGCGGGTGCAGTCCACGGCGAGCGACGGGTCGGGCAGGCCGGGGGCGAGCGCCTCGACCAGGTAGGGCGCGGTGGCGATGAGCAGCGCGCCGACCGCCGCGAACGCCAGCGTGAGCCGGGGCAGCGTCGTGGCGACCAGCGCCCGTACCGGATCGCCCGGGGCACCGTGGGCGCGCCGGGCCAGCGCCATGCTGAACGCCGGGATCAGGATGAAGGCCAGCCCGTCCTCGATGAGCAACGTCGCCGCGAACTCCGGCACGGTCCACGCGACCAGGAATGCGTCCGTGTCACTGCCGGCCCCGAACAGCCGGGCCAGAGACTGGTCCCGGACCAGCCCGAGCAGCGCGCCCGCGACCGAGAGGACGGCGGTGACGATCGTGGCCTGGGCGAGGAACTTCCGGGAAACAGGGGCGAGTTCGGCGCGATCGCCACCGGCGTTGCCGTCGTTGCCGTCGTTGCCGTGGTCCCCGCCGTCTCCGCTTCCCTTCGCGACCGGCGAAGTGGCGCGTGCCGCGGGGAGCGTCACCCTGGTCTCTCCCTCGGCCCGAGGAGGCGTCGCGTTCATCGCGCGGACGCCTCGGGGACGTCGTCGCCGCCGACGAGGGCCCACCAGGCGACGAGCCCGAAGAGGACGGCGGTCAGTACGGTCGCGGGTCCGCCGATGTCGGCGTACAGGAAGTCGATCAACTGCCAGATCAGCAGGCCGCAGGCGACGAGGGCGCAGTCGAGCCCGCCGCCGGAATCCGCCCGCCGGGTCCGCACCAGCCCCCGCAGGCCGCACACCAGCAGCGCCAGCCAGCTGCCCCCGAGGGCCAGCAGCCCGATGAGGCCCTGCTCGCTGAGCACCAGCAGATACATGTTGTGCGGGGACAGCAGCGGCTGCCTGCGGAACGCGGCGCCCGCGCCCTCCGTGTCGCTGCCCGAGGACAGGGCCAACGAGGCGTGTCCGTCGCGGTGTTCGGGGAACCCCTTCAACCCGACGCCGGTGAGCGGGTGTTCGCTCCACATGTCGGTCGCCGCCGCCCACATCGTGTACCGGTCGGTGACCGACTGGTCGGGGGCGTCGGTGACTTGGGTGATGCTGCTGATCCGCTCCTGGAGCATCGCCGAGCCGAGGCCGAGGCCGCCGACCAGGATCACGGCCGAGGCGGTCACCACGGCGCCCACCTTCAGCGCGCGCCGCATCCCGGCCAGCATCAGCTGCAGGGTGCAGGCCGCAGCCGTGGCGATCCAGGCGCCCCGGCTGAAGGAGACGGCGAGCGGGGCGAGGAGCACCAGGGCGCAGCCGGCGGCGACGGTCCGCTGCCGGCCGCCGGCCGACCCCAGCGCCAGCGCCAGCGCGCACATCAGCCCGAAGGCCACCACGGTCGCCATGCCCATCACGTCGGCGGGCCCGAAGGTGCCCACCGCCCGGACCTCCTCGCCCTGGTAGGAGGCGCCGGTCCCGGTCACGAACTGGTGCACCCCGACCGCGCCCTGGAACAGGGCGAACCCGACGAACGCCCAGGCCAGCACCCGGAAGTCGCGCCGGTCCCGGATGAGCAGCACCACGGCCGCCGGGACCAGGACGAAGATCTGGAGGTAGCGACCCAGGCCGCCGACCCCGGCCGCCGGCGAGGAGGCTCCGACGGCCGCGACCGCGAGCCCGACCACCGGCAGCCCGAGCACCACGGCGGCCGTACGGGACAGGGGGCGCCGCCGCTCCCGTACGAGCCGGATCGCGCAGTACAGGACCACCAGCCCGGAGACGGCGTCGGCGGGGGTCGCCCCGCCGTCGGTGCCCTGCGCGGCCGGCAGGGCGAGCAGGGCGACCACCAGGAGTACGGGCAGGAGCGGAGCGAACGACGCGAGGTACGCGAAGGGCGCTCGGCGCGGAAACATCAGCGCGGGGCTGTGGCTCACTGCGCTCAACTTCCTGTCGGGCGGACGAGCGTGGCGGCGGTGCGCAGCAGGATGCAGATGTCCTGCCACAGCGACCAGTTGTCGATGTAGGCGTTGTCGAACCGGCAGCGGTCCTCGATCGAGGTGTCACCGCGCAGCCCGTGGATCTGGGCGAGCCCCGTGATGCCGGTCTGCATCCGGTGGCGGGCCGCGTAGCCCGGGTAGGTCTGGCTGAACTTGCCCACGAAGTACGGGCGTTCGGGCCTCGGCCCGACCAGGCTCATATCGCCCCAGAGGACGTTCCACAGCTGGAGGAGCTCGTCCATCGAGGTGCGGCGCAGGAAACGGCAGAACCAGTTCATGCGCTGCTCGTCGGCGACGCTCCAGCGGGTCGCCGCCTCCATCTCGTTCACCGGGCGGTGGGTGCGGAACTTGAGGAGGGTGAAGGGCCGCCCGTCCTTGCCGATGCGCTCCTGCCGGAAGACGACTCCCCGCCCGCCGGTCAGCCGCAGCACCACCGCGCACAGCAGCAGCAACGGCGAGAACAGCAGGAGCAGCGTCCCGGAGACCGTCACGTCGAGCAGCCGCTTGCCGAGGCTGCCCGGCCGGTCCGGGCCCATGGCGAGCCGCCGGCAGGAGAACCCGGCGAGCCGCTCCGCGCTCTCGTACGAGGGCGACTCGGCGTCGATCTCCCACAGCGTGCAGCCTGACTCCGCCAACGCCCGCAACAAGGGCCCCTGTTCGGCCCGTACGGAGGGATGGACGGCGAGCACGGCGCGGACGCCGTTCTGGATCAGCGCACGCTGGACCTCCTCGCCGGTGGTCAGCACGGGCAGGCCCGCCACGCCGTCCGGGTGGTCGGTGACCAGTCCCACCGGCCGTACTCCGCACGCCGGGTGACGCAGGAACGCGGTGCCCACCCGCCGGGCGATGCCGGCCGGTCCGATGACGAGGGCGGTGTGCGGGCGGCGCAGCAGTGCCCGGCGCCGCCGCCAGTGGATGGTCGCGCGGCCCGCCGCGCTCGCCGCCGTCTGTACCGCGCAGCCCAGGACGAGAGTGTGCGCGGACAGCGGGTCGACGGGCTCGATCGCCCCGACCAGGGCCGCCAGCGCCAGCCAGCCCAGCGCGATCCGGCCACAGACGGCGGGCAGTTCGTCGAGGAACGCCGGCACGGACTCCGGCCGGTACAGCGAGGCCCGCGCGTTCAGCGCGACCACGCCGATCAGCAGCGCGCCGACGAGAACGGGGTGGCGCTGTGGGCCGGTGAGCGCCAGGACGCCGAGCAGGGCGGCGGTGCCGTCCGCGGCGAGCAGCGGCAGCGGGGAGGCCGGCCGGAGCGCGGGGCGCCGACCGGCCGGGAATCTGAAGCCGCCGACCGACTCGCGGGGCGGGATGACCGAGACGGCCGACACTGTCGAGAACCTGTGCTCCCGCGACCCTCCGCCGGGGGAGGGGACGGTACTTTCCGCAGTCACGAGTGGATGGACTCCCTGTACTCGGCGCGCACGGGCCGCACGGCGTGCGCGGTGATCAGCTCGCGGTACACGTCCGCGACGGCCTCGGCGGTGTGCCGTACGTCGTGCGCGGACAGGACGTGCCGGCGCCCCAGCTTCCCCAGCGACTCACGCAGCGGAGGATCGAGCAGCAGTTCGGAGACGGTCCCGGCGAGCGCGGCGGGGTTCTCGGCCGGCACCAGACAGCGCGGTGCGAGAGCGGCGGGCAGAGACTCGCGCCCGCCGTCCACGTCGGTGACGACCACCGGGCGCCCGCAGGCCATCGCCTCCAGCGGCGCCAGCGCCATGCCCTCCCACCGAGAGGGCAGGACGACCAGATCGGCGGCCCGGTGCCAGGGGACGGCATCGGTGACGGCCCCCGCGAACAGCACGGAGTCGGGGGCGAGAGCCCGCAGCCGGCCGGCGTCCGGCCCGTCACCGACGAGCACGAGTCGTGCCCCCGGCACCCGCCGCGCGACCTCGCCCCACGCCCGGAGCAGCACGTCCTGCCCCTTCTGCCGGCACAGCCGCCCCACGCACACGACCAGCGGGGCGGCCGGATCGACCTCCGCGAGCAGCGGAATCCCGGCTCGTACGGGGGCGGCCGGCGCGGGGTGGAAACGCTCGGTGTCGATGCCGTTCGGGATCACCCGCCACTGACCGGCGATCCCGGCACGGACCCCGGTCGCCCGTTCGGCGTCGCTCACGCACACCACCCGGGAGGCCCAACGTGCCCCCCACCGCTCCCACTTGAGAGCCAGCGCCGCGGTGGGCCCGCCGACCGCCTCGAACGACCAGGCGTGCGGCTGAAACACCGTCGCCACCCGCCCCCGTACCGCCAGCCGGGCGGCGAGCCCGGCCTTCGCGCTGTGCGCGTGCACGACATCCGGCCGCACCGCCCCGACCACCCGCCGAAGCCGCCGCACCTCCCCGACGAGCGAGGGCCCCGGCGCGCGCGTCGCGTGCCAGGGGCGTACGTCGGCGCCGAGCGCCCTCAGTCGCGCGGCGAGGTCACCGCCGTCCGGGCAGGCGACCGTGACGTGCAGACCGGCGGCGAGCTGGGCCCGCGCCAGGTCCGTCACGACCCGGGGCGCCCCGCCGTCCACCGGCTGGGTGACGTGCAGGACCCGTGGCCGGGGGTCCGGTGCGATCAGTTGCATGCGCGGTTTCCTCGCTCACGGGATGGCGGTGCCGGACGCACCTCGGCTACTGCCGGGCGTCGACGGCCACGAAAAGTGCGCCGGCCCACGCCGCGTCCCGCTGGGAAACGAGCCGGAAGGCCAGCTGGTCACCACCGCGCCGCAGCGCCGTATCCAGTTCGAACACGTCCGAGTCGTAGCCGAGGGTGTTCGCGTATGCCGGAACGCGCTCCGAGACGGGCTTGCCGATGGTCGAATTCAGCACGTCGTCGGAGGGGTTCGACGTGTCCCCCAGCGCCGTCGTACGCCCCGCGACCGACACCGTCAGGGAATCGCCGACGCTGCCGCGGTCCCCGTCGTAGGCGACCAGACCCGCGCGTCCGTTCGCGCCCGCCGGGAACGGCAGTTCGGCCAACCGGACCAACGGGCCGTCACCCGTCCGGTCCCGCAGCGCGTCGAACCCGTCCCACACGGCGAGGTGCCGCAGCGGCTCCGCCGCGTTCTCGTACGCCACGACCAGCGTCCAGCCGCCCCACGCCCCGGCCGCCGACTTCCCCATCGCCACGTTGATCTGCGCGACGGTGTACAGCCCCGAACCGCTCTCCCGGACCAGCTTCGTGACATCGGCGGAGGCCTGGAACGCGTCGGCGCCGTGCGCCACCCGGTGCCCGACGACCGTGTCCGCGAGCAGCTCCTTGTACTGGCCGCCGGGCTCGGCGATCAGCACCCGCCCGTCGTCCTTCGGCGGCTTCTGCTCACCGACCTTGAGATTGCCGCCCCAGTACAGCCGCGCGTAGGTGGCCCGGCCGCCCTTCGGCAACCGGACCTCGGCCCGGCTGGAGTTGTACGTGTTCGGGTCGCTGTCGACATCGACGTAGAACATGTCGAGGTCACCGTTGACCGCCGCCCTGCTGCCACCCGTTCCCGTCGCGAGGTTCTCGCCCTTCCGGATGCTCGCGCACGTCCCGAGGGCGGCGCGGCAGCTGATGGACGCGTTGGCGGCGCGGACGATCCCGCCGTGCTGGAGCGCGCGGTAGCGCTGCGCGAACGCGAGGCGCTCCGACTCCTTGCCGGGCTCTTTGGATTCCCCGCCGACGGGCGGCGCGGCCGTCGACGTACCCCCCGGAGTCCAGATCGCGGCGAGGGCAAAGACGCCCACCATCGCACGGCGCAGCAGAAGACCCGGGGAAATACGCATGACCGGCGTTGCCCTTTCGGGAAAGAGGTCGTGGACCGACGGACGGACGGCGGTCGACCTATTTGGGTGGGTCTGTGGGCGACTGGCGGAAGATGGGTAACTCTAGCCGCTATACGTATTTAGTAGTGATACATGGCATCTGTGTCGGAATCATGCGGTCGTGCGGTCTGAAGGATCACCCCATTGGCGGCACAACCAGGGCGCGCGCCACGCGTTGACACAGCGCTGGGCATTTCCGCCCGGATGTTTGTGACAACTCCCAAGGAGCACTTCTCCATGTCGCGTATCGCGAAGGGCCTCGCCCTTTCCACCGTTGCCGTCGCCGCCGTGGCGGGTACCGCCGGTGTCGCCGCCGCCGACGCCGACGCGCACGGCGCCGCTGCCCACTCCCCGGGCGTCCTGTCGGGCAACGTCCTCCAGGTCCCGATCCACATTCCGGTCAACGTCTGCGGCAACACCGTCAACGTCATCGGTCTGCTGAACCCGGCGTTCGGCAACACCTGCGTCAACGACTGACGTAAGTCGTCGCGGACCCTTCCGCCGGCCGCTCTCCCTCAGGGGAGGGCGGCCGGTTCGCGTTTCCGGCGTTTGCCCCGAATGGCGGGCCGGGTGGCCAACTCGCCGGGCGGGCCTTGAAACAGGGCCTCACCAGCGACGACGTACGGGACCCGGCCGACGGGCCGTCACTTTGCGCGGATGACCGGTTGCAGGTGGCAACGGGGGATCTGACGGTGGATCCGACGGCGGACACATCGTCCGGCGCACACCGTCCGACACACGCCCCCGCACCACCGAAAGGAACATCCATGCGTGCTCTGCCCGCACGGCGTATCGCGTCCACCGCACTCTGCGCCACCCTCCTGCTCGGCATAGGCGCACCGGCCGCCCTGGCCGCGGACGGCGACGCGGCCCGCGAGCGCGGGCACGCGGCTGCCCAGGCGCCCGTCCCCAACGCGGACGCGCTCCTCGCGCAGGTCAAGTCGCTGGGCGATCTGGGCGGCGTACTCAATCCCGTCACCGATCTGCTGACCGCCACACTCAAGGCGGACAACGGCCAGCTGCCGCTGGACGAGGCGACGAAGCTGGGCGACGCCGTGAAAGCGGCCATCACCGCGGCCACGGCGGCGGCCCCGGCCCCGGCCTCGGCACCGGCCACTCCGCCGGTGGCGCTGCCGGCGACCCCGGAGGTCCCGGCGACGCCCGGCCTGCCGACCACTCCCGCCCTTCCCACGACGCCCGCCCTGCCCACGACCCCGGCCCTCCCGACGACGCCCGGCCTGCCGCCCGCGCCCGCGCTTCCGATGAGCCACAAGGACGGCAAGACGGCCAAGGGCCCGCTCGACATCAAGGGGGACGCGCTCGCAGCGCTGCAGAAGTCGGTCGACGCGCTGCTCGCGGCGGTCACGTCCGGCGATGTCGCGAACGTCGTCCCGGCCGTCACCGGCGTGTTGACGAGCCTCGTCGGCCTCGTCGCCGCCACCCTGCTCGGCGGCGGCCTGCCGGCACCCGAACTGGCGGGTCTGCCGCCGCTGCCGAAGCTGCCGGCGGTGGTGCCGCCGCTCCCGGCCGCGGTTCAGCCCCTGCCGCTGCCGGCCCGCTAGCGCGGCCCTCCCGGTCGTTGTGCCGACCCCACCGGCCGGCACAACGGCTGTTCTTCCGCCGGGGTGTCAATTTCCAATTTGCGCACCGCAGAAATTTTCTGCTTACGGAGTTTCCGTCGCGACCGGGGATCGTTAGGCACGGCGACAGAATTCGCTCTGGTGACATGAGTTGCCGAAGAAAGGAACACGATGAAGTCCCTGAAGGCTGCCGCTGTTGTTGCCGGTTCCATGGTCATCGCCGGGGTCGCCGCGCCCGCGTTCGCCCACGACGCCGCCGACCTCACGCCCACCAGCCTCAACGGCGCCGTCAACACGCTCACCAAGGGCCCCCTCGACGTAGACCAGTTGCAGCCGCTCCAGCACCAGTCGAACGCGCTCGACACCGAGAACAAGGGTTCGGTGCTCAGCTCGGTGAAGGGCGCGACGACCGCCCTCAACTCCAACGGCGGACTGCTCGGCGGCCTCCCCCTCCAGGGCTGACACACGCGTTTCGATCCAGCTTCCGAAAGGGCCGATTCCGCCCGCCGTCCCCGGCGGTGCGGAATCGGCCCTTCGTGCTGTTCGAAGCCCGTCCCTCTTTCGTGTGGATACCGGCGGGAAATCCCCCGGTCGAGTGAGAACGCGGCCGGACGCGTCGAATCCCGCCGATAGGGTTTTGCGGTGACCTCAACCTCAAGCGAAACGCGCCCTTTCCGCATCGCCGATCTGGGCACGCTCGTCGTGATGGCCTGGAGCGGTGAGGCCCCCGACGGCGACATGCCCTACCTCCTCGCCTACTCCCTCGGGGACGGCGAGGGCGGCCCGGAGGCCTCGGCCGTCGCCGTAGCGCAGCTCCTCGCCAACACCGGTCTGCCGGTCGGCGGCGACATCGTCGACGGTTCCACCCGCCCGAGCCTGCCGGTCAGCCTGCTCGTCGAGGCCGGGTCGGCCGTCGTCAACATGCCGCAGCTCAACGCCCAGTGCACGCCGCCCCCGGAGTGGCTCACCGCGGTCGCCGAACGGGGCTTCGCCTACCTGGTGTTCACCACCCGCCCCTGGCCCGAGGCCCAGCCCGGCAAGCCCATCGAGCCGGAGGCGCTGGCCGCCTTCGCGGGCGCCGACGAGACCCTGACCGCGGCGGCTCACGTCATCCTCCCGGCCCGCAGCCTGCGCTGACGGCCGGGCGGGTCGGCTGTTCGAGCCGGTTCGCTCTTCCGGGCCGATCGGACGACTAATGCACCAGTCGGGGGAATCATGAGCTGATGCGGTTCCCAGGATCGTTACGCGTACGGACGTACACCCCCGATTCCTGTAAAGGACCGCACCTGCCATGAAGTCGACCACTCGAATCCTTGCCGCCGCTGTTCTCACCGGCGTGGCGGCGGCGGTGGGCTCCGCGGCCCCCGCCGTCGCGGCCGGCACGGTCCCCGTACCCGTACCGCTGGACGGCGTCGAGAAGTCCCTCAACGTGAACCTGCCCAAGGTCGGCGGCGAACTGCCGCTGCTGACGCCGGGCGTGCCCGAGGGGCCGCGGTACGTCGAGGGACAGATGATCCCGGCCAGCGCGGTGCCGCAGGTGCCGATGGGTGCCGCGCTGCCCGGTCTGTCGGCCCAGGCGCCGCTGCCGCAGGCGCTCGGCAAGGGCTTCGACGAGGCCGGCGTCAGCGTCCCCGCGGCCGACCTGCGCACCCTGACCCCCGGCCTGTCCGTCGACACCCCGCTGACCGCGCCGAACTCCGAGGTGTTCGGCCTGCCCATGCTCAAGGAGCCGCAGGCCGCCGTACTGACCCCGCTGCTGCAGACGGCCCCCACGGGCGTCCTGGGGCTCGGCTCCATGTAGTTCGGACAGGTCCTGGTCACGGAACCTGACGAACTGGACCCTCTGGGCCCGCGGTTGACACCCGGGCCCGGTCTCCGGGCGGTCGCCGTCACCGAACGAAACCGAACGAGGAGATGGGGAGAGAGTGTTGTTCGTCAGAAGAGAGCGGCGGGGCCCGGAAGGGCCCCGTGTCTGTTCCGGTACGCGGCGGGAGGCGCTGCGTGCCCTGTGCGTGTCGGCCCTCGCCCTGGCCGTCGTCCCGGTCGTCGCCGCCGCGTGGCCCCGGGGGGAGCGGGGCGGGGACGAGGCGTCGTCGTTCGACGAGACGTACCGAGGCCGTCGGCTGCGCGGTCTGAAGACCGACGCCGGGAGCGCGGATCACCTCGACCACATGGCGCAGGCGATGCGCGCGCCGGGCGAGGGGCGGTGGCACGTCACCGTGGACGGGCGGCCACTGCATCTGATGCGGCGCGCGGACGGGACGTATCTGAGCATGGTCGACCACTACCGCTCGTACCCCACGGCTCTGGAGGCGGCCCGCGCCGCCGTCGACGA